>NZ_CP012405.1:107500-445000 GCF_001305595.1 Azospirillum thiophilum
CCTCTCCCGCGCGCAATCCTCGCACCAGACCAGGCCGGGCGGCTGATCGATGTCGACCGCCGCGCCCTCGGCCAGCGTATCGCGCCGGACCACGTCGAAGGCGAAACGCAGGGCGTCCGGATCGACACAGGCGAACCGTCCCACCGCCAACCGGATCCGCGTGACCCGATGGAAGGCGTGGCGGCGCGACTCCTCCTGCAGCAAGTCCAGCAGCCGTTCGCACAGTGAAAGCTCATGCATCGTCCTTCTCCGCCGCGCAAGGCCGGAAGCCCGTTCCGACAGAATGCCGGATCCGGTGGCCGTTGTCGGGAGCAGGGGTGAATCGGTCGATTCTTTGAAAAGTCGATACGTCAAGGAATAGCATTGGAAATGAGGAATGGCAATTCGTTACTTATTGGAAATCACGATATTTTATACGGAATCATATGGTTGATAAGAGATTTGCATGAGGCGATAACTCATTTTTATTTGAAAAATACCGATGAATATTCGAGGTGAGCCGGAATGTCGCATGTCGTTCCGTATCGGTGGCGTGCAGAATCCGGCCATGGGGGGCCGGGCGATCCCGTCCGTCGGGACCGATGCTCCAGGCTTGGCGTTATGGCGGTGCGCGGTGACGGACCGCTTGGCCGGCGCCCGTTCCTCACAGTTCGTCCTCCACAGCCCCAGGGTTCCGGCCACATCATGGATCACGCAACCGCCTTTACGGCCCCGGCAACCGCGGCGCTTTCCCTGGCGCATCCGCTTTCGCATCGCGGTGTCCGGCTGGTGCCGGCAACCGTCTGCGCCGGATCGGGCATCGACCGCCGGGTGGAGGCCATCGTCGACGAGATGCCGGTCGGGCTGGTCTATGCCGGCGATCTCTTCGCCGTCATGCTGGCGACGCCCACCGACCTGGAGGATTTCGCCATCGGCTTTTCCCTCAGCGAGGGGATCGCCGGCACTCCCGACGAGCTCGCCATCACCGGCGTCGACGAGTTGACGGATGGTGTCCGCATCCGCATGGAACTGCCGGTGGAGCGGCTCGCCGCCCTGCTGCGCCGCAAGCGCAACCTGATGGGTGGATCGGGCTGCGGACGCTGCGGCACCGACAGCTTCGCGGAAACCCTTCGGCCGCTCGATCCCGTCCGCTCGACCGCAAGCATCGCGCCGGAGGCGATCCGCCGTGCCATGGCGGCACTGCCGGCAGGCCAGAGCCTGAACCGGCAGACCGGCGCCGTCCACGCCGCCGGTTTCGCCCGGCCCGACGGGGATCTGGTCGCCGTCCGCGAGGATGTCGGCCGCCACAACGCGCTCGACAAGCTGATCGGCGCGCTCGCCCGCGCCGGCATCGACCCGGCCGACGGCTTCGTCGTGGTGTCGAGCCGCTGTTCCTTCGAGATGGTCCACAAGACGGCCGCCGCCGGCATCCCGCTGATCGCCGCCATCTCCGCCCCGACCTCGCTGTGCGTCGGATTCGCCGCGACGGTGGGGGTGGGGGTCGTCGCCTTCGTGCGCGAGGGCCGCTTCACTGTCTATGCCGTGCCGTCGCGCGTCGCGACGCCGGCTTGAGGCCCCGAGCCGAGCTCCCCGAAACACCAACGGGCCGGACAATGCCGGCCCGCGGAGGTCATGTCGGCACTTGCGTCAATGATTGGCCGCCGGCTGTCCCATCGCCGGCATCGCCTTGCGCGACGGAAGCGGGGTCAGGCCGCCCAGCCCCTTGCGGTAGATCAGCCAATAGATGCCGCCGACGAACACCGAGCCGCCGACGATGTTGCCCAGCGTGGCGAACAGCAGATTGTGCAGGATGCCGCCCGCCGTGATCATCGACACGTCCAGCCCGGTCGGCACATGCCCCGTCTCTTTCAGCACATAGGCCAGCGGCAGGAAATAGAGGTTGGCGATGCAGTGCTCGAAGCCGGCGGCGACGAAGGCCGCGACCGGCAGGGTCAGCGCCACGATCTTGTCGGTCACCGTGCGGCCGGCATAGGCCAGCCACACCGCCAGGCAGACCAGCAGGTTGCACAGGATGCCCTTGAAGAAGATGGTCACCGCGTCCGGTGCGATCTTGCCGATGGCGAGCTTCAGCACCGCGGCGCCGACGCCGCCGTTGTTCATCTCGGTATGGTGCGACATGACGATCAGGATGACGAGGCCGAGTGCGCCGACCGCGTTGCCGATCCAGATCGTCGCCCAGTTGCGCAGCACCTGCGCCGTCGAGATCTGGCCGTTGGCCCGTGCCATCACGATCAGGCAGTTGCCGGTGAACAGCTCCGCCCCGCCGACCATGACGATGGCGAGGCCGAGCGAGAAGACCAGCCCGCCCAGCACCCGCTGCACCGCGAAGCTGAGCGCCGGGTCGGCCAGCACGATGACGAAGAACATGCCGCCCAGCCCGATGCCGCCGCCGGCGACCACAGCCAGCATGAAGCTGGGCAGGAAGGGCATCGTCGCCTTCTTCACCCCCAGCTTTTCGACCTTGTCCTGGATCTCGGCCGGCGAATAGGCGTCCATGCCGAGTACCGGTGTGTCTTTCGATGCAGGATCCGCCATGGCGAATTTCCTCCGCTTGTCTTGAGTTGTCCCCGGATGTCGCGTCAGCCCACCGTCTCGTAAGCGTCGAAGCCCTCGCCGCGGACCAGCCGGTCGTGGACGGCCTCCACCGACAGGCGGACCGTGCTGGTGACCGGCGCGAAGAAGCTGGTGTCCTGCGGCTGGATGCCGAGGAACAGGATTTCCGGCACGGTTTCCCTCAGGCTGTCGATCAGGAAGTTCAGCGGGATGGCGTGGGTGGTCACCATGAACTGCTCGGCGACGCTGTCCTGCTCGATCAGGCGGACCTCGCCCGGCGCCAGTTCCATGTCGGCGGCGTCGACGATCAGCAGCCGCTGCGGCGCCAGCGTCCGGATGTAATGGGTGTGGTTCTCCGGAACATCCTCGCCGTCTACCACCGTCCAGCCGGGTGCCGGCAGTTCGTCGAGCAGCTGGGCCAGCAGCGGGCCGGCGCCGTCGTCGCCGCGCAGCACGTTCCCAACCGTGAATACGACATCGGTCATGTCAATCGTCTCCCCATCAGATAGATCGCGGGTTCGCGCCGGATGGCGTCCAGGGCGCTGCGCAGACGGTCGAGCCAGGCCGCCACGTCGGGCGGGGCGGTCGGCAGGACCGTCTCGATGGCCGCCATCAGCGGCCGGGCGTGGGTGATGTCCACGGTGATCTCGCCGAAGCGCAGCAGGCCGGACAGCTTGCGGTGCGCCTCCTCGTCGCCCTTCAGCGTCTCCAGCACGCGGTCGAAGACCGCGGTGGTGCAGCGGAAGGCCGGCTTAAAGCAATCGAACACGCCGATGTGATGCCCGATTGCCAGCGAATAATAGACCACCTGCCTGGCATCCTCCGGGATGTCCTCCGTCCGCTCCAGCATCTTGGCGTTCAGCTGGTAGAAGACCACCTCGGGTGCGACGCCGCCGGCCTTGCGCAGGCCGGGGACGGAGCCGGGATCGGCATGTGCAAGGGTACTCATGCCGCATCTCCCCCGATGGGCCGTCCATGCACCGCCTGTTGGACGATGTCGGCCAGCCGGCCGACGATCTCGGCGCGGCGCGGGTCGCGTTCCCCGGCGATGGCGGAGAGCAGCCGCTCGGACAGGGTGAAGGATCCCGGCATGTGGGCCTGCCCCTCCAGCAGGGCCAGGAACTCCTCGACGATGTCGCGGCCTTGGCGGTAGCCGGCCATGCGCCGCGCCTCGCGCTCCAGCCGGACGCGCAGCGCATAGGGGATGTCGGGGTGGGGCAGGGCTGCGGTCTCTCCCGCCGCCTCGACATGGGTCTCGGCCTTCAGCTTCTGGTCCAGCAGGCCGAGCGCAACGGCGAAGCCATGGATGGTCGCGGCCGGTGTCGGCGGGCAGCCGGGGATGTAGACGTCGACCGGGACGATCTCGTCGGTGCCGCCCCAGACGCAATAGAGGTCGTGGAAGATGCCGCCGGTGCAGCCGCAGGCGCCGTAGGACACCACGATCTTCGGATCGGGCGCCGCCTCGAACGCCCGCAGCGCCGGCATCCGCATGGCGCGCGTCACCGCCCCGGTGAACAGCAGGATGTCGGCATGGCGGGGCGAGGCCACCACCTTGATGCCGAAGCGCTCCGCGTCGAACACCGGAGTGATGGACGAGAAGATCTCGATCTCGCAGCCGTTGCAGCCGCCGCAATCCACCCGGTAGACGTAGGCCGAGCGCTGGATGTTCTTCAGCAGCGCCGTCTTCATCGTGGCGATCTGCTCGGAGATGGAAACCTGCGGCAATTCGGCCGTCAGGCTGCCGGGGTTCACCGGGAGGTTCATGGCGTGGTCTCCAGCTCGCGGTCCATCTGGCGATCGATCCCCATCAGGGCGATCTGGTGGACATCCTGTTTGCGCTTGCAGTCGGGGCAGGTGGAGACGGTCAGCCGCAGCCGGTCCGCCTCCTCGGTGCTGCGGGCCGACTGGCCCAGCAGCCGGGCGACATAATCGACCTCCTTGGCCGGGGCGAAGGGCTTGCCGCAGCAGGCGCATTCCTCCAGCGTGAACACGGCCTTACGCGTCAGGTCGGCCTTGCTGCCCACCGCCAGCTCGAAGTCTGGGGTCAGGCGGATGGCGCCGGTCGGGCAGGATTCCTCGCAGCGGCCGCAGAAGATGCAGCGGCCGTAATTGATCGACCATGTCCGGGTGCCGGCCGCCGTGTCCGTCTCCATCCGGATGGCGTTCGGCGGGCAGGCGACGGTGCAGGCGGCACAGGCGATGCACGCCTCCGCCCGGTGTTCCGGCTTGCCGCGGAAGTCCTTGCAGACCTCCAGCGGGGCGAAGGGGTACTTGACCGTCGCCTCGCCGGTGCGGAAGATTTCCTTGAGTAGCTTGAGCATCGGTCGCCTCCCGTCACTTCAGCGGTGAATCCGTGCGTTCGCGGCAGTAGCGCTCCATCTCCTTGTAGGCGATGGTCTTCGAGCGCTTCTTGCGAACGTCGACCACGGTCACGCGGTCGGTGCAGGAATAGCAGGGGTCGATGCTGCCGACGATCAGCGGGGCATCGGACACCGTGTTGCCGCGCAGCATGTAGCGCAGCACCGGCCAGTTGTTGTAGGTCGAGGCGCGGCAGCGCCAGCGGTAGAGCTTCTGGTTGTCGCCGGTCATCGACCAGTGGATGTCCTCGCCGCGCGGTGCCTCGGTGAAGCCCAGCGCGAACTTGTGCGGGACATAGGTGAAATCCTCGGTCAGCACAGGGCCGCCGGGTGCCTTGTCCAGCAGCTGCTCGATGATCCACAGGCTGTCGAAGAACTCGGCCACGCGGACCAGCGTGCGGGACAGAACGTCGCAGCCCTGCTCGATATGGACCGGCATGTCGAGCAGCTTGTAGCCGGCGAAGGCATGGTCGGCGCGGGTGTCGCGGCGGTGGCCGCTGCCGCGCACCACCGGCCCGACCGGGCTGTAGTCGCGGGCGATCTGCGGGTCGAGCCGGCCGACGCCCTTGACCCGGCCGCTGACGTTGGCGGTGGACAGCAGCACCTCGACCAGCCGGGTCACGTCGTCGCGCAGTTCGGCGACCAGTTCGCGGGTCCTCGCCTGCTGGTCGCCCAGGATGTCGCGGCGCACGCCGCCGATCAGGTTCAGCGCGTAGGTCTTGCGCGCGCCGGTCAGCAGTTCGGCCAGCGTCATCGCCTTCTCGCGCACGCGGAAGAACTGCATGAAGCCGGTGTCGAAGCCGATGAAATGGCAGACCAGCCCGAGGTTCAGCAGGTGGCTGTGCATCCGCTCGGTCTCCAGCAGGATGGACCGGATGGCCTGCGCCCGCGGCGGCACCGTGATGCCCAGCGCGTTCTCCACCGAACTGGCATAGGCGACGCTGTGGGCGTAGCCGCAGATGCCGCAGACGCGGTCGGCCAGGAAGGTGACCTCGTTGTAGCCCATCCGCGTCTCGGCCACCTTCTCCATGCCGCGGTGGACGTAGAACATGCGGTAATCGGCGTCGATGATGTCCTCGCCGTCGACGAACAGCCGGAAATGGCCGGGCTCGTCGGAGGTGATGTGCAGCGGCCCCAGCGGGACGACGCGGGTCTCCTGCTTGGCCTCGTTGATGAACTGGTAGGTCTCGTCGTCGGCGGTCGGTGCCGGCCGCAGCCGGTAGTCCATCGAATCCTTGCGCAGCGGATACAGCTCGTCGGGCCAGTCGTCGGGCAGGACGAGACGGCGCTCGTCGGGCAGGCCGACGGGGCGCAGGCCGAACATGTCGCGCACCTCGCGCTCGCCCCACACGCAGGCGGGAACCCGCGGCGTCACCGACGGGTATTCCAGCGTGTCGGCCGGCACCTCGCAGCGCACCACGACATGGCAGCGGGCGCCGGCCTCCATCGACAGCACATAATAGACGGCGTAGGCGCCGTTCAGCGGCCGTTCGTCGTTGCCGACGATCACCGACAGCCAGCCGCCGTGACCGTAATAGAGGCTGGCGACCACGTCGGGCAGCGAGGAGGGCTTGACCGTGATGGTCACCTGGGCCCCGGTCTGCCAGGATTCGTCGAGGATCGCATGGGGCAGGCTGTCGCGCAGGGAGGCGATGTAGCCGATCCCGACCCGTTCCGGAGTGATGAGGTTCATTTCGAAATCTCCGTCTGCGCGAGGCCGCCGGCCAGGGCGGTGCCGGCCTTATGGGCGGTGTTTATGGTTTGCCAGGGAGCCGCCACCACCGGCCGGCTGTCGCCGTTCAGGACCACGGCGGTCGCCTGCTGGACGAGGTTGGACAGCGGCTGCGGCACGGCGAAGCCCAGGCTCAGCACTAGGACGGCCAGCACCGCCAGCGGCGCCAGCGCCCGCCAGCCGACATCGCCCTTGGCCATCGTCTCCGGGCTCTTGCCCAGCACGCTGTCGGCGACGATCTTCACCAGCCCGGCGATGGTGATGCACAGGAACAGGGCGCACAGCATCATCAGCCAGACATAGCCCTCGTTCAGTCCGGCCATGAACACCATGAACTCGCTGACGAAGATGTTGAAGGGCGGGAAGCCGGCCAGCGCCAGGGCGCAGCCCATCATCAGCAGGCCGGTCGCCGGCGCCACCCGCAGCACGCCCTTGACCGCCCGCAGGTCGCGGGTGCCGTACTTCATCAGCACGTTGCCGGCGCTGCAGAAGAACAGCGCCTTGGTGACGCTGTGGTTGATGGAGTGCAGCAGCGCCGCCGCGATGCCGAGCGGCCCGCCGATGCCGAGCGCCACGACGATCAGCCCGACATTCTCGATGCTCGAATAGGCCAGCTTGCGCTTCAGATCCTGCTGCACGAAGAACAGCAGCGACGATACGCCGACCGACAGCACGCCCAGCCCCAGCAGCAGCATCTGCGGGAACTCGATCCCCACCGTGCCGACGGTGATGACGTAGAAGCGGATGACGATCAGCAGCGCGCATTTCAGCAGCACGCCCGACAGCAGCCCGGACACCGGGCTCGGCGCCTCGGAATGGGCGTCGGGCAGCCAGGCATGCATCGGGAAGATGCCGGCCTTGGTGCCGAAGCCGATCAGCGCGAAGACGAAGGCCAGCTTGACCAGCATCGGGTCCAGCTCGGCGGCATGGCCGACCAGCGCCGTCCACAGCACCGCCTGGTGCGGGTCGGCCAGCACGTCGGCGGCATTGGAGAACACCAGCACCGTGCCGTAGAGCCCGAAGGCGACGCCGACCGTGCAGATGACGACATATTTCCAGGCCGCCTCCAGCGAGGATTTCTGCCCGTACAGCCCGACCAGGAAGGCGGAGCCCAGCGTCGTCGCCTCGATCGCCGCCCACATCATGATGATGTTGTTGGCGGTGACGGCCAGCAGCATGGTGAACAGGAACAGGCTGAAGAAGCCGTAATAGATCCGCACCTTGCCGGCGTCGATCAGTCCGGCTTCCAGGTCGTGGCGGATGTAGCTGATCGAATAGAGCCCGGTCAGCAGCCCGACCACGCCGATCAGCATCATGAAGACGGCGCCCAGCGCGTCGACGAACAGCCAATCGCCGAAGGCGCCCAGCGTGCTGCCCGCCATCACCCGCACCAGCGCCGCCATGCTCAGCAGGAAGACGTAGCCGATCGAACCAAGATGGATGCGTTCCAGCAGCTTCAGGCTGCCTTGGTCGGACGCCATGGTCTCGGGCAGCGAGTCGCGGAACCAGGGCAGCGTCAGCAGGAACAGCGCGACGGCGAGCGGACCGAGCAGCAGCAGGGGGGGAAGTATGGACGGTACGATTGAGGGTACCATGGCGGTCATCCCTTCAAGGTCGTGAGCTGGCGCGCGTCGAGCGTGTGCAGCGTGTCGAAGATCCGCGACCCCAGCACCGCCATCACCACCACCGCGAAGATCGCGTCGGTGGCGATGCCGATCTCGACCAGCTCGGGCGCGTTGGGGGCCAGCAGGGCAAGGGTCAGGTGCGACCCGTTCTCCATCAGGCAGTAGCCGAACACCTGCTTCAGGATGTTGCGCTGGGCGACGATGCAGCCCAGCCCGACGAAGAACAGGGCGAGCGAGACGGCCAGCGCCGGCTTGATCGCGTCGGCCGCCGGCAGCGTCACCCGCGACACCACGCCGAAGCACAGGATGACCACGGCGGCGGCGGCGACGATGGACAGTGCCGTCGGCATCACCGCGCCCGAGCCGATGGCCGGATCGTCCAGCTTGCGGAAGGTGCGGTACATGATGGCCGGAACCAGGATCACCTTGGTCAGCAAGGCGGTGAAGGACCAGAGATACAGCTCGCCCGATCCGGTGGCGCCGGCCAGCGCCACGAACAGCATCACCAGGATGAAGCTCTGCAGCGCGTAGAAGCGGGCCGAGTTGGCCGGCTTGGCGGCCAGCGTGACCAGCAGGGAGCTGACGATCAGCAGGCCGGACAGGCCGTTGACGATGAGAAATCCGTTCATGTGCGTGTCCTCCCTCAGCCGAGCCACGAGGCGGCGATGGAGCTGGAGACGACGGTCATCGCCACCAGCGCCACCAGCACGAACTTCATGCCGGCCGGCAGCGGCGCCGCCGCGGCCATCGTGGCCGACGGCTTGCCGGGCACCGAATGGCCGAGCCATTTCAGGAACCAGGCGAAGGAGCCGACCGATTCCGCCAGCGCGATCACCACCAGAACCATCAGCGCCCAATGGTGCGCGCCGACCTCGAAACCGCCGGCGAAGATGGCGAATTTGCTGAAGAAGCCGTTGAAGGGCGGTACGCCGGTGATCGCCAGTGCGGCGCAGACGAAGGCGATGCCGAGCAGCGGCGACTTGGTGACGATGCCGCGCAGCGACGGCAGCAGGCGGGTGCCGGCGGTGTAGCTCAGTGCACCGGCGACCAGGAAGAACAGCGTCTTGGCGAAGGCATGGTTGAAGATGTGGGCGATGGCCCCCTTGAAGGCGAGGTCGGAGCCGAAGACCGACAGCGACAGCGCCAGCAGGATGTAGGCCAGCTGCGTGATCGTCGAATAGGCCAGCAGCCGCTTCAGGTCGACCTGCGGCAGATACATGAAGAAGCCGTAGACCAGCGTCAGCACCGCCATGATCGAGCCGACCCAGCCGACGATCTCCGGCGCGCCGCCGGCCGACATCAGCCCGCGGGCGAAGATGTAAACGCCGACCTTGACCATGGATGCCGCGTGCAGGTAAGCGCTGACCGGGGTCGGGGCCTCCATGGCGTCGGGCAGCCACATGTGGAAGGGCAGCTGCGCCGACTTGCCCCAGGCGGCGACCAGGATCGCCAGCAGCACCGCCGCCTTCATCCCCGGCGCCAGATCGGCGATGGCGGTCAGCGCGAAGGTGCCGGTCGACAGGAACAGCAGCGCCGCCGCGACATAGAGGCCGAGCGAGGCGACATGGGTGACCAGCAGCGCCTTGGCCGCCGAGCGCAGCGCCTTGGGCGATTCGTAATAGCCGATCAGAGCCCAGGAGCAGGCGCCCGTCAGCTCGAAGAAGGCGAGCTGGCCGATGACAGTGGAGCTGAACACCAGCCCGGTCATCGCGCCGATGAACACCAGCAGGAAGGCGTAGTAGCGCCGCCGGCCGATATCGGGATGCTCGCGGTTTCCGGCATTCAGGTATGCGGCGGAATAGATCGCGACCAGGAGGCCGATGGCGATCACCGCCAGCGCGATCAGCACGCTGACGCTGTCGACCACGAGGCCGAGGATCGAGACCGATCCCAGCGAGATCAGCTCGTAGGTGCCGCCGATCTTGCCGCCGCCGAGCAGCGACGCGGCAAGGATGCCGACCAGCGCGACGGTCGCCGCCGCGAAGCCCTGGCACAGCCATTTCGCCGATGCCCGCTCCGACGCCGCGATCAGCCCGGCGCCGGCCATGGGGACCAGGATGGTCGCCAGCGCCAGGACGCCGAGTGGTTCCGTGGGGAGTGTGATCATGATGCTGCCCCTCGCCGGCTCACAGGCCGACCAGATAGAAGACGAAGGCGAGCGAGGCGGCGCCGACCCCGATCCAGCTGTGCTGCGGGGTCAGGCAGAAGCGGACACGCGCGACGCTGTTCTCGACGATGCCGACGGCGACGAAGATCGCGGTCAGCTTGATGGCGAAGGCGACCAGCCCGAACAGCAGCCCGAAGAACGACATCTCGGGGGCGCTGCCGAAAGGCAGGAAGACGCCGATGAACCAGGCCACGACGACCGTCTGCTTCAGCGACATCGCCCATTTGATCAGGGCCAGCGACGGGCCGGAATATTCGGTCAGCGGGCCTTCCTGCAACTCCTGCTCGGCTTCCGCCATGTCGTAGGGCAGCTTGCCCAGCTCGATGTAGATGGCGTAGGCGAAGGACAGGGCGGCGATGATCGTCGCGGTGACCGACTGGACATGGCCGTCGGCGATGGCGGCGCCGATGGCGCCGAGGTTGGTCGAGCCGGCCAGCAGCGCCGCGACGAACAGCGACAGCAGCATCACCGGCTCCACCAGCACACCCATGGTCAGCTCGCGGCTGCCGCCGATGCCGGAGAAGGAGTTGCCGCTGTCGATGCCCGACAGCGAGAAGAAGAAGCGGGCGAGCGCGAACAGGTAGATGACGGTGATCAGGTCGCCGATGGGGGCCACCGGGGTGAAGCGGGTCAGCATCGGAATGCCGGTGGCGATGACCAGCACCGTCGTCAGCATCACCGCCGGCATGATCCGGAAGGCGAATCCGCTGTCCGGCGGGGTCAAATCCTGCCGGGTCAGCAGCTTGGCGATGTCGCGATAATCCTGCAGCAGCCCCGGCCCGTGCCGGGTGTGCAGCTTGGCCCGGACCATGCGCGACAGGCCGGAGACGAGCGGGGCCGCCGCCAGCAGAAGCAGCGCCTGGAACAGCCCCACCATGAGGTGTGAGAAGGTGAGCATGGCGTCCTCCCGTCAGACGGCCAGCGCCAGCAGCGCGATCAGCGCCGCGACGATGTAGAGGCAGTAGATCCGGAAATCCCCCGCCTGGATGACCTGCAGCCGCTTGCCGCCGGCATCGACCGCATCGGCGATGGGGCCGATCACGCTGCGGTCGGCGAAGGGCTCGGTCCGCCGCGCCAGCGTCACCACCCGTTCGAAGCCCAGCGCGATGCCGGTCCAGCGGCCGGAGATCGACCGGCGCATGGCATAGAGCGGAGCGAAGAACATGCGGATCGGCTGGGCGAAGCCGCCGGCCGAGGCCGGCATGTGATGGTCCGGCCGGTAGCCCGCCGCCCAGGGGGCCGCGGTCCTGCGGTCGCCGCCGCGCTTGGCCGCGAAGGCCGCCTTCAGCGCGATCGGCAGGAAGGCCATGGCGATCAGCAGGATGGCGATCAGCGGTGTCGACAGCGTGGCCTGCTGCGCGTCGCCCGGCAGCAGAGTCGTGCCGGTCGCCAGCACCACCGGCGCGCTGCCTGCGACGGCCGTGCCGATGGTGGCCGCGGCGATGCGGCCCATGACCGGCGCCACCAGCGGCGCCAGCAGGCCGAGCGCGACGCACGCGACGGCGAGCACCGCCATGCCGGCGACCATCGCGGCCGGCGCCTCGCGCGCCTCTTCCGCATGGTGGCTGCGCGGCGCCCCGGCGAACATGATGCCGTAGGCCTTGACGAAGCACATGACGGCGAGCGCACCGGTCAGCGCCAGCATCACCGCGGCGATGGGGGTGGCGAACTTGACCAGCGGCGTGCCGTCCAGCGCCGCCGCGAACAGCGCCTGGTAGGTGTACCATTCCGACACGAAGCCGTTCAGCGGCGGGATCGCCGAGATCGCCAGCGCGCCGACCAGGAAGGACAGGGCGGTCCAGGGCATGGTACGGGCCAGCCCGCCCATCTCCTCCATGTCCTTGGTGTGGGTGCGGAAGATGACCGAGCCGGCGCCCAGGAACAGCAGCCCCTTGAACACCGCATGGTTCAGCAGGTGGTACAGCCCGGCCATCAGCCCCAGCACCGCCAGCACCGGCTGGTGCAGCGCCATGCCGATCATGCCGGTGCCGACGCCCAGCAGGATGATCCCGATGTTCTCGACCGAGTGGTAGGCCAGCAGCCGCTTGATGTCGTGCTCGGCGAGCGCGTAGACCACGCCCAGCACCGACGACACCGCGCCGAAGGCCAGCACCAGCAGGCCCCAGCCCAGCATCGACGGGCCGGCGCTGGCGCCCAGCAGGTCGATGCCGACCTTGACGATGCCGAAGACGCCGATCTTGATCATCACGCCCGACATCAGGGCCGAGGCGTGCGACGGCGCCGCCGGATGGGCACGCGGCAGCCAGATGTGCAGCGGGATCATGCCGGCCTTGGCGCCGAAGCCGAGGAAGGCCAGCAGGAAGGCGACGCTGTCCAGCGGGGCCGGCAGCGGATGGGCGCGGAAGGCGGCGAAATCGAAGCTGCCGGCCTGGTTCGCCATCAGGAAGAAGGCGGCCATGATCAGCACCGAGCCGCCATGGGCGACCAGGAAATAGAGGAATCCGGCGCTGACCGCCTCGTCCTCCTGGTCGAAGATCACCAGGAAGTAGGAGGCGAGCGACATCATCTCGAAGAAGATGAGGAACCAGAAGCCGTTGTCGGCCGCCACCACCAGCATCATCGAGGCGATGAAGGCGTTCATGAAGAAGCCCATCGCCCCGACGCCGCGCCCGGCATATTCGCGCACATAGGCGAAGCCGTAGATCCAGGCGACCAGCGACAGCAGCGAGATGACCGCGATCATCAGGCCGGCCAGCGGGTCGAGCCGCAGGACGAAATGGGCGAAGGGGTAGGGGCCGGCGGCGTCGAGCACGGCCGGCTGGCCCCCCGCGATGGCGGTCAGGCCGGAGCCGAGCCCGGCCAGCGCCGCGGCGACGCCGACACCGCTGCCGGCAAGACGGACATCCCCCTCCCGGGACTTCAGGAAGAGGCAGAGGATGGCGCCGCCGCAGGACAGCAGCAGCGACATGATGAGAAGGGAGAGTGGAATCATGGGTCCAGCCCCTCCAGCGAGGCGAGCGGCATTTCAGGGCTGACCGGTGCCGCGGCGGCCAGCGTGCGCTTGACGGCGGCGGCCTGTCCGGCCGCGGCGGCGTCGACCGCATAGAGGGCGGCGGTCGGGCACACGCGCACGCAGGCCGGCCCGTCGCCGGAGAAGGCGCAGAGATCGCATTTCACCGCGACGCTCTTGACGCCGATGTCCCAGGCCAGCAGCGGATCGAGCGCTGCCGAATGGGTCGGCGTGGCGGTGCCGGTGCCGGCGACCCCGGTGACGGCGGTGCCGCTCGGGGTGATGGCGCCGAACGGGCAGGCCAGCGCGCACATCTTGCAGCCGATGCAGGCCTGTTCGTCGAGCAGGATGCTGTCGGCAGCGTGGGTGATGGCATTGACCGGGCAGACGCGGGCACAGGGCGCGTCCTCGCACTGGTGGCAGAGGACGGGACCGGTGTCGTCGGCGATCCGCATGACCGTCAGCCGGGGATGCGATTGCAGCCCCTGTTTCCTGTGTGCCTCGGTGCAGGCCGCCATGCAGGTGTTGCACCCGATGCACTTTCTCGGTTCCGCGATAACGAAGCGATTCATGTTCAGACCTCCGGCTTCCCGGGCGGGTGCGTCTAATCGGTCAAAGCAGGGCTGGTCGGTCAGGGTCTATCCCGATAAAAAAACCTGATCGGCCAATAAGAAGACAGTATTGACCCGCGCATTCCTCCAGCTTCGCCTGTCTTCACAGGCGGTTCGGCAGGATGAGAGTCATCTGTTGCGAATCATTGTCAAAATGGCGGCCTTAACCGGAAGCGCCATCGACTTCTCTACGCTATTCTCTTGAATGATATCATGTCAACTAGACACATAAAAAAAGTGGGTATAAGGTGACCGCCATAAAACGAGGAAATCATGTGGCGCTTTGATTTCGTCGCATGGACGGTGAACACCGATAAGGAACAGAGAATACTCGATAGGATCGGCTTATCGTCATCGATTACTTTTAAAGATCGGGCGATAAGCGATTTCAATCGGCCGTGAAGCCCCCGGTGCCCGGCATGGGAAGCCAATGAGGCAAACCGATGCGGCGAACCGGCGCGAAACGCCAGGGAACAGTGAAGCGACGCCGGGACGGACCCGTCACCCAAGCCCGCTCCGGTTTCAACCAAGGACGACGGAAATGAACAGATTCGTCACTGCCAACCCGAGCAAATGCATCGGTTGCCGCACATGCGAGATCGCCTGTGCGCTTGCCCATTCCGACGGCGCGGGGGTCGAGGGCCTGGCGCCCGAGACCTTCAAGCCACGCATCCGCATGGTGAAGACCGCCAGCGTCAGCACCGCCGTGATGTGCCACCATTGCGAGGACGCGCCCTGCGTCAACGCCTGTCCCAACAACGCCATCGTCTACCGCCAGCACAGCGTGCAGGTGGAGCAGGAGCGCTGCCTGGGCTGCAAGAACTGCGTGCTGGCCTGCCCCTTCGGCGTCATGGACGTGGTGACGGTGCCGGCGGTTCGGCAGTTCGCCGGAATGACGCTCAGCCTGGGCGTCAAGGCGCAGGCCCACAAATGCGACCTGTGCGTCGACCGCGACGCCGGTCCGGCCTGCGTCTCGGTCTGCCCGACCAACGCCCTCACCCTGATGGACCGGGCGTCGATGGACGAGACCCTGCGCCTGCGCCGCGAGCGCGCGGCGATGGAAGCCGCCGAGGTCGCGGCCTGATCCCCCCTGCCGCGGCTGCGCTCCGGCCACGGCGATCGAGCCAGACATACATCGAGCCAGAGACATCGAGGTCATGATGGAAAAGCATATGGCGGTCTGCCCCTACTGCGGTACGGGCTGCAAACTCAATCTGCTGGTCGAGGGGGGGAAGGTCGTCGGTGCCGAACCCCTGAACGGCGTCACCAACGAAGGAGAGCTGTGCCTGAAGGGCTATTTCGGCTTCGACTTCATCAACGACACCAAAATCCTGACGCCGCGCCTGCGCAACCCGATGCTGCGCCGCAGCCGCGACGCCGCGTTCGAGGCCGTGTCGTGGGACGAGGCCATCCAGTACGCCGCGACGAAGCTGTCGGAGATCAAGGCCAAATACGGTCCCGATTCGATCATGACCACCGGCTCGTCGCGCGGAACCGGCAACGAGACCAACTATGTGATGCAGAAATTCACCCGCGCGGTCCTCGGCACCAACAATGTCGACAACTGCGCGCGCGTCTGCCACGGCCCGTCGGTCGCCGGTCTCCAGGTCACGCTCGGCAACGGCGCGATGAGCAACTCGATCCCGGAGATCGAGCACACCAACTGCGTCCTGGTCTTCGGCTACAACGTCGCCGACAGCCATCCGGTGATCGCCAAGCGCATCATCAAGGCCAAGGAACGCGGCGCCAAGATCATCGTCTGCGACCCGCGCAAGATCGAGACGGCGCGGCTGGCCGACCTGTGGCTGCCGCTGAACAACGGCTCCAACATGGCGCTGGTCAATGCCTTCGCCAATGTCCTGATCAACGAGGGGCTCTATAACAAGGAGTATGTCGCCAACCACACGGAGGGCTTCGACGAGTACAAGAAGACCGTCGAGAAATACACCCCCGAATATGTCGAGGCGATCACCGGCCTCGCCGCCGCCGACATCCGCGAGGCGATGCGTATCTATGCCGCCGCCCCGTCGGCCACCATCCTGTGGGGCATGGGCGTCACCCAGTGGGGCCAGGGCGTCGACGTGGTGAAGGGGTTGTCGGGCCTCGCCCTGCTGACCGGCAATCTCGGCCGCCCGAATGTCGGCGTCGGCCCGGTGCGCGGCCAGAACAACGTCCAGGGGAGCTGCGACATGGGCGTGCTGCCGACCGAGTTTCCCGGCTACCAGAAGGTCACCGATCCGGAAATCCGGGCGAAGTTCGCCAAGGCCTGGGGGGTCGACTCGCTGCCCGGCGAGATCGGCTACCGCCTGACCGACGTGCCGCATCTGGCCGAGACCGGCAAGCTGAAGGCGATGTACGTCATGGGCGAGGATCCGGCCCAGACCGAGCCGGACCTGACGCAGGTGCGCCGCGGTTTCGAGGCGATGGAGTTCGTCATCGTCCAGGACATCTTCATGACGAAGACGGCGATGTTCGCCGACCTGATCCTGCCGGCGACCTCCTGGGGCGAGCATGAGGGCGTGTTCAGCGCCGCCGACCGCAGCTTCCAGCGCTTCACCAAGGCGGTGGACGCCAAGGGCGACGTCAAGCACGACTGGGAGATCATCAGCCTGCTCGCCACCGCGATGGGCTATCCCATGCACTACAACAACACCAAGGAGATCTGGGACGAGCTGCGCGGGCTGTGCCCGATCTTCTACGGCGTCACCTACGAGAAGATGGAGGGGCTGGGCGCCGTGCAGTGGCCCTGCCGCGAGCTCGACTCGGCCGGCTCCAAATATCTCTACGAGGGCAACATCTTCCAGCGGCCGGGCGGCAAGGGGCTGCTGTTCGCCACCGAATGGCGTCCGCCGCAGGACCAGCTGACCGAGGAGTTCCCGCTGATCCTCTGCACCGTGCGCGAGGTCGGGCATTACTCCTGCCGTTCGATGACCGGCAACTGCGCCGCCCTGCAGACGCTGGCCGACGAACCCGGCTATGTCACCATCAACCCGAAGGACGCCAAGGCGTTGGGCATCCGCGACCAGGAGCTGGTCTGGGTGTCGTCGCGCCGCGGCAAGGTGATCAGCCGCGCCAGCGTCACCGACCGCACCAACCAGGGGGCCGTCTACATGACCTACCAGTGGTGGATCGGCGCCTGCAACGAGCTGACCATCCACGCCGTCGATCCCATCGCCAAGACGCCGGAATACAAGTACGCCGCCGTTCGGGTGGAGGCGATCGCCGATCAGGTCTGGGCCGAGAACCACGTCCAGCAGGAATACGCGAAGCTGAAGGGCGGCCTCAGCAACGCGGTGAGCCGCGCGACGAAGAAGGCTCCGGCCTACGCCTGATCCGGGAGTGATCGCATTTGCCTCCCTCTCCCGCCCTGGGAGAGGGAAGGGGCCCATGCCGAGCATGGGAAGGGTGAGGGGTGATCCAAGAAACCATGCGGTCTGGGTTTCTCGTCTTGCCCCTCACCCTCCCCACGCCTGCTGCGCGGGTCCCCTCCCTCTCCCGGGGCGGGAGAGGGCATGCTGCCGGAGGAGCCTGTTTCATCATGCATGAGATCGCCGTTTGCCAATCCCTGCTCGAACAGGCGATGACGGCGCGCGACGCCCGGTCCTTCGGCCGGGTGGTGCGCGTCAGCCTGTCGGTCGGCCGGCTCAGCCGGGTGGAGCCGGATGCGCTGCGCCATGCCTTCGACCTGCTCAGCCGCGACACCTTCCTGGAGGGTGCCGACCTGCGGATCGACCGCCCGCCGGGCGACGGCTGGCGCCTGATCGAGATGGAGGTCAAGTGACCGCCCCAATCCCGTATCCCGCGGCCCGCATCCGCATGGCGGCAATGCTTCGCAGTCCAACGATGCGTCGCTTTGCCGCTTTGCCGCTGTGCCGGCCAGCCGGTGACGGAAAATTTCTGATCCGAATCAATGACATTGACGAGGCTGGGATCGATAACTCCCCCCGCGCGGTCCCCTGGTTTCCGCGCCGGCCGCCCTTCCGTCCGGGACGGGCGACCGAAAGTCACATCCACCCGGCGGCATCCGGTCGTCATCATCGGCTGCTGGTCGGTATCCCGGCGTGCGCTGTGTCATCGATGCGCAACGCGCCCGACGTGGTGGGAGGAGCCCCGGCATGCAGGAAAAACTGGAATTTCTGATCGCGCTGGCCACGGAAAAGCATTTCGGCCGTGCGGCCCAGGTCTGCGGGGTGTCGCAACCGAACCTGTCGGCGGCGATCAAGCAGCTGGAAACGACCCTTGGCGTGCCGCTGGTCGACCGCGGGGCGCGCTTCATCGGCTTCACCGCCGAAGGGGAGCGGGTGCTGGACTGGGCGCGGCGGATCGTCGGCGACTACAAGGCGATGCGCGCCGACGTCGAGACGATGAAGCAGGGCCTGACCGGCACGCTGCGGCTGGTGGTGGTGCCGACGGCACTGCCCATGGTCCAGCGGCTGACCTCGACCGTCTGGTCCCTGCATCCCGGCATCAAGATCACCATCGCCTCGCACAGCTCGACCGAGATCCTGTCCCGGCTGGAGAATCTGGAGGCGGAGGCCGGGATCACCTATCTCGACAACGAACCGCTCGGCAATGTCGACGAGGTGCCGCTCTACCACGAGCGCTACCACCTGATCACCGCGGCGGACGGGCCGTTCGGCGCGCGCGACAGCGTCACCTGGGAGGAGGCGGCCACCCTGCCGCTCTGCCTGCTCAACGCCAACATGCAGAACCGGCGGATCATCGACCGGGCCTTTGCCGAGGCCGGGGTGCGCGCCGAGCCGATGCTGGAATCCAACTCCATCGTCGTGCTGACCAACCATCTGCGCACCGGCATGTGGTCGACGGTCATGCCACGGATCATGGCGGATGCGCTGCAGCTTCCCCCCACCATCCGCGCCATTCCCATCGTGGCGCCGGAGCTGTCGACCCTGATCGGGCTGGTGGTCGCCCGGCGCTTTCCGCAGCCGCCCCTGACCGCGGCCCTGCTTGCCGACGCGCGTCGCCTCGCCCCGGAACTGGCCCAGGCAGCCTGATATCCGCCTGACGCCGTCCGGCATTGCGGCAGGGCTGCCCTGCCGAGTGGTCATACCACTTGACGAATTGTCGCGGACCCATGCTGCGGTGCAGCATGTTAAGAGAAGGCAAGGGAGACGCCTCGGGATCGTCCCGGACCGCCTCCCGCCAGGAGTGCCTTTCCGATGCATAGCGACAATTCTTCCCACCGCTGGTCGGTGGCTCCGGCCCAGCGCGCCCTCGACCATGAACCGCTCGGTCCCGAAATCCATGCCGGCTTCGCCGCGGTGGTCGGCAGGCTGCGGGCCGAAGCGGAGGCGCTCGGCGCCCGCATGGCCGATGCCGGCACCATCGAGATCGTCGAGCGCGAGGGCGGGGCGCAGGTCCTCTATCGCCCGCACCACGGCGAGGGGCTGCACCGTCTGGTCGGCGATTTCGATCTCCACCTCACCCACGACGGCAAGGCGGCCATCCACATGCGCATCCGCGGCGTTGTGCCGCCGGCCGAGATCCTGGACTTCGACCGGGCGACGGCGGACCATCTGCATAGCCGGCTGCGCGCATTCGAGACCGATTGCCGCCGCCCCGACGCGCTGGCGGCCTGACCGGACCCGCTCGATCCGGGCGGTCGGGCCGAAGCAGCCGGGCTTGCGCTGACTGTAGCCGCCCGGGGCGGGCCATGGCGTCGGAGCCGGGTGCCCGTCGGCGGCACGGAGGAGAGAGCAGATGTCTGAAGACGATGGACTGATCACGGCGGCGCTGCGGCATGCCGCGGCCCTGCATGAAGGCACCTACCGCCCGGACCGGGCGCGCACCCCCTTCGTCTCGCATTTGTCGGAGACGGCGGAACTGGTCAGGCGCGCCGGCGGCACGCCGGCCGAGGTGGCCGCCGCCTGGCTGCATGATGCGGTCGAGGACGGGCTGACCACCGTCGACGAACTGGCCGGATTGTTCGGCGAGGAGGTCGCCGGGCTGGTGGCGGCGGTGAGCGATGCGCCCGAGGATGTCGGCCGGGCGATCGGCGAGCGCAAGGCGCTCCAGGCGATACGCCTCGCCGCGGCACCGGACGGCGCCAAGCGCATCAAGCTGGCCGAGCAGATCTCGATCCTGCAGGCGCTGGCGGTCGAACGCCCGCTGTCCTGGAGCGTCGAGCGCGCCGACGCCTATGTCGAGGGTTCCCGCCTCGTCGCCGCCGCCTGCGCCGCAGCCAGCCCGCTGCTGGCGGAACGCTATGCGGCGGTGGCTGCGCTGGCGGGGGCGCCTGCCTGACCGCCGCCCCCTGTCCCGGCAAGCGGTACGGACCGGTGTGAGCCTGCCACGATCGGGTGGAGGCTCATCGCGGCGTCCATGGCAGCGTCCCCCCTTGCCAGAGCCAGACCAGGGCGGCCATGCCGCCACCCAGGACGAGCAGCAGCGCCAGCACGATCCCGACGGCGGCCCGGCGGTCCTTCGCCGCGCGCAGTTCCGCCTCCCGCCGCTTCTTCAGGAGAAACTGCTGCTCGGGGCTGAGGAATCGTCCGGCATTGGCGTCGGGCATGGTTGCGAAACTCCTCCTGCGCCCCTTGGCCCCGGGCGTCGAGCCCAAGCCGCGAAGCGGTGTCGTCAGGCCGCCGGGCGCCGGCCGTGCCGTGCCGGCCGTATCCACGGCCGGTCCGCGGGCTGCCGTCGCCGGCCTGCCCTTGTTGCGTTTCCGCGGAATCTTGCGCCGTCTGCCCGCCATGTCGCTCCCTCGTCTTTCGCCGGGGCAGCATAGACGCGCATTGCGCGCGGCGCAGCCGATCACAAGACGATCTGCGGAAAAACATATGCGGAAAGTCATCCGGGCTTTTTGCGGACCACCCGCGATTCCATATCGGAATCCGATGGAGTTACCGCATCCGCTTGCCGACCTGCGCCATCGGAAAGATGGACAGTCCGGGGAACTCTGCATCCGCCCTTCTGTCGAAGGAAGTCCCTTCCCCTCGGACGGAGTGACCGGGATGCGACTCCTTCTCCTTGTGCTGGCGCTTGCCGTCGTCACGGTCCCGGCCGCTGCGGGCGCGCAGGGGGCTGATTCTGGCTCCGGACCGGGCGCTGGCGCCATCCTCTGCCACCCCGGCGACGGCGGCTGCGCCGGCTTCGTCGGCGATGCGAAGCGGGCCTTGCCCAAGCGCGGCGGAGCACGCCAGCCGGTCGTCATCGGCGCCGCCGTCTTCATGCTGACCGCCTGGGAGGCCGAGCGCGAGCGCCGTTGCCTCGCCTTAACAGGCTGGGCCGAGTCGCGCGGGGAAGGGGCCGACGCGATGGCCGCCGTCATGTGGGTGGTCGCCAACCGTGCCGCCTCGGCGGCGCAACCGTCGCTGCCCTGCCGCGTCGTCGTCGCCTCCGGCCAGTTCGAGCCCTTTGCGGCCGACCCCGTGGCGCCAAAAGCGCGGCAGAAGCAGGCGAAGGCAGTGAAGGCGCGGGAGACGGCACGCGAGCCGCGGGACGACGCGGCCAGCCGCCGTGCCGAGGCGCGCCGGCTGCTGGCCGAGGTGCGCCGGCAGGGGCGGGTCATCCGGGCGGGCGGCATGCCGTCCTGGCCGAAGCCGCGCCTTGCCCCCGACCGGGAGGCGCTGCGGGTCGCGCGCGGCCTCGCCTGGAACCTGAACGACGACGAGATGCCCGACCCGACGGCGCGCGCCTCGCTGTTCTACAGCCCGTCGGCGCAGGCCCGGCTCGGGAGGAAGAAGCCCGACTGGGCGGAGGCGCGGCTGCGCACGGCGTCCATCGGCGATCATGCCTTCTACCGCCACCCGCCGGCCAGGACGGTGGAGAGCGAGACGCAGGTGGCGCAGGCCGGCGATTGACCCGGTGATTGACATCACGACCACGAAGTCCCGACTTTGCAGGCACAAAAGAAATCCTGCCGGTATTTTCCACGATGCGAAAAGCCGGGCGCCGAATTGCTCCAGATCAATCGTCTTCATTTGCCGCTCTCCCAATATTCCAGCGGTGAACGACAATGAAGGGAGCGAAACCATGAAGGCTATCGATCTGATGACGCCGCGGGTCATCACCATCGGCGTCGACGAGACTGTGGCCGATGCGGCCAGGAAGATGCTGGAGAACCATATCAGCGGCATGCCGGTGGTGAACGCGGCGGGCGATGTGGTCGGCATCATCAGCGAGGGCGACCTGCTGCGCCGGGTAGAACTGGGGACGCAGCGCCATCGCTCCTGGTGGCTCGGCATGATGTCCGGCGGCACCCTCCCGGCGGAGGATTTCATCAAGTCCCACGCCCGGAAGGTGGCGGACGTGATGACCAGCCATGTCACCAGCGTCGACGGGAACGCATCGCCGGAGGAGGTGGTGCGCCTGATGGAGACCCACCGGATCAAGCGCGTGCCGGTGGTCGAGCGGGGCGCCCTGGTCGGCATCATCAGCCGGGCGAACCTGCTGCGCGCGCTGGCCAGCGTCCTGCCGGAAACGACGGCTGCCGCACCGGACGACCGGGCGCTGAAGGAGCGCGTGACCGCGGCCGTGAAGGAACTGGACTGGGAAGCGCGGTCGCACGACGCCATCGTCGTCCGCAACGGCGTGGTCCATCTCTGGGGCTTCGTCAGCAGCGGGTCCCAGCGTGACGCGGTGCGGGTCGCCGCCGAGGGTGTTCCCGGCGTGAAGGGGGTGGAAAACAACCTCCAGGTCGTCGACGCCGCCGAAAGCGGTGCCTGGGGTCTCTGATCCGGCGACCGCCTGAGTCCTGAATGATCTCTGAAACCGGCCGGCATGGCCGAACCGATCATGGTTCGGCCATGCCGGCCGTCATTTTTGACGGCCCCGCGCAGGGGCGCGCGTCATTTGCCCTGCACGGCCGGCGATGCGGGGGCCAGCGTATCGTCGAAGCGGCGGATGCCGCGCCGGATGATGTCGGCGATCTGCGACCGGCGGCCGAGGCAGCGCGACACCGGACCGGCGACCACGATGGAAAGCCGGCGGGGGCCGACCGGCAACGGCAGCGACACGCCTGCCAGATCCGGCTGGAATTCGGCGTTGCTCTGATGGTAGCCGCGTTCCTCCGCACGGCGAAGCTCCGCCTCCAGCGCGTCGATGCTGGTGAGCGTCGTTTCTGAGAAGCGCTCGAACTGCATCCGGCGGTAGAGCGCCTGCCGTTCCTCCGCATCATACTGGGCAAGGATGGCGCGGCCGACCGAACTGGCATAGAGCGGGATGCGGTCCCCGACCTGGGTGAAGTAGCGGATCGCGTGCTTGGACACCTCGACATGGATGAAGATCGCGTAGGTCCCCGCCGGCGCGGCGACCACGGTCGTTTCCCCGCTTTCCTCGGCGATCTCGGAGGCCAGGAGCAGGACCGCTTCCGGCAGCGGTTCCGCATCGGCGACCGCTTGCGCCAGCGTCAGCCAGCGCGGCGTCGGATAATAGCCGCCGCGGATGCGCGGTTCGTAGAGGAACCCCTTGTCGGCGAGCGTCCCGACCAGATTGAAGGTGCTCGACCGCGGCCAGCCGAGATCGTCGGAAATCTCGGCAAGCGTCGCCGGCCGTTTGCGCCGGGAAAAATACTCCAGGAGTTCCAAGACGTTGGCGGCCTGTTTGACGTGCATTCTATCCTGCGATGCCTGCGGATGGGGTCCGGTCGGGGCAGTGCCGCCCATGGCCGTCGAAAGGCCCGGAGCCGCTTTCTCGCCATCCCCGATCCGCCGCATCCATGATGAACCTCTGATTCCTATACGTGAATTGCTCTCCGCTTGCCATGGATTTCCGGCGGGCCAGCCGACGATGCCGGAACCCCGTTTCCGGGCGGGGATGCTTGGCAGGGAACGGCCATTGCCGGCCGACCCCCGTGAACGGGATTGCTGCCAGAGCGCTCTGTAGGCCCACCAAGCAATCAGGCAAAATTCCTTTACAGGGATAAAAAATTCACATACAAGAATTTTATCGCCATCGGACAGCCTGAACCGCCGGCAGAAAGCGCCGGCCCCAACCGGCCAAAAGACCGGAAGCGTCCGAAGCCAACGAAGCGAATGGCCAACAGCCGAAATGGGAGGAAAACCGATGTCGTCATCACGGCGCGGAGCCGCGCTGGCTCTTGCACTCTCCGCACTCCTCGGTGCCGGTTCCACGGCCGCCGCGCAGGTTCCCGTCAAGCTCGGCGTCCTTGCCGACATGTCCGGGATTTTCTCCGACATCGGCGGCAAGGGCGCGCTCGAAGCGACCCTGATGGCGGTGGAGGATTTCAGGAAGCTGCCGGGCAGCGACGCCCTCAAGATCGACGTCGTCTCGGCCGACGCGCAGAACAAGCCGGACATCTCCAGCGGCATCGCCCGCAAATGGTTCGATTCCGAAGGCGTCGACGTGCTGGTCGATCTGCCGACCAGCGCCATCTCGCTGGCGGTGGCGCCGCTGGTGAAGGAAAAGAACAAGGTCGCGCTGTTCACCGCCTCCGGCACCTCGGAGCTCACCGGCAAGGCCTGCACGCCCAATTCCGTGCATTGGACCTACGACACCTGGGCGCTCGCCCACGGCACCGCCGACGCCATCGCCAAGGCGGGCGGCAAGTCCTGGTTCTTCCTGACGGTCGATTTCGCGCTCGGCCATTCGCTGGAACGCGACGCCACCGCGGTCATCAATGCCGAAGGCGGCAAGGTCGTCGGCGCGGTCCGCCACCCGACCGACACCAAGGATTTCTCCTCCTACCTCCTGCAGGCGCAGGGATCGGGCGCCAAGGTGGTCGCGCTCGCCAATGCGGGCGGCGACACCATCACCGCGATCAAGCAGGCCGCCGAATTCGGTCTGGTCGACGGCGGCCAGTCGCTGGCGGGCATGCTGTTGTTCATTTCGGACATCCACTCGCTGGGCCTGCAGACCGCGCAGGGGCTCCAGCTCACCACCGGCTTCTACTGGGACCAGAACGAGCAGACCCGCGCCTTCGGCAAGCGTTTCGCCGAGCGCAACGGCGGCCGTTACCCCACCATGAACCAGGCCGGCGCCTATTCGGCCTCGCTGGCCTATCTGAAGGCGGTGGCGAAGGTCGGATCGGCCAAGGACGGTGCGGCGGTCGTCAAGGCGATGCGGGAGGCCGGCAGCTTCGACGATCCCCTGTTCGGCAAGACCTCCCTGCGCGAGGATGGCCGGGTCATCCACCCGATGATGCTGGTCCAGGTCAAGAAGCCGGCCGAGTCCAAGGGGCCGTATGACTATTACAAGATCCTGGCGACCATCCCGGCCGAGAATGCCTTCCGGCCGCTGAAGGGCAGCGAGTGCCCCCTGGTGAAGTGAGCCGGGGCCAGTGATCCGGGGATGACGCGAGCCCGGCCCGCGTCATCCATCCCAAAACCATCCATCGACATCACCATGAAGGAGGCGGAACCATGAGTTCCTCCGCCCACGGCACGGCTTTGCCGCAAGCCGGCACCCCCGCCGGCAGCATGGCCCGCTACGAACGTCTCTTCATCGGCGGTGCCTGGGTCGCGCCGGAGGATGGCGGGCTGATGGAGAGCATCGACCCGTCCGTCGGCCGTCCCTGGGCCGTGGTCGCCTATGGCGGCAGGTGCGACATCGACAAGGCGGTCGCCGCCGCGCGCGATGCCCTCGACGGTCCCTGGGGCCGCATGCCGGGCCATGAGCGCGCCGCCCTGATGCGCCGTTTCGCCGATCTCTACAAGGAACGGGCGCGGACGCTCGCCATGCTGGAGACCCGCGATTCCGGCCGGGCGCTGCGGGAATCGCTGCTCGACGTCGGCGGCCATTCCAACGGCTACCATTGGTGGGCCTCGCTGGCCGACAAGGCGTCCGGCCGCACCATTCCCTTCGACGACAGCGTGCATGCCTTCACCAGCCGCGTCCCGGTCGGGGTGGTGGGCGCCATCACGCCCTGGAACGTGCCGCTGATGGCCGCCGCCTGGAAGCTCGGCCCGGCGCTGGCCGCCGGCTGCACCGTGGTGCTGAAGCCGGCCGAACACACCCCGGTCACTTCGCTGGAGCTTGGCCGGCTGTTCGAGGAGGCCGGCTTCCCGCCCGGCGTCGTCAACATCGTTCCCGGCTACGGCAAGGACGGGGCCGGCGAGTATCTCGTCGCCCATCCCGGCGTCGACAAGATCGCCTTCACCGGCGAAGGGGCGACCGCTAAGGCGATCCTGCGCACCGGCGCCGAGACGATGAAGCGCTTCACCTTCGAGCTCGGCGGCAAATCCCCGCACATCCTGTTCGCCGACGCCGACCTGGAGCAGGCGTTGAACGCCGCCACCAATTCGGCCTGGACGCTGTGCGGCCAGAGCTGCGCGCTGGGCTCCCGGGTGCTGGTGCAGCGGCCGGTCTATGACCGGGTGGTGGAGGAGTTCGCCCGGCGGGCGGCGCGGGTGCGGGTCGGGCAGCCGATGGACGAGGCGACCCACATGGGGCCGCAGGCCCATGCCGAACAGCTCGCCAAGACCCTGTCCTACATCGACATCGGCCGCAACGAGGGGGCTGAGCTGGTGGCAGGCGGCAACCGCCTGGGCGGTGCGGGGCTGGACGGCGGCTATTTCGTCGAGCCGACCGTCTTCGCCGGGGTATCGAATGCCATGCGCATCGCCCGCGAGGAGATCTTCGGCCCGGTGGCGGCGCTGATCCCCTTCGACGACGAGGACGAGGCAGTGGCGATCGCCAACGACACCAGCTACGGCCTGACCGCCGGGCTGTGGACCGGCGACGTCGGCCGCGCCCATCGCGTGGCGAACCGCATCCGGGCCGGCATGGTCTGGGTGAACACCTACCGATTCATCCGCTGGTCCACCCCCTATGGCGGTTTCAAGGCGAGCGGCTGGGGCCGCGAGAACGGGATCGAGGCGCTCGAGTCCTACCTGGAGACGCGGACCACGGTGATCAGCACCACCGGCCGCTTCGCCGACGCCTACGCCGTCTGATCCTTTATCGCCCGACAAGAGAGAACCGAACATGCGTCTTGCCAACAAGCTCGCCGTGGTGACGGCTGCCGCCTCCGGCATGGGCCGCGCCGGCGTGGAGCTGTTCCTGCGCGAAGGCGCGCGGGTCGCCGCCATCGACATCGATGCCGACGCGCTGGCCGCGCTGGCCGCCGAGATGCGGGCCAAGGGCCACGAGATCGAAACCGTCCGGGCCGACCTGTCCCGCGGCGACGAGGTCCGCCGCTCCATCGCCGAGGCGGTGGACCGGCTGGGCGGCGTCGACATCCTGTGGGCCCATGCCGGAACGCCCGGCCCGGCCGGGGTCGAGAATCTGGACATGGCGGCCTACGACCATGCGATCTCCCTCAACATCACCTCCGCCACCCTGGCCGCCGGCGAGATCATCGGCCACATGCGCAAGCGCGGCGGCGGCTCGGTCGTGTTCACCGCGTCGGTGTCGGGCCTCGTCGGCTCGATGTTCAGCCCGGTCTATTCGGCGGCGAAATTCGCCGTGGTCGGGCTGACCAAGTCGCTGGCCCAGCGCTTCGCCGCCGACAATGTGCGCGTCAACGTGGTCTGTCCGGGTCTCGCCGACACGCCGATGAAGCTCGGCTTCACCGGCCGGTCCGGCGACCCGCGCGAGGCTGCCGCCAACCAGGAACGGATGCTCGCCGCCGTGCCGATGGGGCGGCTGTGCAAGGCGGAGGAAGCCGCCCATGCGGTGCTCTGGCTCGCGTCGGACGACGCCTCCTTCGTGACCGGCGTGGCGCTGCCGGTCGACGGCGGCTTCACCGCGCGCTGACGGCGACAATCGACGGGAGAGGAAGGCGCAGCATGGCAGGGCCGCTCGACGGCATCACGGTGATCGACCTCAGCACCGTGATCGCCGGACCATATGCAAGCCAGATGCTGGGGGATTTCGGGGCGCGGGTCGTCAAGGTCGAGCCGCCGGCCGGCGACATCATGCGCGCCCCCGGACCCGCCCGGTCGCCGGGAATGGGGGCCGCCTTCCTCAACTGCAACCGCAACAAGGAAAGCCTCGTCCTCGATTTGAAGGACCAGCGGCAGCGCGGCGAACTCCTCGCCCTGCTCGACGGGGCGGACGTGCTGCTGCACAACATGCGGCCGGCCGCCATCGGGCGCCTCGGGCTCGATTACGAAGCCGTCCGGGTGCGCAACCCGCGGCTGGTCCATTGCTCAATCGTCGGCTACGGGCAGAATGGCCCCTACCGCGATAGGCCGGCCTACGACGACGTCATCCAGGCGGAAGCGGGATGGGTGGAACTCGCCGCCAGGACGGGAGGCGAACCCAACTATGCGCCGACCATCGTGGCCGACAAGGTCACCGGCCTGCATGCGGCGGCGGCGATCAACGCGGCGCTGCTGGCCCGCGCGGCATCGGGCATCGGGCAGGCCGTCGAGGTGCCGATGTTCGAGGTGATGGTGTCCTTCCTGGCGGTGGAGCATCTGGGCGGCCGGACCTTCCGTCCCCCGCTGGGGCCCAGCGGATACAGCCGCGTCCTGGCGGAGCACCGGCGGCCCTACCGGACCCAGGACGGCCACGTCTGCGCCATGCCCTACACCGCCGCCCACTGGCGCGCCGTCTTCACGGCGGTCGGCCGGCAGGACTGGGCGTCCGACCCGGCGCTCGGGTCCGACGCCGCCCGCGCGGCGATGATCGGCACGCTCTACGAGCGTCTCGCCGAAATCCTGCCGGCCGACAGCAGCGCCAACTGGCTGGCGCTGCTGCGTCGCCTCGACGTTCCCTGCGCGCCGGTCAATTCCATCGACGACCTGATGAAGGACGAGCACCTGACGGCGGTCGGCTTCTTCCAGGCGATGCACCACCCGAGCGAGGGGGAGATCATCAGCGTCCGCCCGCCGGTCGGCTTCTCGGGCACGCCCTGCGACACGCCCACCCCCGCCCCGCGGCTTGGAACCCAACCTTCGGGGCGGTGACGGCCGGTGCGTGAAACCGCGCGTGCCCTCAGTGGAAGACGCGGGTCAGCGCACCGTCGATGGCCAGGACGATGCGGTCGATGTCGTCGGCGGTGGCGATCAGCGCCGGGCTGAGGCACAGCGTGTTGTTCAGCCCCGGCAGCGAGCGGTTGGTGGCGCCGATGATGACGCCGTTTGCCATGCAGTCGGCGACCACCGCCTGCACCAGCTTCTCGTCGGCGGCCTCCTTGCTGGCGCGGTCCTGCACCAGTTCCACGCCGCAGAACAGCCCCTTGCCGCGGACGTCGCCGACGGCGCGGTGACGCTCCGCCAGTACCCACAGGCCGGAGAGCAGCCGCTCGCCCATCGCCCTGGTATTGGCGAGCAACCCCTCGTCCTCGATGATGCGGATGTTCTCCAGCCCGGCGGCCGGGCCGGCGGTGCAGCCGCCGAAGGTCGAGATGTCGCGGAAGAACGACATCGGGTCGGCCGGATCGTCCTTGAACAGCTCGAAGATCCGCTCGGTCGTCGCGGTGCAGGAGATGGCGGCATAGCCCGACGCCACCCCCTTCGCCATGGTGACGAAGTCGGGCTGCACGCCGTAATGCTGGTAGCCGAACCACTCGCCGGTGCGCCCGACGCCGCAGACCACCTCGTCGATGTGCAGCAGCACCTCGTGGCGCCGGCAGATGTCCTGCACCCGCTCCCAATAGCCCTTGGGCGGGGTGATGACGCCGCCGCCAGCGGTGATCGGCTCCAGGCACAGCGCGCCGACGGTGTCCGGCCCCTCGCGCAGGATGACCGCCTCGATGGCGTCGGCGGCCAGCTCGCCGTAATTCTCCACCGCGCCGTACTGGCTGCGGTATTCCAGGCAGTGCGGCACCTCGACGAAGCCGTCGGGGAAGGGGCCGAACTGGGCGCGGCGCTGCGCCTGCCCGGCCGCCGCCAGCGTGCCCAGCGTGGTGCCGTGATAGTCGCGCTCGCGGTAGAGGATCTTGGACTTGGCGCCGCCATGGTGCCGGTGCGCGATCTGGCGCACCATCTTGAACACCTTCTCGTTCGCCTCCGACCCGGAGTTGGAATAATAGATGCGGCTCATCCCCGGCATCTTGGAGATCAGCTTCTCGGCGAAGCGGGCACCCGCGACGGAGCCGGCGGAGTTGGCGAAATAATTCAGCTTGACCAGCTGGTCGCGCACCGCGTCGGCGATGCTGGTCCGGCCATAGCCGACATTGACCGTCCACACCCCGCCCGACACCGCGTCCAGATACTCCCGCCCGGCGGCGTCCCACACCCGCATCCCCTTGCCTTCGACGAAGATGCGGGGATCGCTGGTCTCGAAGCCCTTGTGCTGGGTCAGATGGTGCCAGACATGGGCGCGGTCGGCCTCGATGACGTGGCGGATGTCGTTGACGCGTGACAGGTCGTTCCGAAGGACGTCATCCATCGGTCATCTCCTCGGGTGGGGCCCGGGGCGGGGCCCCGGGTGGGAAGGGGGCCTGCCGGCGGGGGTCAGGCAGGCGTTTCGCGGTGGATCCTGAACGGCGCCCAGGATTGGCTGACCGGCATGATCTCGACGCTGTTGATGTTGACGTGCGGCGGCAGCGACACCACCCAGCGCACCGTCTCGGCGATGTCCTCGGGCTGGAGCGGGTTGGCGCCGGCATAGAGCGCGTCGTAGGCGGCCTTGTCGCCGCCGGTGCGGACCAGGGTGAATTCGCTTTCCGACAGGCCCGGCTCGATCGAGGTCACGCGCACGCCGTGGGCCGACAGGTCGCAGCGCAGCCCGAGCGAGAACTGCTGCACGAAGGCCTTGGTGCCGCCATAGACGTTGCCGCCCGGATAGGGCCAGTTGGAGGCGACCGAGGCGAGGTTGACGATCAGCCCGCGCTGCGCGATCAGCCGGTCCAGCAGCAGCCGGGTGATCGTCACCAGCCCGGTGACGTTGGTGTCGATCATCGCCCGCCACTGCTCCAGGTCGCAGTCCTGAGCCGGCCCGGTGCCCAGCGCCAGCCCGGCATTGTTGACCAGGACGGAGATGCCGCTGAACTCCTCCGGCAGCGAGGCCAGCGCGTCGCGCGTCGCCGCCTCGTCGCGGATGTCGAAGCAGAGCGGGTGGGCCATCGACGGCCCGCCCAGCGATTCGACCAGGGCGTCGAGCCGGTCGCGGCGCCGGCCGGTGGCGACGATGCGCCAGCCCTCCGCGGCCAGCCGCCGGGCGATGGCGTCGCCGAAGCCGGAGGTGGCGCCGGTGACGATAGCCGTCTTGGCGGCCGTCTTGGGGGCGATGTTCGACATGGTGTTCTCTTTCCTCACGACGGATTGAAGCTGCGGCCCAGCGTGTAGACGGTCTGGACGAGGCCCGCCACCGCGACGGCGAGCAGGCCCCCGGACGCCAGCCGCCGCCAGCCGTCGAAGCTGAGCCTTGCGGCCAGCAGGCGGCCGGCAAGGAAGCCGGCGAGGGTGGGGACCGTGAAGGCCGCCAGCAGGCCGACGACGCCGGGGTCGATGGCTCCGACCATAGCACGGCCGGCGAGGCTCAGCGCGTCGACCGCGCCGAAGAACACCGCCAGCGTGCCCTTGATGGTCCGCCGGTCGCGGCCACCGGCCAGCAGCCATGCGGCGATCAGCGGCCCGCCGACGGCGAAGGCGGCCAGCAGGACGCCGACGACCAGGGCGATGCCCGCCCCGATGGCCCGGTGCCGCAGCCAGGGCGGCGGCTCCCGCACCAGGGCGACGCAGGCGGCGCCGAAGACCGTGACCGCGACCAGCACCCGCGAGGTGCCGTCGTCGAGGCTGGCGGCGATCAGGCTGCCGCACAGCGCCCCGGCGAAGCCCAGCGCGAGCAGGAGCCGCGCCACCGCCCAGTCCACCGCCGCCTGCTCGCGGTCCAGCAGCAGGAAACAGGTCAGCAGCAGGTCGCTGACCAGGATGAAGGGGACACCGGCGGCGGGGGAGGGCAGGAACAGCAGCCCCAGCGCCGCGATCAGGGCGTAGCCGAACCCCGTCACCCCGCGGAAGGCCGCGGCGAGGAAGGTCACGCCCCCGAAGAGGAGCATCGACATGGCGGACATGACCTTCCCGGAGAAACCCTCAGACCTTGCCCTTCCAGGGCGACGATTTCAGACCTTGCCCTTCCAGGGCACCAGGCGGCGTTCCAGCCAGCGCATGCCGAACTCGAACAGCGTGGCGAAGAAGCCGATCACGAAGATTCCCATCAGCACGATGTCGGTGCGCAGGAAGTTGGAGGCGTTCAGCACCATCTGGCCGATGCCGGTGGAGGCGGCGACCATCTCGGCGGCGACCAGCGTCGTCCAGCCCACCCCCATGCCGATGCGCAGGCCGACGAGGATGTCGGGCAGGGCCGCCGGCAGCACCACATGCACCACCACCTGCCAGCGGCTGGCGCCGAGCGCGCGGGCGGCGTTGACCTGATCGGCCGCCGCCGCCGACACGCCGGCCCGGGCGGCCAGCGCCACCGGTGCGAAGCAGGCGAAGAAGATCAGCAGCACCTTCGACGTCTCGCCGATGCCGAACCAGATGATGACCAGCGGCAGATAGGCCAGCGGCGGCAGCGGCCGGTAGAATTCGATGAAGGGATCCAGCGCCGCCCGCAGGCTGGTGCTGAGCCCGGTGGCGAGCCCCACCGGGATGCCGATCAATGCCGCGAGCAGGAAGGCGCCGACGACGCGCAGCAGGCTCACGGCGATATGCTCGGCCAGCGGGGCACCGTCGATCCGCCCGTCGACAGCGTCGAGAAAGGCCTGGAACACCGTGTCGATCTTGGGCAGGAACAGCGGCTTCACCACCCCTTGGCCGGTCAGCGCCGCCCACAGCGCCAGCGCCGCCAGGATGGCCGCGAGGCTGATCAGCGCCGGCTGCGACCGGAAACCCTGCATCCGGCGGCGCAGCCGGCCGAGCGGCACCAGCCCGGTCGGAATTCCGGTCAGGCTGTCGGCCGTCTTGGCCCGTTCGGTGGCGGTCGGCTTCATGCGGCCTCTCCTGTAACGGCGTCGTTGCGGTCGTGGATGAAGCCCAGCACCCGTTCGCGCATGGCGATGAAGTCGGGGGAGGATTTGACCGACCGCGAATCCTGCCCGGCCAGGAAGCGCCGGCTGAAGTCCAGCGGGATCTCCTGGGCGATCCGGCCGGGGCGCGGGGTCATGATGATCAGCTTGGTGGCGAGGAAGATCGCCTCCTCGACCTCGTGGGTGATGAAGAAGGCCATCTTCCGCGTCTCCGCCCACACCCGTAGGATCAGCTCCTGGATCTGTTCGCGGGTGAAGGCGTCGAGCGCGCCCAGCGGTTCGTCCATCAGCAGCATGCGCGGGTCGGCGGCCAGCGCGCGGGCGATGCCGACGCGCTGCTGCATGCCGCCCGACAGCTCGTAGATCCTCTTGTCGGCGAAGGCGTCCAGCCCGACCAGCTCCAGCATGCTGCGGGCGCGCCGCGTCCGCTCGGCCTTGGCCATGCCCTGCATCTTCAGGCCGAAGGCGACATTGTCGACCACGCTCAGCCAGGGCATCAGGGCGTGGCGCTGGAACACCACGCCGCGGTCCGCCCCCGGCCCGGCGACCGGCTTGCCGTCGAGCAGGATGTCCCCGTCCGTCGGCGGCAGGAATCCGGCGATGCAGGACAGCAGGGTTGTCTTGCCGCAGCCCGACGCGCCGAGCGCCACCACGAATTCTCCCGGTTCGATGGTCAGGTTGACCCAGGAGAGGGCGACGGTACCGCTTTCGCCGCCGCCATACTGGACGCTGACATTGCGGACTTCGAGCATGCCGGGCTTCCCGATGTGAGAGGATCCGAAGGATGGGCCTGAAGGGGCGGCCCCTTTACCTGACCGCCTTTACTTGGCCGCCGCCTTGACCACGTCGGCGGTCACGAACTGGCTGTAGTCGGGGGCCAGTTCGGTGACGCGGCCCTGGCTCTTCAGGAACTCGGCGGTCGACTTCAGCGCCTCGGCGGCGCCGCCGCCCAGCCACTCCTTGGACGCCTGCTCCTCCAGCGTCGGGAAGCGGTAGGCGGCCAGCCCCTCCGGCACGTCGGCCGGGGCGGCGCCGGTCCATTTGGCGACGGCGGCCACCTGCGGCGAGGCCGCGGTCCAGGAGGTGCCGGTCTTGGCATAGTCGGCGTCGGCGGCGGCCAGCAGCTTGACGAAGCCGGTCATGAAGTCCGGGTTGGCGGCCATGAAGGCCTTGGTCGCGACGATGCCGTCGAAGGTCGCCTTGCCCTTCTTGGCGAAATCGCCGGCGCTGGCGATGACGGTGCCGTTCTTCTTGGCGGCGGTCAGCACCGGCGCCCAGATGAAGGTCGCGTCGATGTCGCCGCGTTCCCAGGCGGCGGCGATCTCCGGCGGGCGCATGTTCAGCAGCTTGACGTCCTTGCCCGACAGCCCGGCCTCCTGCAGCGCGTACATCAGCTGGTAGTGCGAGGTCGAGACGAAGGGCACGGCGACCGTCTTGCCCTTCAGGTCGGCGATGGACTTGATGCCGCTGCCGTTGCGCACGACCAGCTGCTCGGCGTTGGCGATGTCGTCGAGGATCCAGAACAGCGAGATCGGCAGCCCCTGCGACGCGGCGGCGGCGATGGGGGAGGAACCGGCCTCGCCCACATCCACGTTGCCCGACGACATGGCGCGGATGACGTCGCCGCCACCGCCGAACTTGACCCACTTCACCGTGTAGCCGGTCTTCTTCTCCAACTCCCCGCTTTCCATCAGCACGCGGATCGGGGTCATCATGTCCTGATAGGCGAAGGTGACGGTCTTCTCCGCGGCCATGGCCGGGGCGGATGCCCCGATCAGCGCGCCGAAAGCGATGAAAGCGGTGGCGAGCAAGCTTTTGCTGAAGGTCATGGCGGGGGGCTCCGTCGAGGCCGTTCGTTCCGATGCGCCCATTAGGACCCAAGCGATCCCCCTGCCGAAAGGTCCAGATCCTCCCGCTTTGCGGAGCCGGCTGGTCCTGCGCCATTCCGGCGCCCAATCCGCTGCCATATCCTGCGCCATGTGCCATCCGATTGGGCAAAAGCCCGTCGGATGGACGCCGCAGCCGGGACGGCGGCCCGGATCCGGCCCGGATCCAGCCCTGCTCCGGCCGGCACCCTTCTTGCTTCCGCATACTCGGGCAGGAAGCCCGGAAGGAAGGACGGCTGGCTCCATGCAGATCGACACCGCCTGGCGGCTCCTCTTCGGCGGCATGGAGCGCGACCACCAGGGGCTCAGCCTGCGCGTCCGCGGCATCATCGCCGAGGCCATCGAGACCGGCATGCTGGTCCCCGACACGCGGGTGCCGTCCAGCCGCAGCCTTTCCGAGGCGCTGGGCATCTCACGCAACACCGTCAACGCGGCCTATCAGCTGCTGATCGACGACGGCTTCCTCGTCTCGCGCGAGCGCAGCGGCGTCTTTGTGGCGTCGGCCCAGGACAGACCGGCGGAAAAGGCCAGGGAGGACAAGGCTTGCGGCTGGGCGGCGCGCTTCGCCATCCGGCCGTCGCTGATGCCGCAGATCACCAAGCCGCGCGACTGGATGGACTATCCTTATCCCTTCCTGTTCGGGCAGTTCGACCCCAGCCTGTTCCCGACCAACCCGTGGCGGGAGAGCGTGAAGGCCGCCTCCAGCGTGCAGGAGATCACCCGCTGGGCGCGCGACATGATCGACGACGACGATCCCGACCTGCTGGAGCAGCTGCGCCACAAGGTCCTGCCCCGGCGTGGCATCTTCGCCGGTCCGGGGGAGATCATCGTCACCATCGGCTCGCAGCATGCGCTGTCGATGCTGGTCCAGCTGCTGGTCGGCCGGGACACCCCTGTCGGCATCGAGAATCCCGGCTATCCCGACATGCGCCATATGGTCGGCATGGCGACGGCGGACATGCGGGCGCTGACCTGCGACCGTCATGGCGTGGTGCCGGATGCGGTGTTCGCCGGCCGGCGGGTCGCCTTCGTGACGGTCGGCCACCAGTGCCCGACCACCGCCGTCATGCCGATCGGCCGGCGGCGTGAGCTGCTGGAGGCCGCGTCCCGCCACGGCGTCGTGCTGGTCGAGGACGATTACGAATCCGACCTGTCGGTGGAGGGCGACGCCGATCTGCCCTGCCTGAAGAGCCTCGACCGGGCGGATTGCGTGATCTACACCGGCAGCTTCTCCAAGATCCTGGCGCCCGGCCTGCGCATCGGCTACGTCGTGGCGCCCAAGCCGGTGATCGACGAGCTGCGAGTCCTGCGCCGCCTGATGCTGCGCCACCCGCCGACCAACAACCAGCGCAGCCTCGCCACCTTCATCCAGCTCGGCCATTACCGCCAGCATCTCCGCCGCACCGCCACCGTCCTGCAGGAGCGGGCCGGGCTGATCGCCGACCTGCTGCCGGAGCTGCTGCCCGGCTGCCGGTTCCGCCGCGATTTCGGTGCCAAGAGCTTCTGGATCGAGGGACCGCCCGGCCTCGACAGCCGCGATCTCGTCCGCGCCGCGCGCGGGCAGGGCGTTCTGATCGAGGCCGGCGACATCTTCTTCCTCGACCCGACCGAGGGGCGGCGCCACTTCCGTCTCGGCTTCACCTCGATCGCGACGCACCGGATCGAGCCGGGGCTGCGGCGCCTGGGGGCGCTGGTGCAGGACGGCCGGGCCTGCTGAGACGGCCCCCGCTTCGGGTCAATCGGAGGGCGGCGGCGGCACCTCGTCGCTGCCCTCGGTGCGGTCGCGGTAGAGCGCGGCCCGCGCCAGCAGCATCAGGGTGATGGGCGTGGTGACGACCATCAGGGCGGTGATCAGCACCTCGTGCAGGATCGCCCGCGTCTCCAGGACCGAGAAGAACAGCATCGAGGCGAGCAGGACGCAGCCGATGCCCAGCGTCGAGCCCAAGGTCGGGGCGTGGACCCGCTGGTAGAAGCTGTCGAACCGCAGCAGCCCGACCGTTCCGATCAAGGTCAGGACTGCGCCGGTCAGCAGCAGCAGGGCGGTCAGGACCGCGGCCCATGCCGGGATTTCGGCCAGATGGGTCATTCGATCACTTCTCCACGCATGAGGAACTTCGCCAGCGCCGCCGTCGAGACGAAACCGAGCAGCGCGATGATCAGCGCCGCCTCGAAATACAGCAGGCTGCCGGTGCGGATGCCGAAGGTCAGCAGCAGCATGGTCGCCGTGACATAGAGGGTGTCCAGCCCCAGCACCCGGTCCTGCGCGCGCGGGCCGCGCAGCACGCGCACCGCCGAGAAGGCCATGGCGAGCACCAGCAGGATCTGGGTCAGCAGGATCGTCCAGACCAGCAGCTTCACGATCATTCGAACAGCTCCATCAGCCGTTTTTCGTACCTGCCCTTGATGGTGTCGATCCACACCCGCTCGTCGACGAGGTCGAGGATGTGCAGCAGGATGGTGTTGCGGGTCCGGTCATAGGCGACCCACACCGTGCCGGGAGTGGCGGTGATGATGCAGGCCAGTGTCGCCAGCCCGTAGGGCGCCCTGAGGTCGAGCGGGATGCGCACGAATCCCGAGACCCGCCCGCCCTGGCCCGGCCGCAGGATGATTTTGGTGACCGCGATGTTCGAGCGCACGATGTCGGCCAGCACCACCACCAGCAGCGACACCGCCGCCTGCGGCCGCCGGAACCGGCCACCCGGCAGCTCGAGCGTGCCCAGCGTCATCGCCGTGCCCAGCGACAGCACGCCGCCCAGGATGATCGTACCGGGAGCCACGCTCTCGTTCAGCAGCAGCCAGACGCCCAGCAGGGTCGCCGTCACCATCGGATAGGCCAGCCACCGCCTCATCGGACACCTCCCGCCGTTCCCGGCGCCCTGGATGTGGACAGAACGGCCCCGACATAGTCGCGCGGCGCATGCAGCGCATTCGCTGTGTCGGTCATGTAGCGCATCGCCGGGCCGGCCTGGATGGTGAGCGCGACGCCGAGGGCGAGCAGCAGCATGACCGGCGCGATCTCGGCCACCCGCACGCGCGGCACCTCGCCGGCCGGCGAGGCCCAGAAGGCGTCGATGCCGGCGCGCGTCATCGCCACGACCGTCGCCAGCCCGGACAGCACCAGCGCCGCCAGCAGCACCCAGGTGGTGACCGGGACGTCCTGTCCGGTCGCCAGCAGGGGCGATAGGATGGCGAACTTGCCGAGGAAGCCGGACAGCGGCGGCAGGCCCGCCAGCAGCAGCGCGCTGGCCATGAAGCCCATGCCGAGGATCGCCATCGTCGCCGGGATGGCGACGCCGACCTCGCCGTCGTCGGTGTCCTCGTCGTCGCCTTCGCCGAACGCCTCGCGGGTTACCGCCAGCACGTCGGCGCCGACGCCGCGGCCGCGCTCCACCAACTCGATCAGCAGGAAGAAGCCGGCGATCGCCAGGACCGAGCTGGTCAGGTAGAACAGGGCGCCGCCTGTCACCGCCGCCTGTCCCGCCCCGACGGCGGCCAGCAGCGTGCCCGACGACACCAGGACGCTCGCCCCAGCCAGCCGTGGCAGGCTCTGCGTCGCCAGCACGGCGATGGAGCCGAAACCGATGGTCAGCAGCCCGCCGACCAGCAGCAGGGTGCCGCCGAAGCCGGCCGACGCCCCGGCGGCATCGCCGAACACCAGCAGCCACAGCCGCAGCACGGCGTAGATGCCGACCTTGCTGAGGATCGAGACGATGGCGGCCGACGCGGCGCCGACGGTGGAATAGGTGTTGGGCAGCCAGAAGCCCAGCGGCCACATCCCCGCCTTGATCAGGAAGGCGAGGCCGAGGATCGCCGCCCCCGCCTCCAGCAGCGCCCGGTCCTCGGCGGCCACCCCGGCGACCCGCCCGGCCAGATCGGCCATGTTGAGGGTACCGGAGATGCCGTAGATCATGCTGACGCCGATCAGGAACAGCAGGGACGCCGACAGGTTGATGGCGATGTAGTGCAGCCCGGCGCGCACGCGGGCGAGGCCCGAGCCGTGCAGCGCCAGCCCGTAGGAGGCGGCGAGCATGATCTCGAAGAAGACGAACAGGTTGAACAGGTCGCCGGTCAGGAAGGCGCCGTTCAGCCCCATCAGCTGGAACTGGAACAGCGAATGGAAATGCGCCCCCGCCCCCTGCCAGCGCGGCAGCGCGAACAGCAGGGCCGCCACCCCCAGGATGCCGGTCAGCACCAGCATCAGCGCGGCGAAGCGGTCCAGCACCAGCACGATGCCGAAATTTGCCGGCCAGTCGCCCAGCCGGTAGACCCTGACCTCGGCCGGGCCGGCGTCGGCGACCGTCAGCGCCACCACCGCGAGCCCGAGCAGCGTCACCGCCGACGCCATGCCGAGCGCCGCCTTCAGCGTGCGCCGCCGCTCGTCGATCAGCATCATCACCGCGCCCGCCAGCAACGGCAGGACGATGGGCGCGATCGTCAGATGGTCCATCCAGCCGCTCACCGCTGCTTCTCCTTGCCGTCGACATGGTCGGTCCCGGTCAGGCCGCGGGCGGCCAGCAGCAGGACGAGGAACAGCGCCGTGGTGGCGAAGCCGATGACGATGGCGGTCAGCACCAGCGCCTGCGGCACCGGGTCGGCATACATTGCGAGGTTGCCGGCCCGGCCGCCCTCCAGGACCGGCGCGGCGCCGGTGCGCAGTCCGCCGGTCGAGAAGATGAACAGGTTGACGGCGTAGGACAGCAGCGAGAGGCCGACGATCACCTGGAAGGTGCGGGGCCGCAGCAGCAGCCAGACGCCGGATCCCGTCAGCACGCCGATTCCGAGCGAGAGAATCAGTTCCATCAATCGTCTCCTACGGCGGTCGGCACCGGATCGGGGATGGCCGGCATCTCGGCCGGGCGGGGAGCGGCGGCGCGGTGGCCGCGGACCGACTGGCGGGCAAGCGCGATCAGGATCAGGATCGTGGCGCCGACCACCAGCGCGAACACGCCGATGTCGAACAGCAGGGCGCTCGCGACCGGGAACTTGCCCAGCACCGGCAGCTCCGCATAGGCGAAATAGCTGGTCAGGAACGGGCGGCCGAACAGCCAGGCGCCCAGCCCGGTGCCGGCGGCCAGCAGCAGCCCGATCCCCATCCAGCGCATCGGCAGCACGCGCAGCCGCGTCTCAACCCATTGGGTGCCGCCGAACATGTATTGCAGGATCATGGCGATCGCCACGGTCAGCCCGGCGGCGAAGCCGCCGCCCGGAAGGTCGTGGCCGCGCAGCAGCAGGAACAGCGCCACCATCAGGATCACCGGGAACAGCAGCCGCGCGATCAGCGACGGGATGAACAGCCAGTCGGCCACCGTGTCGCCGTCCTTGCGGTCGGGCCGGGAGGCGTCGAAGGCGCTCTGGTCGCGCTGCTGTTCGGTCACGTCGACGCTGTCGGTCGCCGGGCGGAAGCGGCGCAGCAGCGCATAGGCGGTCAGCGCCACCGCGCCCAGCACGGCGATCTCGCCCATCGTGTCGAAGCCGCGGAAATCCACCAGGATCACGTTCACGACATTGGTGCCGCCGCCCTCGCTGTAGGCCAGCTCCAGGAAATGCTGCGCCAGTAGTTCGGGCGGGAAGCGCGTCATCACCCCGAAGGCAAGCCCGGCCATGCCGGCCCCGGCGGCGATCGAGATGCCGAGGTCGCGCAGGCGGCGGCCCAGCGTGACCGCCTCCGACCCGCGGGTGCCGGGGATGTCCAGCCGCTTGGGAAGCCAGCGCAGGCCCAGCAGCAGCAGGATGGTGGTGACGACCTCGACCAGCAGCTGGGTCAGCGCGAGGTCGGGCGCGGAGAACCAGACGAAGGTCACGCAGACGACCAGCCCGGTGGCGCCGAGCAGGATCAGCGCCGCCAGCCGGTGGAACTTGGCCTGCCAGGCGGCACCCAGCGCGCAGGCGGCGCCCAGCACCCAGACCATCGCCAGCACCGGGTCGATGCCGGAGGGGACGAGGTTGCCCGGCCCCAGCCCGCGCAGCCACACCGCCCAGCCGGCCGCCAGCACCGCCGCGCACACCACCAGCCGCAGTTGCGGCTGCAGCCGGCGGGTGCCGAGCAGCCCCTCGGCCGTGCGGGCGAGGCGCCAGGACAGGAAGACCATGGTGCGCTCGAACATGCGGCGGCCTTCGAAGCTGCGGATCAGCGGCGGCCCCTCGATCCCCTTGACCAGATGGCGCTGGAGCAGCAGGTAGAGGGCGACCCCGGCGGCGAGCGCGGTCATGCTCATCACCAGCGGGCGGTTAACTCCATGCCACACCGCGAGGCTGTATTCCGGCGGCGCCGTCCCCAGGGCGGCCCGGGCCGCCATGTCCAGGAAGGGGCCGACGGTGGCCGCCGGCAGGACGCCGATGATGATGCAGGCCAGCACCAGGATCTCGACCGGGAAGCGCATCCAGGCCGGCGGCTCGTGCGGCTTGTGCGGCAGGTCGACCGGGTCCGGCCCGAAGAAGGCGCCATGGATGAAGCGCAACGAATAGGCGACGCTGAAGGCGCTCGCCACCGTCGCGGCGATCGGCAGGATGTCGAAGAAGACCGGCAGCGGACCCTTGGCCGACAGCGCCTCGGCGAAGAACATCTCCTTCGACAGGAAGCCGTTGAGCAGCGGCACGCCGGCCATCGCCGCGGCGGCGACCAGGGCGAGCCTGGCGGTGAAGGGCATGAAGCGGTTGAGGCCCGACAGGCGCCGGATGTCGCGGGTGCCGGTCTCGTGGTCGATGATGCCGGCGGCCATGAACAGCGAGGCCTTGAAGGTCGCGTGGTTGATGATGTGGAAGATCGCCGCGACCATCGCCAGCTCGCTGTTCAGCCCGAGCAGCAGGGTGATCAGCCCGAGATGGCTGATGGTCGAATAGGCCAGCAGTCCCTTCAGGTCGTGCTGGAAGATGGCGATGTAGGCGCCGAGCAACAGGGTGGCGAGCCCGGCCGAGCCGACGATCCAGAACCACGCCTCGGTCCCCGCCAGCACCGGCCAGAGCCGCGCCATCAGGAAGACGCCGGCCTTCACCAGCGTCGCCGAATGCAGGTAGGCGGAGACCGGGGTCGGCGCCGCCATCGCGTGCGGCAGCCAGAAATGGAACGGGAACTGCGCGCTCTTGGTCAGGGCGCCCAGCAGGATCAGCACCAGCGCCGGCAGGTAGAGCGGATGCGCCCGGATCAGGTCGCCCGATGCCAGCACGACGTCGAGGTCGTAGCTGCCGGCGATGTGCCCCAGCACCAGCATGCCGGCGAACAGGCAGAGTCCGCCCGTCGCCGTGACGGTCAGGGCCATGCGGGCGCCGTCGCGCGCCGCCGCGGTGTGGTGCCAGTAGCCGATCAGCAGGAAGGAGAAGAGGCTGGTCAGCTCCCAGAAGAAGGCGAGCTGGATCAGGTTGCCGGAAAGCACGACCCCGGTCATCGACCCCATGAAGGCGAGCAGGAAGGCGAAGAAGCGCGGCACTGGGTCTTCCGCCGCCATGTAATAGCGCGCATAGACCACCACCAGCGTTCCGACCCCCGACACCAGCCCGGCGAACAGCCAGGCGAAGCCGTCCATCCGCAACGCGAAATCCAGGCCCAGCGACGGCATCCAGGCGACGCTGTGGCGGACCACGCCGCCCGCCGACACTGTCGGGTAGGCGGCCCAGACCATCGCCAGCCCGATGACGGCGATGCCGCCGGCCAGCCAGGCCGCCGCGTTGCGCGCATGCGTCGGCAGCAACCCGGCGACGATCGCGCCGGCGAACGGGAGACCAACGGCGGTCAGGAGCAGGAGGGCGTCGGGCATGAAGTCCTACGGTTGATTTTCTGGGCCGAACGTCCGGGCCGGGCATCCCGGTTTTGCCGGGCGGGGCCGTCCAAAGGGCGGCCGTCCATCGGGGAGCCGTCTAGAGCGGGCCGTCGCACGGTCCGGTTTCGGAGGCCACCGCCTGGAGCAGGATCTGGACCGCATCCTCGGCCGTCTTGGCGGCGCGCAGCTTGCGGGGGGCCTGCGGGTCGCGCAGCGCCCGGCAGATCTCCGACATGGCGGACAACAGCCCCTTGCGGTTCGATGCCGGCCACAGGGCCAGGAAGACGAGATCGACCGGTTCGTCGTCCCGGGCGTCGAAATCGATGGGGCGCTGCAGCCGGGCGAACAGCACCAGCGGCGTGTTCACGGCTTGGAGCTCCGTGTGGGGAAGCGCCACGCCCTTGCCCAGCGCCGTGGAACCGATCTGTTCGCGTGCCCGGAGCGCGTCCAGGATCTCCTGCCTGGACTGGCCGTTGCGAGCGGCCGCCTCCGACGCCAGCAGGTCGAGCAGGGTCGCCTTGTTGCCCGGGCCGGCGTCGAGGATGACGTCGGCCGCGGAGAAGAACTCAGAAATGGCCATGCCCGTCTCCATTGTGGCCAATGATCAATGCCGGCACCGGATACCGGCCGCCGTCCCCGCCGTTCGGGGCGCCGGAGCGCTCACGATGGTACAGGAGGTTTCCGCTGGCCATTGCTACTTTCCCGGACAACGGAACGGATCGAGTCCGGACGGTGTTCCGCCGATCAGCACGTCGCAGGGCAGGATGTCGATCACCTCCGACGCCGTGCTGCCCAGCAGGGCGCGGGAGAGGCCGCTGCGCCGGGCCGAGCCCATGGCGACCAGATCGTAACGCCCCTCCCGCGCCAGCTCGACGATCCGCAGGCCGGGCGGGCCGGCGCGTAGGATCGTCTCGACGGCCGGTCCGGCAACGGCGGGATCCGCGCCGCCCGTCCCGGCGAGCAGTTCGCCGAAGTCGCCGGCGAAGTCCGCCGGGTCCAGCTCCACCCCGGCCCGGACGGCGGCGGCGGGCAGGTCGAGGACATGCAGGAGATGGATGTCGCCCTTCGGCACCAGCATCCGCAAGCCGGCCAGCGACAGCCGCGACCGGTCGGAGAAATCCACCGGCACCAGCGCGCGAAGATAGGGTTGCAGCGGCTTGTCGCGCACGATCAGCATCGGCGTGCCGTCGGCGACGGCGATCCGTTCGACGGTGGAGGACAGGAACAGGTCGGCCACCCGGTCGCGCTGGTGCAGTCCGACCACCAGCAGGTCGGGCCGCCACAGGCCGGCAAAGCCGGCGACGCGGTGTTCGACCGCCTCGCCGCGCACCGCGACGGCATGGGCGCGGATTCCGGCCCCGCCGGGCACGGCGAGGATGTGGCGGTGCAGCTCCGCCTCGACATGGTGCAGCGGCAGGTGGCCGTAGGGACCGCCCGCGGCACCGCTGCCGTCGACGACATGCAGCGCCGTCAGCTCGGCCCCGAACCGCATGGCGAGCTGCACGGCGCGTTCCAGGGCGCGATCCGATTTCGGTTGAAGGTCGGTCGCCAGCAGAATGCGTCGAAGGCTCGCCATTTCCCCTTTCCCGTCCCTTGTCCCTGCCTGGGTTCGCCCCGTCGGTGATCCCCGCCAATGATCTGAAGACGGGAGGCCCGCTGTCCATGCCGGGTAATACGGACCCTGAAAGCCGGGCGGGGAAGGTGGAGCAGGTGACGCCATGGCCGATCCGTAGTAATACGGGGCTGCGTATTTCCCCTGATGCGTCCGGGACCGGCCGGCGCTACGATCCGTCCATGCCACAGACCGTCAGCCGCCGGTGGATGTTCGTTCCGGCCTATCTCGCCGCGCATGTATCCCTCGACTGGATCAGCTTCATCCATACGGTCGCGCCGATCAACCTCACGCCGTGGAACCCGCCGGCCGGGCTGATGATGGGCTTGTCGGTCCTGCTCGGCCTCCGCGCGGTGCCGCTGGTCTGGCTTGGGCTGCTCGTCGCCGACATCGTCGTCCGCGACCTGCCGGTCGCCCTGTGGACCACGGTCCTGGCGAACGGCGTCGTCGCCTGCGGCTACGGGCTGGCCGGCCGCCTGCTGCGCCGGGGGCCGGTTCCGGGGCTCGATCCCGGCCTTGCCCGGCTGCGCGACATCGTCCTGCTGCTGGCCGGCGGCGCCTTCGCGGCCCTGGCCGTCGGGCTGGGCTATGTCGCCATCCACACCGCGGCCGGGCTGTTCGACTGGGTGCGCTTCCCCGAGATGCTGCTGCGCTATTGGACCGGCGAGATCATCGGCATCGCCGTCCTGACGCCGATGGTGCTGCTCGGCCTGCGGATGCCGGCGGTGCGCTGGTCCTGGACCGGCGCCGCCGAAGTGGGGGCGCAGGGGGCGCTGATCGGCCTCGCCCTGTGGCTGGATTTCGGCCCGCTGGCCTCGGCCGAGTACGACTACTTCTATCTGCTCTTCCTGCCCGCCATCGGGATCGCCGTCCGGCACGGTCTGGCGGGGGCGGTGCTGGCCTCGGCCGCCACGCAGGCCGGCCTGATCGCCGCCATCCAGGCGGCCGGCGTCGACACGGCGCGCATGGCGCATTTCCAGCTCCTGATGCTGACGCTCGCCGTCACCATCCTGCTGCTGGGCGCCGTGGTCACCGAGCGCCGCCGGGTGGAGGCGTGGCTGCGGGTGCGCCAGTCCGACCTCGCCCACGCCTCCCGCCTGATCGAGGCGGGGGAGATGGCGGCGGCGCTGGCCCATGAGCTGAACCAGCCGCTGGCGGCGGCGATGAGCTACGCCCGCGCCGCCCGCAAGATCGCGCGGATCGAGGATGCCTCGCCGCGCCTGACGGAGATCCTCGACAAGACGGTCAGCCAGGCCGAGCGGGCCGACCGGGTCATCCGCAGCCTGCGCGACTTCGTGCGGAAGGGCGCGCGCGACCGGACGCCGCTGTCGGTCGCCACCCTGGTCGCCGACTGCCTGACGCTGGCCGGTCCGCTCGCCAGCCGGCATTCGGTCGAGATCGCCGCCGAGGTCGCTCCGGCGCTGCCCGCCATCGGCGGCGATGCGGTCCAGCTGCAGCAGGCGATCCTCAATCTGGTGCGCAACGCCGCCGAGGCGATGGCGGAGGCGATGGCCGATGCCGATCCGGCCGGGCGCCGCATCGTGGTCTTCGCGCGTGCCGCGCCCGAGCCTGGATTCGTCGCCATCGGCGTGCGCGACACCGGTCCCGGGCTGGCCGAGGTGGTCGAGCGGAACCTGTTCGCCCCCTTCGTCACCACCAAGCCGACCGGCATGGGGCTCGGGTTGTCCATCGTCCGCACCATCGTCGAGACCCACGGCGGCACGCTGTCCGTGCAGCGCGGTGGGGGTGGGGGAACGACATTCTGCTTCACCATTCCTGTGCATGGGATGCCAGAACATGGGATGCCCGGGCGTGGTACGGACGCCGAAGGAGGATCCGCATGACGACCGATACCCCCGCCGCGCCGGTCGCCCCGGTCGCTTTCGTGGTGGACGACGACGAGGCCGTCCGCGACGCCCTGGCCCTCCATCTGGAGCTTGCCGGGCTGGCGGTCCGCTGCTGCGGCTCGGCCGCCGAGTTCCTGGCGGCGGCGTCGCCCGTGCAGCCGGGCTGCGCCATCCTCGACATCCGCATGCCGGGCATGGACGGTCTCGACCTCCAGCAGGAGATGATCCGGCGCGGGCTGACCCTCCCGGTGATCGTCATCACCGGCCATGGCGACGTCACAGCCGCCGTGCGGGCCTTCCGGGCCGGGGCGGTGGATTTCCTGCAGAAGCCCTTCGACGAGGATTTGCTGATCGAACGGGTGCAGGAGGCCTTCGGCCGCGACCTCGCGGCCCGCCGCGCCGATGTCGAGACCGCCGAGATCCGCAGTCGCCTGACCCTGCTCAGCCCCCGAGAGCTGGAAGTGATGGATCTGGTCGCCCAGGGGCTTCCCAACAAGACCATCGCCCACCGGCTCGCCATCGGCATCCGCACGGTGGAGACCCACCGCGCCCGCGTGCTGGAGAAGATGGAGGCGCGCAACGCCCCCGAACTCGCGCGCATGCGGATGCTGCTGGGCGACCGCGGCGACTGATGCCAGAGCGGGAAATTCTGACTCGCTGGAGATGGGAACCGGCTTGCTGCGCCGGACCAGGACCGTTCACACTCTTGCTTGCCAGTGCTGACGCGACAGCGAGGAGGAGTACGCCCGTCCAGTGAGGTGGTTTCGCGCCGGTGCGGCCGTGGCACGGCATGGCAGCGGCACTGTGAACCGCAATGCTGGAGGCCTCGGTCTCCTCTGGACCGGATCACGGCACCGATGGACTTGCCCTGACCTTGTTCCGTGCACCGCTGGTCCCACCGCACGGATATCCCTTTATGTCGTGCCGGCCGACATGAACGAAGCGGGGCGGGCTTGAAACGGCCGCCCCACCGTTCTATCTGTTGCAGAGTTCGCGGTGTCGAAGCCAAATTTGGAAGCTTGAAATACGGTGCCAGGAAAATTCGCCTGGGCGCCCCTTTAATCCGTTGTGAAAATTCCCATATAGAGTCTGTTGCGCTGTTGGAAGCGCCGTCCACCTCCTCCAGGATGATATCTGCGCGTGTGAATTCCCTTTCGTTTCCGGCTCGGTTGCGCTGACTGGCGTTGCCCACCGGTTCCTCCCCGGTCCTGTGGCGTGTCGGCTGCCGCGACCTTTCCCCGGTCGTGGCGCCGCCCGCGGAGCCGGGGAGGATCCTTCCTCCGATCCAGCACCGTCCCGCGGTGCACGCCTCCCGGCAGCGTCGAATGCCGGCCACGCATCGAACGACCGACCGAGCATCAACAGGCCCGATCCGGACAACGCCGAGGGGACATCTCCTGCGGCGCCATTCCCGTCGGCGGGGAGAAACCGAGACACCATGCAGCGAAATGCTGAAACCCATACCACCGCCCAATCCCGCTCCACCGAGCCCCGGTCCGCCGAACCGATGCAGCTCTACCTGCAGGATGCCCGCAAGTACCAGTACCTGACGGCGGAACAGGAACTCGACCTTGCGGTGCGCTGGCATGAGCGGCAGGATCCGTCCGCGCTCGACAAGCTGGTGGGCAGCCATCTCCGCCTCGTGGTCAAGCTGGCGCGCGGCTATCTCGGCTATGGTCTGCCGCTGTCGGATCTGGTGGCGGAGGGCAATGTCGGCGTGATGCAGGCGGCGCAGAAGTTCGACCCCGGCAGGGGCTTCCGTTTCGCCACCTACGCCTCCTGGTGGGTGCGCGCGGCAATCCAGGAATATGTGCTGCACAACTGGTCGTTGGTGAAGATCGGCACCACCGCCGGGCAGAAGAAGCTGTTCTTCAGCCTGCGCCGCCTGAAGGCGCGGATGCAGGAGCTGGAGAGCGGCGACCTGTCGCCCGAGGCGGTGGAGGCCATCGCGACCGAACTGAACGTGTCGAAGGCCGAGGTGGTGGAGATGAACCGCCGCCTGGGTAATGACCGCTCGCTCAATGTCGGCCTGTCGGAAGACGGCGACGGCGAATGGCTGGACCTGCTTGCCGACGAGGGGCCGAACCAGGAGACCACGCTCGCCGATGCCGAGGAACGCCGGCGGCGCCAGCAGTTCCTGAAGCTGGGGCTGGGGGTTCTGGACGACCGCGAGCGCCGAATCCTGGTCGCCCGCCGCCTGCGTGACGAACCGCTGACGCTCGAGGAGTTGAGCCAGCAGTTCCACGTCTCGCGCGAGCGGGTCCGCCAGCTGGAGGTCCGTGCCTTCGAAAAGCTCCAGAAGGCGGTCATCGCCAATGCCCGGACGGCGCAGCTGCCGGCGCAGGGAAGCCTGGTCAGCCGGGGCTGACGCTTCCCTCCCGTCCGGCACGCAGGATCATGCCGAACAGGTCGCGCGGTTCGTCGGGGTCTGCCAGCATGTCGAGATCCTGGTAGAGCCCGGTGCCGGCCAGCACGTCGCGGACATAGCGCAGGGCTGAGAAATCCTCGGTCGCGAAGCCGACGCTGTCGAACAGGGTGATTCTCCGGGCGTCGGCCCGGCCGGGTGCCGCACCGGTCATCACCTGCCACAGCTCGGTCACCGGGTGGTCGGCGGCCAGCTGCTGGATCTCGCCTTCGATGCGGGTCTGAGGCGTGTATTCGACGAAGATGTCGGAGCGCAGCAGGATGTCGCGGTGCAGTTCCGTCTTGCCGGGGCAGTCGCCGCCGACAGCGTTGATGTGGATGCCGGCCCCGACCATGTTGTCGGTCAGGATGGTGGCATACTGCTTGTCGGCGGTCACCGTGGTGATGATGTCGGCGCCCTCCACCGCCTCCTCGGTCGAGCGGCAGGCGGCGATTTCGAAACCCCGGTCCTGCAGGTTGCGCACGCATTTTTGCGTGGCGGCGGGGTCGATGTCGTAGAGCCGGAGCCGGTCGACGCCCAGCAGGGCCTTGAAGGCGAGCGCCTGGAATTCGGCCTGGGCGCCGTTGCCGATGATCGCCATGCAGGAGGCGTCGCGCGGCGCCAGATGCTTCGCCGCGACGGCGGAGGTCGCGGCGGTGCGCAGAGCGGTCAGGATGGTCATCTCCGACATCAGCACGGGATAGCCGTTGGCGACGTCGGACAGCACGCCGAAGGCGGTGACGGTCTGGCGCCCCTCGCGCGTGTTCTTGGGGTGGCCGTTGACGTATTTGAAGCCATAGATGCGGCCGTCGCTGGTCGGCATCAGCTCGATCACGCCGTCGGCGCTGTGGGAGGCGACACGCGGGGTCTTGTCGAAGCTCTCCCAGCGGCGGAAATCCTCCTCGACATAGGCGGCCAGCTCCGACAGGAAGCGCTCCACGCCGATGCGCAGCACCAGCTTCATCATGTGGTCGACACTGACGAAGGGGACGAGGTTCAGGTTCGGGATCATGTGGGTGGCTCCGCTTCAGAAGCTGCGGGTGGGGTAGTCGAGGACGCGGCGGCCGAGCAGGCTGGCCAGCAGGTCCACCATCAGGATGGCGGTGCGCCCGCGCTCGTCCAGGAAGGGGTTCAGCTCGACCAGGTCGACGCTGCTGACCAGCCCGGTGTCGTGCAGCATCTCCATCACCAGATGGGCCTCCCGGAAGGTGGCGCCGCCGGGAACCGTCGTGCCGACGCCGGGGGCGATGCCGGGATCGAGGAAATCGACGTCCAGGCTGACATGGAGCAGGCCCTGCGCATCCTGGACCTTGCGCAGGAAGCCGCGCAGCAGCGGGGCGATACCGTATTCGTCGATGGTCCGCATGTCGTGGATGGCGATGCCGGAGGATTCCAGCGCCAGCCTTTCGGCCGGATCGACGCTGCGGATGCCCATCATGCAGACGTTTTCCGGCTTGATGCGGCCGGCTGCGGGCGGGAAATAGCCGTCGAAGCCGCCGCGGCCGGTGGCATAGGCCATCGGCACGCCATGCAGGTTGCCGCTTTCCGAGCTGTCCAGGGTGTGGAAATCCGGGTGGGCATCCAGCCACAGCACGAACAGTTCCCGTCCGCTCTCCTCCGCCCGCCGGGCGAGGCCGGTCAGCGTCCCGGCGGCGAGGCTGTGGTCGCCGCCCATGAAGACCGGCAGGGCGTCCGGCCCGGCGCTGGCCTCATAGGCCGCCGCTGCCAGGGCTGCGGTCCAGCCCGCCACCTCCGGCAGGAATTTCAGCGTGGCGTTGCCATGCGCCGGCGGCCGCAGCGCGACCGGCGCCACATTGCCGAGATCGGTGACGCCGTGGCCGAGTCCGGCGATCGCGCTCGCGATGTCGGCGGTGCGGAAGGCGCTCGGCCCCATCTCGCAGCCGCGCCGCCCGGCGCCGTCCTGCACCGGCACCCCGATCAGGCGGCACTGCTTCGGCTTCATCATACCCTGCCCCTGTCCTTGCCCCATGTCCGGGCTTATCCGTCGCCCGCCCCGCAATCAGACCATGGAGCGGTGGCGGATCGGACAGGGCAAATTGACAGAACTGCCGCGATGGCTTAGCAAAATGGCCAGTTCAACTTAGCAGAACGGCAGGCGCCGGCCATGTCCACGCTCGACCCGCTCGACGAGAGGCTGATCACCCTGCTGCGCCATGACGGCCGCCGCAGCATTTCCGACCTCGCGCTGGAATTGGGGGTGTCGCGCGCCACGGTGCGGGCGCGGATGGAGCGGCTTGAGCGCGCCGGCATCATCATCGGCTACACCGTGATCCTGCGCGCCGATACGGTGGAGGCGCCCGTCCGCGGCATCATGCTGATCGATGTGGAAGGGCATGCGGCCGACCGGGTGGTGCGGGCGCTGAGCGGCTTTCCCGAGGTGCTGGAAATCCACACCACCAACGGCCGTTGGGACCTGATCGTGGAGCTGTCGGCGCCAAGCCTGCCCGACCTGGACGCGATCCTGCGGCGCATCCGCCTGATCCCCGGCATCACCGGCAGCGAGACGAACCTGCTGCTGAACACCCCGCGCAGCACCCGGGCGCGGTTGTGACCGGCGCAGACCGGCTTGGCGTCATGCGTGCCCTCGCCCGACGGAAGGAGGCCCGGCACCGCATCGAAACGCCGGGCCTGCGAGGAGGTCGGTAGGGGTCACGCCTTCGACGGCCTGAGATCGACGGTGGTCGGCAGCCGATCCGACAGGAGGTGACGCTGCACCTTCTGGGTCGCGGTCTTCGGTATCTCGGGGCGCGTTTCGACGAAACGGGGAATCATGAAGGCCGGAATGCGGCCTTGAAGGAAGCTCTCGACGTCCCGTGCGGCGAAGCCGGGCCTTGGGACGACGACCGCCTTGATCTCCTCGCCCATGATGGCGTCCGGCACGCCGACCACGGCGCAGTCCTGGATGGCGGGATGATTCAACAGGGCGAGTTCGATTTCCGCCGGGGCGATCATCTCGCCGCCCCGCCGGATCAGCTCCTTCATGCGGCCGTCGAAATGCAGGAATCCGTCCTCGTCGAAGGAGCCGCGGTCGCCGGTGTGCAGCCAGAGGTTCCGGGTCGCCGCGACGGTCGCCTCGGGCTTCCTCCAGTAGCCGTCGAACATCAGGCCGGGGCGGCCCGGCCGCACGACGATCTCGCCCTTCTTGCCGGGTGGGAGCGGGGTGTCGCCCCCGTCCACCACCCGCACCTCCATGTCGGGGCGCGGTGCGCCGACCGAACCGAAGCGCGAGGTGGCGGCGGTGTTCATCGTCACCCAGCCGCCGGTCTCGGTCATGCCGTACAGCTCGCGCACGGCGATGCCCAACCGATCCTCAATCTCCCGCCAGACGCCCGGCGGGGCGCCGCCGCCGACCGCCCAGCGCAGGGCGTGGCCGCGGTCCGCTTCGGTCAGCCGCTTGGCCAGGATGCTCAGCACCGTGCCGACATAGGTGAAGCCGGTGGCACCGAAGCGCCGGGCATCGTCGAGCAGCCGCGAGGCCGAGAAGCGTGGCAGCAGGGCCAGCGTGGCCCCGGCGTGCAGGCAAGACATCACGGCGTACATCTGCGGGTTGGCGTGGAACAGCGGCAGGAAGACCAGAATGCGGTCGGCCTCGGTCAGTCCCAGCGCTTCCGTCATATGTGCGCCGGCCAGCTCGTAGCAGGCATTCGGAATGACCGCCCCCTTGGGCAGCCCCGTGGTTCCCGAGGTGTAGAGGATGGCGTTCGCGGTCCCGCCGGGCAGGGCCAGCCGCGGGCGTGGTGAACGCCCCCCGCCGTCCGCCGTCTCGAAGCCCGCCGTCTCGAAGTCCTCATGCATCGCGAGCAGCTGCGGGGTGGAGGCGGGCAGGTTCGGCCGGAACTCCTCCTCCACGATCAACAACGAGGCTTCGCTCTGTTCCAGCAGATAATGCAGTCCGTCGCCGACCAGGGCGGTGTTGAGCGGCACGGCGATGGCACCCAGTTCCGACAGGGCGAACCAGGCGACCAGGAAGCCGGGGCGGTTGCCGACCAGCATCGCTACCGTCTGCCCGGCGGTCACGCCATGTCCGGCGAGCCGCTCGACCGCACACTCCACCAGGGCGACCATCGTGCCGTAGGTGAAGGTCCGGTCGCCGAACAGCAGGAAGGGGCGGTCGGGCGCGGCGGCGGCGCGGGCATAGAGGGCGTCGGCGATCACCGGCCTGCCTCCCCGCCCAGGGCGATCCCTTCGGCCACATGATGTTGCAGGCGCTTGGCGATGGTGTTCTTGAGGATCTCCGACGAGCCTCCGGCGATCTCGTAAGCCTTGGCATCGCGCAGGTATCGGCCGAAGCGCGCCGATTCCATGACGCCGTAGGCGCCGCAGATCTGCACCGCGCGGGCGGCGGTGTCGGTGGCGACCCGGCTGGCCAGCAGCTTGGCCTCGCTGCCGAAGCGGGCGATGTCGGTATGGCTGTCGAGCGCCCGGGCGGCGGCGTAGGTCAGCAGCCGGGCGGCGTCGATCTCCGCCAGCATGTCGGCGAAATACCATTGGATTCCCTGGAAATCCAGGATCCTGCGGTCGAAGGCGCTGCGCCCGGCGGCGAAGGACAGGGCGCCGTCGAAGGCGGCCCGCGCGATGCCCAGGCTGATGGCGGCGGCCATGGTGCGCGAATAGTCCAGCGTCGTCACCGCCTGCCGGACGCCCTTGCCCTCCACCCCGATCAGATGGTCGGCCGGCAGCGCTACGCGATCCAGCACCAGATCGACATGCGGCCCGTTGCGCAGCCCGAAGGTCGCGGCATTCGGGCCCTCCTCGGTCGAGACGCCGTCCATGCCGCGGCGCACGAAGAAGGCGGACACGCCGACCTGCGTCTCCGCCAGGATCACATAGGCTTCCGCCGCCGACCCGGAGGTGATGAAGGATTTCCGCCCGGTCAGGATCCAGCTGTCGCCGTCGCGCACCGCCTTGGTGTCCAGGCTGCGGATGTCGCTGCCGTGGTTGGCCTCGGTCAGGGCGTAGGAGGTGACGAGGCCGCGGCCGAACTCCGGCAGGACCGCGCGCTTCAGGCTGTCGGAGCCGAACAGCCGTATGATGGTCTGGGCCTGGAGGATGGTGATCAGGCTGATGCCGACCGCTGCGCTGGCATAGGACGCCTCCTCGAACAGGGCGGCGCAATGGGCGAAGCCCAGGCCGGCGCCGCCCTGGTCCGGCGACAGGGTCAGGCTGTTGTAGCCGTGGCCGGCCAGCGCCTTGATCGCCGCGACGGGATAGACGTCGTCGCGGTCGATGGCGTCCGCCTGCGGTTCAACATGCTCGGCGACGACGCGCCGCAGCGGTTCGAGAAATTCCGGTTCGACCAGATCGGTCCACAAAGCCATAGCCCCGCTTCCTCCCTTATCGACAGAGCCCGCGCCGGCTGCGCCGGGCTCGGACCGCATCGTTATCGTCCGTGATGCTGATCATTGAGATTCTGATTGAACCCGTTCGCATACGATAATATAGTACCGATATATCGGCTGTGCATCAACAATATCTTAAACTTGCTGCGAGGAGGAAGCCATGAGACTGACGGACGCCCAGATTGCCGAGTATGAGGAGCGCGGGTTCCTGGTGTTCCCCGGGCTGGTGTCGCATGAGGAGGTCGAGATCCTGCGCCGCGACCTGCAGCGGGTGGCGGGATTCGAGGACGAGGGCGTGATCCGCGAAAAAAGCGGCACGGTCCGTTCGGTGTTCCGTGTCCATGACGGGCGCAGCCCGACCGCTTCACCGCCCTTCCAGGCGCTGGCGGAGTTGCCCCGCGTGCTGGATCCGGCCCGTCAGGTGCTGGGCGACGAGCCGGTCTATGTCTACCACACCAAATGCAACCTGAAGGACGCGATCGACGGCGCCATCTGGCAATGGCACCAGGATTACGGCTATTGGAAGACCGACGGCGTCGCCCGCCCGGACATGACGACCTCGCTGCTGATGCTGGACGAGGCGACGGAGATCGGCGGCTGCCTCTATTTCATCCCCGGCAGCCACAAGCTGGGCCGTCTCGACCCGGAAATGGACGAGACGACGACCTCCTACAAGCTGTGGACGGTGCCCAAGCAGCAGGTCATCGACCTGATGACGCAATTCGGCGACCCGGTGGCGATCACCGGCAAGCCCGGCACTGTCGTGTTGTTCCACCCGAACCTCGTCCACGGTTCGGGCCACAACATGTCGCGCCATTCGCGCTGGCACATCTACACCGTCTACAATCAGGCTTCCAACCGGCCGCAGGGGGTCGAGAAGCCGCGCCCCGAATGGGTGGTCGCCCGCCGTTGCGAACCGCTGGACACCGGCAGCGACGACGCCATTCTGCGGCTGGGCGCCGCGGCACAGGCGGCGGAGTAGGGGGGATGGCGGGAATGCCGTTCCGGGCGGCGGTGCTTCGCGAGATCGGAGCGCCGCTGTCCATCGAACCTTTGACCCTGGCTCCGCTCGAGCCGAACGACGTGCTGATCCGCATGCATGCCGCCGGCCTCTGCCATACCGACCGCGAGGCGATGACCGGTGCCTTCGCCGTCCCGGTGCCGGTGGTGCTCGGCCATGAGGGCGCCGGTGTGGTCGAGGCGGTCGGATCGGCGGTCCAGCGGGTGAAGCCCGGTCAGCGCGTCGTCTGCACCATCTACGCCGCCTGCGGCCAGTGCTACTACTGCCGCCACGACCAGCCGATGCTGTGCGAGATGGTGGCGCCCAACCACCGGGCGGCCACGCTGTCGGCCGGGCGCAAGCTGCTGCGCGACGGCGACGGGCGGGAGGTCGGGCATTTCCTCAGCGTCTCTTCCTTCGCCGAATATGCGGTGGTGCCGGAGTCGGCGGCCATCCCGGTTCCGGACGAAATGCCGTTCGACCGGGCCTGCCTGCTGGGTTGCAGCGTCATCACCGGCGTCGGGGCGGCGCTTCGCGTGGCGAAGGTGGGGCTGGGCGACAGCGTTGTCGTGGTCGGCTGCGGGCCGGTCGGGCTGAACGTGGTGCAGGGCGCACGGCTTGCCGGGGCCGGCTCGATCGTTGCCGTGGACCGCCGCCCGGACAAGCTGGAGCGCGCAAGCGCCTTCGGCGCCACCCACACCATGCTCGTGGAAAAAGGGGAGAGCGTGGCGGAGCAGGTCCGCGCCATCACCGGCGGGCGCGGTGCCGACCATGCCTTCGAGGCGGCCGGGGTCGTCGGCTCGTTGCAGGAGGCGGTGGACTGCACCCGGCCGGGCGGCAGCGTCACCATCCTCGGCAAGACCGATCCCAACCGGCTGGTCGAACTGCGCTTCGGCTCGATCTCCGGGGAACGGCGCATCCTGCGCTCCAGCCTGGGCGGGGCCCGGGCGGCCGACGATTTTCCGGCCTATGCCCGCGCCTATCTGGATGGCCGGCTGTGCCTGGACGAGTTGATCGACCGGCGCCTCCCGCTGGAAGACATCAACGATGCCTTCGGGGACGTGGAGCGCGGGGACGTGATCCGCGCCGTGGTGGTGATGCATGAGTGACGCGACCGAGACCGCCGGAACCGTCCGGCTGGAGCGCCGGGGTGCCGTCGCGCTGCTGACGCTCGACGCGCCGAAGACCCGCAACGCGGTGACCGACCCGCCAGTGCTCGATGCGCTGATCGCCGCGCTGGAGGAGGTCGGGGCCGACCGCGGCGTCCGGGTTCTGATCGTGACCGGAGCCGGCAGGGCGTTCAGTGCCGGCGGCAACATCCACGACATCCGCAACCGGCGCGGCATGTTCGCCGGCCCGGCCGACCAGGTGCGCAACGCCTACCGCGACGGGGTGCAGCGCATTCCCCGGACCATGGCAAATCTGGAAATTCCGGTGATCGCGGCGGTCAACGGCCCGGCCTATGGCGCCGGCTGCGATCTGGCCTTCATGTGCGATCTGCGCATCGCCGGGGAGTCGGCACGCATCAGTTCCAACTTCGTCAGGCTCGGGCTGATTTCGGGCGACGGCGGTCTGTGGTTCCTGTCGCGCGCCGCCGGCCCGGCGGTCGCCGCCGAGATGGCCTTCACCGGCCGGGCGGTGAGCGGCACCGAAGCGGCTGCCCTGGGCCTCGTCTCCCGCGTCGTTCCCGATGGGGAGTTGCTGCCCGCAGCCCTCGCCCTGGCCGGCGAGATCGCGGCCAACCCGCCGGAGGCGGTGCGGATGACCAAGCGCATGCTGCAGCAGGCCGGACGGGTCGACCTGTCCACCATGCTGGACATGGCGGCCGCCCTCCAAGGCATCTGCCATGCCGGAGAGGAATCCCGCGCCGCCATCGCGGCGGCCGCCGGGCCGGTGCCGCAACCGCCGGCATCGGAAGAACAAGAAGAACAAGCCGAAGGCAACACGCAAACCTGAAAAGAGAGAGGGAGGGACGATCCATGAAAAAGCCCGTGTCGAACCCCATCGCGCATGCGGTCCTGGCGGCCACGGCCGTTCTGGCGCTCTGCGCCTCCCCCTGGTCGGCCGCTTCGGCGGCGGCCCAGGGCGGCCAGCCGGCCCCTGCCGCTTCCCCCGCGTCCACCGGGCCGATCCGCATCGGCGTGCTGACCGATCTGTCGGGCTCGCTGGCCGACCTCAGCGGCCGCGGCAGCGTCGAGGCGGTCAAGATGGCGGTCGAGGATTTCGGTGCCTCCGTGCTCGGCCGCCCGGTCGAGGTGGTGGCCGCCGACCACCAGAACAAGGCCGACATCGGCTCGCAGATCGCCAACGACTGGTATGACAACAAGAATGTCGAGCTGATCATCGACCTGCCCAACTCGGCGGTGATGCTGGCGATCCAGGAACTGGGCCGGCGCAAGAACAAGATCGTGATCGGCACCGCCGGGGGGTCGTCCGACTTCACCGGCAAGGCCTGCTCGCCGAACGGCATCCATTGGGTCTACGACACCTACGCGCTGGCCGCCGGAACCGGGCGGACCATGGTCAAGCAGGGCGGCGACAGCTGGTACTTCATCACGCTGGACTATTCCTTCGGCCTGTCGCTGGAGCGCGATACCGCCGCCTTCGTCACCGGCGCGGGGGGCAAGGTCCTGGGCTCCGCCCGCCATCCGCTGAACAGCGCCGACTTCTCGTCCTACCTGCTGCAGGCGCAGGCGAGCAAGGCAAAGGTCATCGGGCTGGCCAATGCCGGCGGCGACCTGATCAACACCGTCAAGCAGGCGGCCGAGTTCGGCATCACCCGGCAGGGCCAGAAGCTGGCCGGCCTGCTGATGTTCCTGTCCGACATCCATGCGCTGGGGCTGGAGACGGCGCAGGGGCTGGTGCTGACAGAATCCTTCTATTGGGACCAGAACGAGGCCACGCGGACCTTCTCCAAGCGCTTTTTCGAGCGGACCGGGCGGATGCCGACCATGGTCCAGGCCGGCAACTACGGCGCGATCACCCATTATCTGAAGGCGGTCAAGGCCGCCGGGACGTCCGACACGGCCACGGTGATGAAGACGATGCGCGAGACGCCGATCAACGACTTCATGACCAGGGACGGGCGCATCCGCGAGGACGGCCGGGTGCTGCGCGACATGTACCTGTTCGAGGTGAAGACCCCGGCGGAGTCGAAGAGCCCCTGGGACTACTACAAGCAGCTCGGCGTCATCGCCGCGGCCGACGCCGCCCGCCCGCTGGCTGAAAGCGACTGTCCGCTGGTCCGCAACAAGGCCGCCGCCGCGAAGCCCTGAGACCGATCCTCCGCCGCTTGGTCTCATGCCTTGCGTCCCGGGCGCGGGCGCGCTAAGCCAGCATCGGGACGTGAGACGTTCCGGCCAAAGGCCGGAGCGTGGCCGCAGCCAAGGGACGAGACAAGGGGCGAGGGCGGTGCCGTGACGGATCCGGGCAACCAGACTGAGATTGGGCCGGCCGAAACCGGGCCGGCCGAATTCGCGTCGATGGCCGACAAGGCCTATGCCGGGATCGAGGAACTGATCGTGTCCGGCACCTTGCCGCCGCGCGGCTTCGTTTCCGAAAAGCAGCTCAGCGCCCAGCTCGGCATCGGCCGCACCCCGGTCCGTGAGGCGCTGAAGCGGCTGGAGCTGGACGGCATGGTCACCATCGTCCCCTCCCGCGGGATCATGGTGACCGAGGTGGACGTCAAGCTCCAGCTCTATGTCCTGGACGTCCGCCGTGAGCTGGAGCGGCTGATCGCCCGCCGCGCCGCCCGCTACGCCCTGCCGGCGGAGCGGGAGCGCTGCCGGGCGGTCGCCGCGGAGATGCTGGACGCCGCCAGGGCGGAGGACGGGATGCGCTTCATGCATCTCGACCAGGAGGTCAACCAGCTTCTCGACCAGTGCGCCCGCAATCCGGTGGCGACCCAGACGATCCGCCCGCTGCGGTCGCTGTCGCGGCGCTTCTGGTTCCAGAACTACCACGCCCATTCAGGCAGCCTGGAGGATGGCGCCCGGACCCACGCCGACCTGATGCTGGCGATCCACAAGGGCGACGTGGAGGCGGCGGCGACCGCATCGGACCGGCTGATGGGCTATGTGGAGGCCTATGCGCGCGAGACCCTGCGCTACCCCTTCGGGGACGAGCTTTCCGGGAGCCGGCTTTCCGAAGGGCGGGCGGCGCAGTAGCCGGTCTTCCGCGCCATGGATCGTCGCCGGCTCCAGTTTTTCGTCGCGCTCTGCGAGGAGTTGCATTTCCACCGCGCCGCCGCGCGGTGCCACATCACGCAGCCTGCCCTCAGCCAGCAGTTGCGGCAGTTGGAAGAGGAACTTCAGGTCCAGCTGATTCACCGCAACAAGCGGCGCGTGTCCCTGACGCGGGCGGGAGAGACCTTCCTGGGCGAGACCCGGAAGATTCTGCGGCAGATGGACCGGGCCGCGCAACTGGCGCGCCAGACTGACCGGGGCGAGATCGGGCAATTGTCGGTCGGCATGACGGCGCCGGCGCTCTACATCGTCTTTCCCGAGATCATGCACCGGTTCCGCACGGCGTTGCCCAATTTCGGCGTGAACGTCCATGTCATGACCACGGCGGAACAGGAAGAGGCGCTGCGGGCGGGAGCAATCGACGTCGGCATCTTCCATCCACCGCTCGACGACCAGTCGCTGTCGTCGCACCCGATCGCGCGCATGCGGTTCAACGTCGTGCTGTCCGACAGCAATCCCCTGGCCGCCCTGCCGAGCCTGCGGCTGGAGGATCTGTCGAAACAGCGATTCATCATCTTCCCGCGCGTGATCGGGCCGCGGCTCTATGACGAGATCATCAGCCTGTGCCAGCAGGCCGGGTTCAGCCCGGAACTGATCCTCGAAGCGTCCCCGGCGCAATCGATCATCGCGCTGGCCGCCGCCGATTTCGGCATCGGCCTCATCGCCTCCGATCTCCAGCAGTTCGAGCGGCCGGGGGTGGTCTACCGCCAGCTGGAGGGGCCGGCCCCCTATCTGACGCTGGGTGTCGCCTATCAGAGCGACGATACCTCTCCCGCCATCCAGACTTTCCTGAACGTGGCGACCGCCGTCGGCGAGCAGGTTTCGTAAGTCTGCCGGTTCCCGGCTCCGACCGGTGAAAACTTTTCCTTATCAAACGATCATTTTAAATCGTTGGACCTACTCAATTGGTTGGCCCTATCGTTCGTGCAACGGAGGACCCTGCCAATGAAAGTCTTCATGATTGGGGAAGCTGCCAATCACAAGGACAAGCTCGCCGCTTTCCTGACAACGTCCTGCGACATCGTTCCTCTTCCCCGCGAAGCCGCCCAATCGTCCGAGTTCGATTCCGCGATCTCGGCGGATGACGTGGTCGTGTCCTTGCGCTTCTCCCGTCGCGATGGCCCGGCCCCGGATTTTCGCCTTATGCATGTGCCGGGGGCCGGGCTGGACGGCATCGACATGGCATCCGTGCCGGCCGGAACCGGCATCTGTAACGTCTTCGAGCATGAAATCCCCATCGCCGAATTCGTCATGGCGGCGATGCTGAACTGGGAAATCCGTCCCGAAGCGCTGCGCGCTTCCTTCACCACCGATACATGGCCCGACGTCTACCGGTCGCGGGTGCCCCATGGCGAGATTTGCGGCCTTACCCTCGGTCTGGTCGGTTTCGGCCGCATCGGGCGGACCATCGCCCGGCGGGCGCGCGCCTTCGGCATGCGCATCGTCGCCGTCGACCAGTTTGCCGAGGATACCGATGGTCTGGCCGACGCCATCCTGCCGCCGGACCGGTTGCCCGAGATGCTCGCCGGGGCGGACTTCCTGGTGATCGCCTGCCCGTTGACCGACCGGACCCGCAACCTGATCGGCGCCGCCGAATTCGCAGCCATGAAGCCGACCGGCGTGCTGGTGAACGTGTCGCGCGCGCCCATCGTCGACGAGGCGGCGCTGTACGACGCGCTGTCGCGCCGGACGATCGGCGGCGCGGTGCTCGACGTCTGGTACGGCTATCCGGCCGGGGCCGACGACCGGGTCGCGCCGTCGCGCTTCCGTTTCGAGGAACTGCCCAACGCGGTCTGCACGCCCCATTCGTCGGCCTGGACGACCCGGCTGCCCGAGCGCCGCTACGCCTTCATCGCCCGGAACATCGACCGGCTGGCCGCCGGCGAACCGCTGCTGAATCTGGTGCGGGAGCCCGTCCCGGCATCCCGCCCCGCCATCCAAGACACGAGCGTTCCATGATCCGAGACAACGAGGACCTCGCCCGCCGCAGCGCGGGCGTGCCGATCAAGATCACCGGCGTGAAGACCGTCGTGGTCAATGCCGAGATGCGCAACTGGATCTTCGTGAAGGTCCTGACCGACCAGCCCGGCCTCTATGGCTGGGGCGAGGCCAGTCTGAACTGGAAGACGCGGGCGGTCACCGGCGCGGTCGAGGATCTGGAGCCGACCGTGCTGGGCCGCGATCCGCGCGACATCGAGCAATGCGTCCGCGCGATGAACAAGTTCAGCTACTACAAGCTGGGCATGGTCGGCGCGACGGCGATCAGCGGCATCGAACACGCACTCTGGGACATCTTCGGCAAGAGCGTCGGCCTGCCGGTGTGGCGTCTGCTGGGCGGCAAGGTGCGCGACCGCGTGCGCGTCTACACCCATCTCGGCCTCGGCGAGATGAAGTCGGTCTATGAGACCTTCGACATCGGTTCGCTGAAGGAGCGCGCCGCCGCGGTGACGGAGAAGGGCTACGACGCGCTCAAGGTGGTGTTCATCCCCTATGGCGCCCACAGCGCCCCGATCCCGGCCCAGCGCCATGTCGGCAAGATGATGCAGGCTCTGCGCGACACCGTGGGCGACGGGGTCGACATCATGATCGACTTCCACGGACGTCCCGGTTCCATCGCCGCCGCCATGGGATATATCCGCGAACTGGAGCCCTACCGGCCGATGTTCTGCGAGGAGCCGGTCCAGCCCGGCGACACCGAGGCGCTGCGCCGGATCGCCGAGCAGGCCGATTGTCCCATCGCGTCCGGCGAGCGGCTGGTCGGGCTGAAGGAGTTCCAGCCGGTCTTCGCGCAAAAGGCGGTCCACATCGCCCAGCCCGACCTGAACCACACCGGCGGCCTGCTGGAAGGCAAGCGGATCGCGGCGCTGGCCGAAGCCGAGCTGATCGGCATCGCCCCGCACAATCCCAACGGCCCGCTGGCCGGCGTCGCCGCCCTGCATTTCGACGTCTCGACGCCGAACTTCGTCATCCAGGAGGAGATGAGCGGCGCGGTGCCCTGGTACGACGACGTGGTGCAGACCCCGATCCGCCGCACCGGCAGCCATTGGGAGGTGCCCGACGCCCCCGGCTTCGGCATCGAGGTGAACGAGACGGAGGCGGCAAAGCACCCGTTCAAGCCGGAGGTGATGCACACGACCTCGGCCATCCTGGACGACGGTACCATCGTCGACTGGTAAGCGCCGCCTTCAAGCGATCCATCGGACGGATTTCCATCATGAGAGAATTCAGCACTCCCGGCGACGTGTTCAATGCGCTGCCGTCGCGGGTGGTCTTCGGGGCCGGCGCCGTCGACCGGATCGACGCGGAGGTGGAACGGCTGGGCGCCGGGCGCGCGCTCGTCGTCTCCACCCCCGGCCGCAGCGCCATGGGCGGGCGCGTCGCCGACCGTCTCGGCGGCCGCTGCATCGGCATTCTGCCGGAAGCCATTTCCCAGGTGCCGATCGAGCTTGCCATCCGCGGGCGGGCGAAGGCGCGGGAGATGGGCGCCGACTGCCTGGTCAGCGTCGGCGGCGGCGCCTCCATCGGGCTGGGCAAGGCCATCGCGCTGGAACTCGGGCTGCCGATCATCGCGGTGCCCACCACCTATTCCGGATCGGAGATGACCGGCTTCTGCGGCATCACCATCGACGGCGTGAAGCGGATGCACCAGAGCCTGCGCATGCTGGCCGGCACCGTCGTCTATGATCCGGCCCTGACGCTCGGGCTGCCGGTCGATGTCAGCATGGCCAGTGCCATGAACGCGCTCGCCCATTGCGTCGACGCCATCTACACCCCGACCATCAGCCCGGTGATCGTGCCGGCGGCGATGGAGGGCGCGCGGGCGATCATGGACGCGCTGCCGCGGGTGGCGGCCCGTCCGGACGATGCGGAGGCGCGCGCCGACCTGCTCTACGGCGCCCATCTCGCCGGCGCGGCGCTGGCCGGCGGCTTCGCCCTCCAGCATGGCGTCGCCCATGTGCTGGGCGGCACCTACGGGGTTTCGCACGGCCTGTCCCATGCGCTGGTGCTGCCCCATGTCGCCGCCTACAATGCGCCTTTCGCCCGCGGGGCGATGGACCGGCTGGCCGCCGCCATCGGCGTGGCGGATGTCGGTGCCGCCATCTTCGACGTGATGGAGACGGTCGGCCTGCCGACGCGCCTGACCGAAGTCGGCTTCTCCGCCGACCGGATCGAGGAGGCGGCCCGGATCACCGTCGAGACCGACAACGGCTACAACCCCGGCCCGGTGACCGAGGAGGCCGTGCGCGGCATTCTCGCCGCGGCGCTGGAAGGCCGTCGCCCGGATGTGCAGCAGGTCCGGTGAGGACGCCGAACCGGAACAGAGAAGACAAAAGGGGAGGAAACCAGGATGTTGATCAAGCGTAGACAGTTTCTGGCCGTCACCGCGGCGGGTGCGCTGGCCGCACCCTTCATCTCCAAGGCGCATGCCGCGGAGTTCGCCTGGAAGTTCGGCCACGGCTTCCCGGCCACCCATCCGCTGCATGTCCGTGCCGTCGAGGCGGCGGAGCGCATCCGCAAGGAGACCGGCGGAAAGGTCGACATCGCCGTCTTCCCCAACAGCCAGCTCGGCGGCGACAGCGACCTGCTGGCGCAGGTCCGCTCCGGCGCCATCGAATTCTTCAGCACCGGCGGGCTGATCCTGTCCACCCTGGTTCCGGTGGCGTCGATCAACGGCATGGGCTTCGCCTTCAAGGACTACGACGCGGTCTGGAAGGCGATGGACGGCCCGGTCGGCTCCGTGGTGCGCAAGGGCTTCGACAAGGTCGGCCTCTTCGCCTTCGACCGCATCTGGGACAACGGCTTCCGCCAGATCACCACCAGCACCAAGCCGATCACCGGGCCGGCCGATCTCGCCGCCTTCAAGATCCGCGTCCCGGTCAGCCCGGTCTATGTCTCGCTCTTCAAGGGGCTGGGCGCCTCGCCGACCAGCATCAACCTGGGCGAGGTCTATGCCGCGCTGCAGACCGGCGTGGTGGACGGGCAGGAGAATCCGCTGGTGGTGGCCGACACCGCCAAGTTCTACGAGGTGCAGAAATTCTGCTCCATCACCAACCATGTGTGGGACGGCTCCTGGATTGTCACCAACGGCCGCTCCTGGCGCGGGCTGCCCGACGATCTCCGCCAGATCGTCAGCCGCAACCTGAATGACGGCGCGCTGCAGCAGCGCCAGGACATCGCCGGCCTCAACGCCGCATTGCAGGAGTCGCTGTCGCAGAAGGGGCTGACCTTCAACAAGGTCGACCCGGCCCCCTTCCGGGAAATCCTGCGCAAGTCGGGCTTCTACGGCGAATGGAAGGCCAAATACGGTGAAGAGGCCTGGAGCGCGCTGGAAAGCTCGGTCGGGGCCCTGACATGACGGCGGCGGTGGATCATAAATCCACCGCCGGCCCGACCGACGGCGCCGGCTCCTGGCTGGCGCATGTCGACCGGCTTCTGGGATGGGTGTCGGAACTGCCTGTGGCGCTGCTGGTGGCGGCGGAGGTGGTGATTCTCTTCTCCGGGATCGTCGCCCGCTATGTGCTGCACACCCCGATCACCTGGTCGGACGAGCTGGCGTCGATCCTGTTCCTGTGGCTGGCGATGATGGGGGCGGTCGTCGCCTTCCGCCGCGGCGAGCATATGCGGATGACCGCCTTCGTCAGCTGGGCCTCGCCGCGCATGCAGGCGTTCCTTGACGTCTTCGCGGTGGCGGCGGCGCTGTGTTTCCTGCTGCTGGTCATCATGCCGGCCGGTGAATTCGCCTGGGAGGAGCTGGAGATCACCACGCCGGCGTTGGAGATCTCCAACATGTGGCGGGCGGCGGCCCTGCCGACCGGTCTCGGGCTGATGGTCGCGACCGCGCTGGTCCGGCTGGCTCGGGTTGGCGACCTCAAGCTGGTTGCGGCGGCCCTGGCGGCGGTGGGCGCGGTCGTCGCGCTGTTCCTCCTTCTGCAGCCGGTCCTGGCCGATCTCGGCAAGCTCAACCTGCTGGTCTTCTTCGTGCTCGTGGTGGCCGGCGCCGTCTTCGCCGGCGTGCCGATCGCCTTCGCCTTCGGCCTGTCGAGCTTCGGCTATCTGGCATTGACCACCCGGGTGCCGCTGCTGGTGGTGATCGGGCGGATGGATGAGGGGATGTCGCACCTGATCCTGCTGTCGGTGCCGCTGTTCGTCTTCCTAGGCTTGTTGATCGAGATGACCGGCATGGCCCGCGCCATGGTGGCGGTGTTGGCCAACCTGCTGGGCCATGTGCGCGGCGGCCTGTCCTATGTCCTGGTCGGCGCCATGTATCTGGTGTCGGGCATCTCCGGTTCGAAGGCGGCGGACATGGCGGCGGTGGCGCCGGTGCTGTTTCCGGAAATGAAGGCGCGTGGCGCCAAGCCGGGCGATCTGGTGGCGTTGCTGGCGGCGACCGGCGCGCAGACGGAGACCATCCCGCCCAGCATCGTGCTGATCACCATCGGCTCGGTCACCGGCGTGTCGATCGCCGCCCTGTTCACCGGCGGGCTGCTGCCCGGCCTGCTGCTGGCTGTGATGCTGTGCATCGTCGTGCGTTACCGTTACCGCAACGAGAACCTGTCCGGGGTGCGACGGCCGACCGGCCGCGAGCTGGGCCACAGCCTGGTGGTGGCGATTCCGGCGCTCGCCTTGCCGTTCGTCATCCGCACCGCGGTGATCGAGGGCGTCGCCACGGCAACCGAGGTCTCGACCATCGGCATCGTCTATTCCGTAGCCGTCGGGTTGCTGGTCTATCGCCGCTTCGACTGGCGCCGGGTGGTTCCCATGCTGGTGGAGACGGCGGCGCTGTCGGGGGCGATCCTGTTCATCATCGGCACCGCGACGGCGATGGCCTGGTGTTTGACCCGGTCGGGCTTCTCGACCGATCTGGCGCAGTTCATGGCCGGCCTGCCGGGCGGTGCCTTCACCTTCATCGCGGTGTCCATCGTCGCCTTCATCATCCTGGGCAGCGTGCTGGAAGGCATCCCGGCCATCGTGCTGTTCGGTCCGCTGCTGTTCCCCATCGCCCGCGAGATGGGGGTGCATGAGGTGCAATATGCGATGGTGGTGATCCTGGCCATGGGCATGGGCCTGTTCGCCCCGCCCTTCGGTGTAGGCTTCTATGTCGCCTCGGCCATCGGCCGGGTCAACCCGGACGAGGGCATGCGCCCGATCCTGGGCTATCTGGCCGCATTGCTGGTCGGCCTGGCGCTGGTCGCCGCCATTCCCTGGATCTCGATCGGCTTCCTGTAGGAGCCGACCGACGCAAGGAAGCCGGCCCCGGTGCGAACCGGGGCCGGCTTCTTCGCGTCGGCGTCCGCCTGCGTCACGCCGCCCGCGACTTGCGGCGCTCCACGTCGGGCAGGAAGACGGTCAGCAGCCCGAGAAGCGGCAGGAACGAGCAGGCCGCATAGACGAAGCCGATACCCCGCCAGTCTGCCAGAATGCCGAGCCCTGCCGCGCCGATCCCGGCCACGCCGAACGCCAGCCCGAAGAACAATCCCGACACCATGCCGACCCGGCCGGGAAGCAGTTCCTGCGCATAGACCACGATGGCCGGGAAGGCGGAGGCCAGCGCCAGCCCGATCACGGCGCTGAGAATGACTGTCGCCGTCAGGCCGACATAGGGCAGGGCCAGCGTGAAGGGCAAAATGCCGAGGATCGAAACCCAGATGACCGTCTTGCGGCCGATCCGGTCGCCGACCGGGCCGCCGATCACCGTTCCCGCTGCCACCGCCGCCAGGAAGACGAACAGGCAGAGCTGGGCATCCCCGGTGGACAGAGCGAAACGCTCCATCAGGTAGAAGGTGTAGTAGCTGGTGATGCTGGCCAGATAGACGTATTTGGAGACGATCAGGGCGATCAGGATGCCGACGGCCCGGGTGACCTGTCCGGCCGGCAGCCCGTCCTGCCTTGCGGTCGCGTGTCCGCTCCCCATGCGGGGCTTGGCGTTCAGCCGCTGCCAGCTGCCCAGCCGGGCCAGCACGACCATGCCGGCGAGCGCGGTGATGGCGAACCAGCTGAGGCTGCCCTGGCCATGGGGCAGGATGATGAAGGCGGCCAGCAGCGGGCCGAGCGCGGAACCGAGGTTGCCGCCGACCTGGAACAGGGACTGGGCCAGCCCATGGGCGCCGCCCGACGCCTGCCGCGCGATGCGCGACGCTTCCGGATGGAAGATGGACGAACCGAACCCCAGCAGCATTCCGCCGGCGAGCAGGGCCGGGAAGCCGGGCGCCCAGGCCAGGGTCAGAAGCCCGAGCAGGGTGGAGCCCATGCCGAAGACCAGCGAATAGGGCATCGGCTTGCGGTCGGTGAAAAGACCGACGAGCGGCTGCAGCAGCGATGCCGTCACCTGATAGGTGAAGGTGAGCAGGCCGAGCTGCGCGAAGCTGAGGCCGAACCCCTCCTTCAGGATCGGATAGATCGCCGGCAGCAGCGACTGGATCATGTCGTTGAGCAGATGGCAGGCGCTGATCGCGCCCAGGATGGAAAAAGCGGTCGTTCCGGTGCCCGGCCGGCTCAGGGTGGTCTCAGTCACGGGACTTGCCCTTTTGTATCCGTCGCGGGCACTTGGCCCGGCGGAGTTGCATCGAATGGACCGTAAGCCTACGGTCGTCGATGACGGCCCGCCACCGCGGTCAGGCCAGTTTCTTACGAGAATGGGCCATGGTCCTGAATCTCCGCATCGACGAGCTCGACTCCGTGCCGCGGCCGCTGATCGCCACCCGGCACGATTATCCGGACGGCGGCACCCTGCCGCTCCACCGCCACCGGCGGGGGCAGCTGATTTCCAGTGCCTGCGGCGTGCTGATCATGTCGACGCCGCAAGGGCGGTGGGTGGTGCCGCCCGATTTCGGCCTGTGGATCCCGCCCGGTGTCATGCATGAGGTGCGGATGATCGGGACGGTGACGACGCACAGCCTCTATCTGGAACCGGCATTTACGGACGGGATGCCGGATCGCTGCCAGGTGGTCGGCCTGTCCCCCTTCGTCCGCAGCCTGTTCTGCCGGGCGATGGAGGTTCCGGTGGACTACGATCCGGACAGCCATGGCGGTGCGGTGATGGCGCTGCTCCGGTACGAGATGCGGCATCTGCCGGCCCAGCCGCTGTCCGTTCCCTTCCCGACCAACCCGGCGTTGGCCGACCGGTGCCGGCGCTTCCTGCGCGAGCCGGCGGTGCATGAGACGATCGAGCAATGGTGCGAGGGGCTGGGCGTCAGCCGGCGCGCCTTTACCCGGCTGTTCCGGTGCGAAACCGGGCTCAGCTTCCTCGAATGGCGCCAGCAGGCTTGCCTTGCCGCCGCCCTGCCGCGGCTGGTGGCCGGTGAGACCGTCACGTCGGTCGCCATCGACCTCGGTTATGACAATCCGGCGGCCTTCACGGCGATGTTCAAGCGGGTGCTCGGTTCGTCGCCGCGAGCCTATTTCAAGGGTGGCGCCTGACCTTCGCTATTCATGCGGCCGCCGTTGATGTCGCCTTGAGTCACCCCCATCTGGCTCTGCACCAAACGGAAGGTTCGACAGGAATGCGCAATCCTTATTGGCAGGGTCCACGGTCCCATAATTTCGATGGCGTGCGTTTCTTCAACCCCGGCGAACCGGAGACCGACCGCACGCTTGCCCAGGTCCTTCGGTGGAAGCTCGCCCGCCAATCGGTGAAGTGGCCCACCAAGGTCGCGGTCGTCCCGGTGGTGCCGGAGCCCAATGTCGAAGGGCTTCGCGTCACGGTGATCGGGCATGCGACGGTTCTGATCCAGGCGGCGGGGCTCAACATCCTGACCGATCCGGTCTGGTCGACGCGCGCAAGCCCGTTCCGGCACGTCGGTCCGAAGCGGGTGACCGCGCCGGGCATCGAGTTCGACCATCTGCCGAGGATCGATGCGGTCCTTCTGTCGCACAACCACTACGACCATCTCGACCTGGATACCCTGCGGCGCCTCCATCACCGCGATGCGCCGCTGATCGTGACGCCGCTCGGCAACGACACGATCGTCCGGCGGCATCTGCGCGGGGCGAGGACGGTGGCGGGTGACTGGTGGGACAGCTTCGAGCTCGGGCAGGGCGCGGAGGTCCATATCGTGCCCGCCGTCCATTGGTCGTCGCGGACGCTCCGCGACCGGCGGATGGCGCTGTGGGGCGGGTTCGTCCTGCGTACGCGCAGCGGCGTCCTGTGCTTCACCGGCGACACCGGCTATGGCAGTGGAAGCGTCTTCAAGGCCATCCGGGATCGGCTGGGGCCCTGCGACCTCGCGCTCGTCCCCATCGGTGCCTATATGCCGCGCTGGTTCATGGCCGCGCAGCATTGCGATCCGGACGAGGCCCTGCAGATCATGCTCGATCTCGACACGCGGAAGGCCGTCGGCATCCATTGGGGCACCTTCGACCTGACCGACGAGGCGAGGGAGGAGCCGCCCGAACGGCTTCGGGCCGCGCTGGCCCGGCACGGCATCGATCCGGACCGGTTCGAGATCGGCTTTCCCGGTGCGGTCGTCAGCGCCTATCATTGTGAAAACGAGCTCACTCTGCAGGAAGGGAGGCCATCGCCTGCCGGAGAACCGCAAGAACCCGCGGATCGTTCGATTGCGCGACGTTGAAGCGCAGGAAGGCCGCGGCGGTCTGCGAAACGCTGAACACGTTGCCGGGTGCCAGGACGACGTCCTGCTCGACGGCCTTGCGGGCAATCGCGGCGGAATCGAGGCCGTCGGGCAGCCGGCACCAGAGGTAGAAGCCGCCGCGCGGCATCAGCCATGGCCGGATGCCGAGGGGCTCCAGTCGGGCGGCCGTTTCGCGTCTCGCCCGGTCCAGGCGCCGGCGCAACTCATCCATGTGCTTGCGGTAGCCGCCCTCCGCCAGAACGCTGGCGATCAGTTCCGCCGCGACCGGGCTCGGTCCGCCGAAGCTGGTCGCCACCTGGAGATCGAGCAGCCCTTCGATCCAATCCGCCCGCGCGGCGATGTAGCCGCAGCGGATCGAGGCGGACAGGGTCTTCGAGAAGCTGCCGATCCGGATGACGCGGTCGAGGCCGTCGAGCACGGCCAGACGCGGCGAGGGAGCCGGCTCGAAATCGGCGAAGATGTCGTCCTCGACGATCGTCAGGTCATGAGCCGCGGCCGCACGCAAAAGCCTGTGGGCGGTCTGCGGTGAGAGGCTGGCGCCGGTCGGGTTGTGGAGCGCCGAATTGGTGATGTAGAGGCGCGGCCGCTCGGTGGCCAGCGCCGTCTCGTAAGCCGCGATGTCGGGGCCGGAAGGCGTGTAGGGCACGCCGACGATCCGGACCCGATGCGCCCGGAGCAGCGCCTGGAAATTGAAGTAGCAGGGATCATCGATCAGCACGGTGTCGCCCGGGCTCAGCAGGAAGCGGCAGACCAGATCGGTCGCCTGCGTTCCCGAACCGGTCAGCAGCAGCTGTTCGGGCGATGCGTCGATGCCTTCCTCGGCGAACCGTCCGAGCAGGAGCCGGCGCAGGGCCGGCGAACCGCGCGTCCCGCCGTAATCGGTGAACGTCGCATCCTCCCCCCGCGCCAGTGTCCGGACGGCGCGGCGCAGCGGCTCGGTCGGCATCCAGTCCGCGGGGAGCCAGCCGCAGCCGGGCTTCAGGACGGCGGGATCGGCGTCGAGCGATTGCCGCGACACCCAGAAAGGGTCGACGGCCCGGTCCTGCCGCGGCCCCGCCTGTGCCAGCGTCATCGGGGACGAGGCGGTGCCGACGACATAGAAGCCGGAGCCGCGCCGGGCACGGATCAGCCCCTCGGCCGCGAGGCGGTCATAGGCCTCGACCACCGTGGACGGCGACACGCCCATGGTCGTGGCGAAGCTGCGGATCGACGGCAGCCGGTCGCCGGACGCCAGGGCGCGGTTCGACACCTTCTTCCGGATGGCCGCCATCACCGCACCGGTGCGGGTGTCCCGCTCGCCCGTCATTGGTTCACCGGAAATTGTATCCTTCATCGTAGGCATACAGTTTTGTCGAATTGTATTGCACTGTCTCTGTCCCCGCCAGCCATCAGTGCCTAGACTCGACCTCCTGGAAACGAGGATCGCGGATCGGGCACATGGACAGGACAGTGGGTGGATTGGACAACGGCTTCGGCAAGGGCCTGGGGAGCGGCCTGTTGGGCGTCATCATCTTCAGCGGCTCGCTGCCGGCGACTCGGGTCGCCGTCGGCGACTTTCCACCGCTGTTCCTGACCTCGGCCCGTGCCCTGATCGCGGCGCTTCTCGGGGCGGTCTTCCTTGTCGCGCTTCGGCAGGTGAAGCCGGCGCGCGCAGACCTTCGCTCGCTCATGGTGGTCGCCGTCGGCGTCGTGGTCGGCTTTCCGCTGCTGACGGCGCTCGCACTCCGGCATGTCACGTCGGCCCACTCCCTCGTCTTCATCGGCCTGCTGCCGCTGTCGACCGCCCTCTTCGGCGTGCTGCGCGGCGGCGAACGGCCCAAGCCGGTATTCTGGCTGTTCTCGGGCCTGGGCGCCGCGACGATCGCGGGCTTCGCCCTCCTCACCGGCGACGGAGGATCGATCACCGGCGACCTGCTGATGGTGGCGGCGATCCTGCTGTGCGGGCTGGGATATGCGGAGGGGGCGACGCTTTCGCGCCGGCTCGGCGGCTGGCAGGTGATCTCGTGGGCCCTGCTGCTGGCTCTGCCGGCCATGGCCGCCGTGGCGCTGTTGACCAGGCCGGACAGCTGGGCCGGGATCGGCGGTCCGGCCTGGCTCGGTCTCGCCTATGTGTCGATCTTCAGCATGCTGCTCGGCTTCGTCTTCTGGTATCGCGGGCTCGCGCTCGGTGGCATCGCCGGCGTCGGGCAGCTGCAATTGCTCCAGCCCTTCTTCGGCTTGGCGCTGGCCGCCCTGCTGCTGCATGAGCCGGTCGCCTGGTCGATGATCGCGGCGGCGGGGGTTGTCGTCCTCTGCGTCGCCGGCGCCAAGCGGTTCGCCTGAACGCCCGTGCGGGGCCCGTTCAGTCGGTTGCGCCGCTTCCGGGCCGGAGACAATCGTCGAAGACGGGCAGTTGCCACGGTCCGCCGAGATCGGCGTTGCGCAGGAGAAGCACCAGCTCGTCGCGCGACCGGGTGACGGCGGTGTAGAGCCAGCGCCATCTGTGTTCCCGGAATGCCGCCGAATCGTCGACGACGGTGACGGATGGGAACTCCGACCCCTGGGAGGCATGGCATGTGATCAGCCACGCCCAGTCATAGAGCTGGATATCCTTCCCCACCCGCGGTTGGGCCGTCCCCTCGGTGTAGTGGGCCTGGAACATCCAGGGATGCACGATCAGCTTGCTGCGCGGCCGGACTTCGTCCTCCATCTGCACGCCCAGCGACCACAGCCCGGCGTCGCCGCCCCGGGCTTCGGTCGCCGGCCTCGTCAGCGAGCCGATCATCCCGTTGAAGAGCCCCTCGTCCTTCTGGTTGCGCCGGCAGATGACGCGTTCGCCGGCCTGGGGCATGACGGAGTCATGACCGAGCAGAGCCCGCATCCTCTTCGTATAGGTGGTGCGGACACGGTGCGTGCCGCAGATCGCCTGCGTCGAGGGTCGCATCACCAGGGGCTGTGTATGACGGTCCAGGGGAAGGACATGGACCTTGCCGACCGAGCCGAACCGGCGAGGCAACTGCTGCCGGCGCAGCAGATGGGCCAATCGGATGACCGGGCTTTCCCGGGCGGTGCGGTGGGGCTCGGTCAGGCGGAAATCGGGCTCCCCGGCGGTGAACAGGCCTTGTCCGGATACCGGCGGCAACTGGTAGTCGTCGGCGATCACCAGGATCTTCTTGTCGGTCCGGAGAAGATCGCGCGCCACATCGTCACCCACCATCGACCCTTCGTCGCAGACGATGAGATCGGCGTCTGCCAGCGGCCCGTCGTTCCGCCGGGCGAAATACAGGTCGCCGGTGTCGCCGTCCTTGCGCGGGGCGTAGAGAAGCGAATGCAGCGTCGCCGCACCCTCGATGCCCTTCTGGCGCAGCACCTGAGCGGCCTTCCCGGTCGGTGCGCCGATGGCGTAGTCCTTCAACCGCCGGCGTTCCTGCAGATGGTCGAGCACGAAGGCCGTGGTTTTGCTCTTCCCCGTTCCGGCCTCGCCGGCAAGCCAGAACACCTGCGGGGCCTGGTCGTCCATATACCAGGCGTCGATCGCCTGGATGGCGCGATGCTGCTCGTCGGTCGGGGTATCGGAAGACATGGTCTCGGCTGCAATCGATTCATGGTTGGAGGCACCCTACTTTGGCAGCCTTTCTCCGGTCCATAGGCCGTGTGACCGCTGGCTGCCAGATTCCGCGGTTCGGCGCCGGCGCCCCTTGGAAAAAATGTGGTTACGTTCCAACCAGATAAGGAACCACGCCGCATGTAGGAAAACTACATATCAGTTGTTCAGGCTTGGAATCTGGCATGTCTGGATGGCGGTGCTCTTCCCTGTGAGAAATCCGAAACCCTTGGTGCGCCGTCTGATCCAAATCAAATGTAAGGTCAAGTGGTATGACCAGCCTTGTCGTCCGACCGGGAAGTAGGTAGGTTTCCTACATACCGCAGGAGCCGCAATGGCGCGCCGCTGGCGCGTTGCATCGGGTTCCGGGCCAAGGCGCCGGCCATATGGCGACACCCGACGGGAGACGCCCGATCATGGTTACGACTGTCAATACCCTTGCCGACCTGAACGCCCTGATCGGTCGCGTGAAGGCGGCGCAGCGGCTCTTCGCCGAATTTTCGCAGGAGAAGGTCGATCTGATCTTCCGCAGCGCCGCGCTGGCCGCCGCGAACGCCCGCATCCCGCTCGCCAAGATGGCGGTGGAGGAGACCGGCATGGGCGTGATGGAAGACAAGGTCATCAAGAACCACTTCGCCGCCGAGTACATCTACAACAAGTACAAGGACGAGAAGACCTGCGGGGTTCTGTCCGAGGACCGCGACGCCGGCATCATGACCATCGCCGAGCCGGTCGGGCTGATCTGCGGCATCGTTCCCACCACCAACCCGACCTCCACCGCCATCTTCAAGGCGCTGATCGCGCTGAAGACCCGCAACGGCCTCGTCATCTCCCCCCATCCCCGCGCCCGCAAATCGACCTGCGAGGCGGCCCGACTGGTGCTGGCTGCCGCGGTCGAGGCCGGTGCGCCCGACGACATCATCGGCTGGATCGACACGCCGTCGCTGGAGTTGTCCAACGCGGTGATGCACCATCCCGACATCAACCTGATCCTGGCCACCGGCGGACCGGGCATGGTCAAGGCCGCCTACTCGTCGGGCAAGCCGGCAATCGGCGTCGGCGCCGGCAACACCCCGGCGGTGATCGACGAGCATGCCGACATCAAGCGCGCCGTCGCCTCCATCCTGATGTCCAAGACCTTCGACAACGGCGTGGTCTGCGCGTCCGAGCAGTCGGCGGTGGTGGTCGATGCCGTCTATGACGCGGTCCGCGACCGCTTCGCCCATCATGGCGGCTACATCCTCTCGGCCGGCGAGGCAGAGGCGGTGCGAAAGGTGTTGCTGGTCGACGGCCACCTGAACGCCGACATCGTCGGCCAGCCCGCCCACGCCATCGCCGCGCTCGCCGGTCTTGGCGTTCCGGCATCGACCAAGGTGCTGATCGCCGAGGTCACCGATATCGACGAGGCGGAAGCCTTCGCCCATGAAAAGCTGTCGCCCACCCTGGCTCTCTACCGTGCCAAGGACTTCATGGACGCCTGCGACAAGGCGGCGGCGCTGGTGGCGCTGGGCGGAATCGGCCACACCTCGGCGCTCTACACCGACCAGGACCAGCAGGGCGAGCGCATCCGCCATTTCGGTGATAAGATGAAGACCGCCCGCATCCTGATCAACACGCCGTCCTCGCATGGTGGCATCGGCGACCTCTACAATTTCCGGCTGGCACCGTCGCTGACGCTGGGCTGCGGGTCGTGGGGCGGTAACTCGATATCCGAGAATGTCGGGCCGCAGCATCTGATCAACAAGAAGACGGTGGCCAAGCGGGCGGAAAACATGCTGTGGCATAAACTTCCCAAGTCGATCTACTTCCGCCGCGGCTGCCTGCCCTTCGCCTTGGAGGAGTTGCGCGGCAAGAAGCGCTGCCTGATCGTCACCGACCGCTTCCTGTTCGAGAACGGCTATGTCAACGACAGCGTGCGCATGTTGAAATCGCTGGGGCTGGAGGTGGAAACCTTCTTCGAGGTCAGCGCCGATCCGACGCTGGCGGTGGTGCGCAAGGGCGTGGCCTTGGCGAACGCCTTCCAACCGGACGTCATCCTGGCGCTCGGCGGCGGCTCGCCGATGGATGCAGCCAAGATCATCTGGGTGATGTACGAGGCGCCGGAGGTGGCGTTCGAGGATCTGGCGCTGCGCTTCATGGACATCCGCAAGCGCATCTACACATTCCCCAAGTTGGGGGTGAAGGCGCAGCTGGTGGCGGTGCCTACCACGTCGGGCACGGGATCGGAGGTGACGCCCTTCGCGGTGGTCACCGACGAGCGCACCGGCACCAAATACCCGATCGCCGACTATGAGCTGACGCCGACGATGGCGATCGTCGACGCCAATCTGGTGATGGACATGCCCAAGGGGCTGACGGCGGCCGGCGGCATCGACGCGGTGACGCATGCGCTGGAGGCCTATGTCTCGGTGGTCGCCAACGAGTATTCGGACGGCCAGGCACTGCAGGCGCTGAAGCTGCTGAAGGAGCATCTGCCGTCCGCCTACCGCAACGGCGCCCGCGATCCCAAGGCGCGCGAACTGGTGCATAACGCCGCGACGCTGGCCGGCATCGCCTTTGCCAACGCCTTCCTCGGGGTCTGCCATTCGATGGCGCACAAGCTGGGGGCTGAGTTCCACCTGCCGCACGGCATCGCCAACGCGCTGCTGATCGCCAACGTGATCCGCTACAACGCGGCGGACATCCCGACCAAGCAGACGGCGTTCAGCCAGTATGACCGGCCGAAGGGCGTGGCGCGCTACGCCGAGATCGCCCGCCATCTGGAACTGGGGGGCAGCCGCGACCATGAACGGGTCGAGAAGCTGATCGGCTGGGTCGAGGAGATGAAGCGGGCGCTGGAGATTCCCGCATCGATCCAGGCGGCCGGCGTGCCGGAGGCGGCCTTCCTCGCCAGGGTCGACGCGATCGCCGAGGCCGCCTTCGACGACCAGTGCACCGGCGCCAACCCGCGCTACCCGCTGGTCGCCGAGATCAGGCAACTGCTGCTCGACAGCTATTACGGGCGCGCCTATGTCGAGCCGTCGGCCCAGGTCCAGGTCCAGGCCCAGGCTCAGAACCCGGGGGTGACGAAGCCGGCCCCGCGCAAGGAACCTGCGCTCGCCAAATGACCCGACATGGAGAGGGGGCCGGTCATCCCGGTCCCCCTCTCCGCTGTCTTGCCCCGCTCAGATTTCCCGCCGGCTCATCTGCTCGGCGATGTGGTCGGCCTGGCGGATCGCCAGTGCGACGATGGTCAGGGTCGGGTTCTCGGACGCTCCGCTGGTGAACTGGCTGCCGTCGGACACGAACAGGTTCTTGATGTCGTGCGCCTGCCCCCATTTGTTGACGACGCCGTCCCGCGCATTGGCGCTCATGCGGTTGGTGCCGAGATTGTGGGTGGAAGGATAGGGCGGCGTGTGGATGGTCCTGACCGCACCCACCGCGTCGTAGACGGCCGACCCGCGGCCATAGGCGTGCGTGCGCATGGCGATGTCGTTGGGATGATCATCGAAATTCACGTTCGGGATGGGCAGGCCGAACTTGTCCTTTTCGGTGGCGTGCAGCGTGATCCGGTTGGTTTCGCGCGGCATGTCCTCCCCCACCAGCCACATGCCGGCGATATGGTCGTAGGCGTCGAGCGCCGAGCTGAAATCGCGGCCCCAGGCGCCGGGATCGAGGAAGGCGGCCATGAAGGGCACGCCGAGGGACAGCGTCTCCATCTCGTAGCCGCCGACGAAGCCGCGCTTCGGGTCGAAACGGGATTCGTCCTTGATGATTCCGGCCATGGTGGTGCCGCGGTACATGTGGACCGGCCGGTCAAACACCCCATAGACCGAGCCGGTCATGTGCCGCATGTAGTTGCGTCCGACCTGGCCGGACGAGTTCGCCAGTCCGTCCGGGAACATGGAGGATGCCGAGTTCAGCAGCAGGCGCGGGCTTTCGATGGAATTGCCGGCGACCGCGACGATGCGGGCCTTCTGCCGCTGCATGGCACCGGTGCCGTCGGCATAGAGCACCGCGCTGACCCGGCCCTTGGCGTCATGCTCGATCTTCAGCACCTGGGAGTTCGGCCGGACCTCCAGGTTGCCGGTCGCCTCGCCCTTGGGGATCTCGGTGTAGAGGGTGGACCATTTCGCACCCGACTTGCAGCCCTGGAAACAGAAGCCGATCTGCTGGCAGGGGCCGCGGCCATCGCGCGGCTTGCTGTTGATCGACATGTTGCCGGTGTGGAACTCGGAATAGCCCAGCTTCTTTGCGCCGGCCGCCAGCACCTTGTAATTGTTGTTGCCGGGCAGGCGCGGGATGCCGTTGGTACCGGTCGTGCCCATCTTGGATTCGGCCTTGGCGTAATAGGGCTCCATCTCCGCCAGCGTCACCGGCCAGTCGAGCAGGTTGGCCCCCTCCACCGCGCCGTAGGTGGTGCGTGCCTTGAACTCGTGCTCCTGGAAGCGGAGCGAGGCGCCGGCCCAATGGACGGTGGAGCCGCCCACCGCCTTGACGATCCATGCCGGCAGGTTGGGGAAATCCTTCGCCACCCGCCAGCCGCCCGACGTGGTGCGCTTGTCGAGCCATGAGATCTGCGAGAAGCTCTTCCACTCGTCATTCACGAAGTCCTGGATCTCATGGCGTCCACCGGCCTCCAGGCAGACGACCTTGATGCCCTTCTGTGCCAACTCGTTCGCCAGCGTGCCGCCGCCGGCACCCGACCCGATCACCACCACGACGCCGTCGTCGTCCAGTCCGAATTTTGCAGCCATTCCTCGGTCCTCCCCTAAGGGCGTTCATTGCGCGTTCATTGAGGCAGATCGACGGGCCGCTCAGGCGTCCTTGATCCAATCGAGATCGTCGAAGCCGCGGTGGATGTAGCCGCCATACTCGGCCGACGCCCCTTCGTAGCCGAGCTTCGCCCATACCTCCGGCTGGTTGTAGAGGGCGACCACCATGTCGCCGCGCACCTTGCGGAAGAACGGGGTTGCTTCGATGGATTTCAGCACCGCGACGCGGTCCGCCTCGGCCGGAATCGCGGTGTAAGGAGTTTTGTGGAGCTTGCGGGCGGCGGCGTCGAGTTCGGCGGCGCCTTGGTTCAGCTGACCTGCCAGGGTTGCGTCCTTGGCCGCCTCCTGGTCCATGGAGGCCAGCGCCTTCTCGTAATAGGCGTCGCCGAGACGGTCGTGCGGATAGAGGTCGCGCACCATGACGAGCAGGGTCTTGGCCGCGTCGGGCTTGATGACGCTCAGCGCCTCGGCCCAGGCCGGGGGCGCCGCCATCGAAACCATGCCGCCCGAAACCGCACCCGCCGCAGCCACCGACGCCGCGGAGCTTTTCAGGAAATTTCGCCTGTTGATCCGTGTCCGTTTGTCGAGAACGCGCATGATCGACGTCTCCTTCCCATGGTTTGTGGTTCTTGATGCCGTGTAAGCGTTCGGGATTCTGCGTTCTGTGGTCAGCGGTAGCGGCCGTGGCGCTGCAGGACCTCGGTCTTGTAGCCGTCCGGATCCGTGACGAAGAAGAAGCGGGCGAGCAGCGCGCCGCCGGGCGCGAACTCCTTCACCGGCGTCACCGGAAAGCCCAGGGCCGAGAGCCGGGCGTGTTCGTGGTCGAGATCGTCCACCGCCACCGCCATGTGTCCGTAGCCGTCGCCGTGCGTGTAGGGGGCGGCGCGGTCATGGTTGACGGTCAGTTCGAGTTCGACGTCATTCTCGGCGTTGCGCAGGTAGATCAAGGTGAAGCCGTCGAAGGCCAGCCGGTCGGCCGGCTCCAGCCCGAAAGCCTTCGCGTAGAAGTCCAGCGACTGCTGTTCGTCGAGGACGCGCACCATCATGTGGATGATCTTGGCCATGGTGATTCCTGCGATTGCGTTGATGGGGCGGCGTCAGCGGGTGGCGCTGCTTTCCAGGAAATTGACGATGCTCCGGCGGACGCTGTCGTCGTCCTGGCGGTAGTTCATGTAGCTGCCGGGAACGAACGCGTTGGAGTTGGCCAGCCAGCGCTCCAGATGGCCGGCATCCCAGGCGAAGCCGGCCCCGCGCAGCGCGTCCGAATACTCGAAGCCGTCCGCCGTTCCGGCCTTGCGGCCGATGAGCCCATAGAGTGGCGGGCCGGCGCGCGGCCCATCGTCCTTCTTCACCGAATGGCAGGTGCCGCATTGCTGCCGGAACAGCGTTTCGCCTTCCGCAGCCGCGGATTTCCGGGTGAAGGGCGAGAACGGCATCGACAAAAGGAGCAGCAGCATCACCAGGCGACGCGGCGACAGTCTCGCATGCCTCATCTTTTCAAATTCCTTCCGAAGCCTGTGTCGGCGCCTCCGCATCTCATCCGCAGACCGGCCGGGACGGCGCCGTCGAAAGGAAAGAGCAAGCGTCATGCCATCATTCGGGCCGGGGCTGCGGTGTTGGTGGAGGGCCCGTTTCTCCGCACCGCACCGGCGCCGGCCGTCTCGACTGTCTCGTTTCGAGACAACATCCTGCGACAAATCGTCCCATATCGAGACAGTAAGTGAAACAAGCAATTTGTGAAATCCGAGTGCCTGGCACCGCTTGGCGAGTTGGCACAGGCGTTGCTTCATAGGATGGACGATGCGGCCGCCCCGGTTCGGCGGACGCAAGCGGCCTGAAGTCGGCGGCTCTTCGAAGCGGTGCTGCCCGCCGGAACCAGTTCCGCCGATCCCGTCTGCAGGATGCCGGCGTCCCTATCACCCGGCATGCGCAGCCCACACGGTCCTTCAGGCCCGGTCACCGGATCAACTTCATCAAAATCATGGGGAGAGACGACATGCCGGATGGATTGACGCTGAACAAGATCACCAGCCAGAAAGGCATCGGCATCGCAGAGGCGGCACGGCGCGTCGCCGATCTCGGCTGGACGCCGTCCTACGTCAAGGAGGCGATGGCCTTTCCGACCGACTACAAGATCTCCAAGGCGCCGCGCGACCCGATGAAGCAGGTCCTCCGCTCCTACTTCCCGATGCAGGAGGAGAAGGACAACCGCGTCTACGGTGCGCTGGACGCGGCTCTGCGCGGCGACATGTTCCGCAATGTCGAGCCGCGCTGGATCGAGTGGATGAAGCTGTTCCTGGCGATCATCCCCTTCCCGGAGATCTCGGCCGCGCGGTCGATGGCGACGCTGGGACAGCTGGCGCCCGGCGACGACCTGCGCACCGGCTTCACCATGCAGATGATCGACGAGTTCCGGCACTCGACCATCCAGATGAACCTCAAGAAATGGTACATGGAGAACTATATCGACCCGGCCGGGTTCGACATCACCGAGAAGGCGTTCGGCAAATGCTACGCCACCACCATCGGCCGGCAGTTCGGCGAGGCCTTCCTGACCGGTGACGCCATCACCGCATCGAACATCTACCTGCAGGTCGTGGCCGAGACCGCCTTCACCAACACGCTGTTCGTCGCCATGCCGTCGGAGGCGGCACGCAACGGCGACTATGCCCTGCCGACCGTTTTCCTGTCGGTGCAGAGCGACGAATCCCGCCACATCGGCAACGGCCATTCGATGCTGATGTCGGTGCTGAAGGAGCCGGACAACCATCTGCTGCTGGAACGCGACATCCGTTACTCCTTCTGGCAGAACCACATGATCGTCGATGCCGCCATCGGCACGATCATCGAATACGGCACCAAGCATCGCGACAAGAACAAGGAATCCTACGCCGAGCTGTGGCACCGCTGGATCTTCGAGGATTACTACCGCACCTACCTGCTGCCGCTGGAGAAGTACGGCATCAAGATCCACCATGACGACGTTCACGAAGCCTTCGACAGCATCGTCAAGAAGAACTACGTCCACAAGATCGCGCAATTCTTCTCGGCCGGCTGGTGGGCCAATTTCTGGCGCATCGAGGCGATGACCGAACGCGACTTCGAATGGTTCGAGAGCAAATATCCGGGCTGGTACGACGAGTTCGGCGTCTGGTGGGAGAATTACGCCAAGCTCAGCAAGCCCGGCAGCGTTCCCATCACCTTCGCCGACACCGGCTACGTCTATCCGCATCGCTGCTGGTCGAGTCTGGTTCCCTGCGTCATCCGCGAGGATTTCCAGGTCGACGAGGTCGACGGCGAACTCTACACCTACGCCTCCGAGGTCGACCGCTGGACCCACAAGGAAGCCTTCGCGGCCGAATACCAGGGGCGCCCGACCCCGGCGATGGGCCGCTTCTCCGGCCGGCGCCAGTGGGAGGAGGTCTATGACGGCTGGGATCTCGCCGACGCCATCCAGGACATGGGCTTCGTCCGCCCCGACGGGAAGACGCTGGTCGCCCAGCCGCATCTGTCCTTCGAGGAGAAGGACATGTGGACGTTGGACCATGTGCGCGGCCACACGATCCGCAGCCCGTTGCTGGCGTTGCGCGAGATGACTCCGGACCAGCGCAAGGCCCATGTGGACGAGTACCGCAAGGGCTTCAAAATCCGCCGGGTCTGATTCCCAGCATCACCTCTGGGGCCACCCCCTTTCCCACCGGAAAGGGGGACGGGGATCCCATGCGGACATCACCGCGGAGATCGACAGACCATGACCGCACAAGCGCTGCAGAACAGTCCGGCCGTGCACACCGTCCGGCTGGAGCCGGTCGGCATCGAAATGGAGGTCGCGGAAGGGGAAACCATCCTCGACGCGGCCTTCCGCCAAGGCGTCTCGCTGATGCATGGCTGCAAGGAGGGGCAATGCTCCGCCTGCAAATGCCTGCTGATCGACGGCGACGTCGAGATGCTGAAATACTCCACCTTCGCGCTCTCCGATCCGGAGCGCGACAGCAACCACATCCTGCTGTGCCGCTCGCTTGCCTACAGCGACGTGTCGGTGGAACTGCTGAACTACGACGAGGATCTGCTGTCCCGCTCCATCCCGGTGAAGGATTTCACTGCCCGGTTGGCCGGGGTGGAAGCGCTGACCCACGACATCGTGGCGATCACGCTGGAGCTCGACCAGCCGATGAAGTTCTGGGCCGGCCAGTATGTCGACATCACCTTGCCCGGCGCCGGCATCACCCGGTCCTTCTCGATGGGCAACCCGCCGGAGGATGGCGGACGGCTGGAGTTCATCATCAAGAAATATCCGGACGGCGCCTTCTCGCGGCAGTTGGACGGCAGTCTGTCCCTCGGCGACCGGGTGGCGGTCCGCGGTCCCTATGGCAGCTGCTTCCGGCGCGAGGGCCGGGACGGGCCGATGATCCTGGTCGGCGGCGGATCGGGTATGGCGCCGCTGCTGTCGATCCTGCGCGATCAGGCCGCCAGCGGGGAGACGCGGCCGGTGCGCTTCTTCTACGGCGCCCGCAGCCGCCGGGATCTGTTCCATCTCGATCTCTTCGAGGAGTTCGCCCGCAGCCTGCCCGATTTCGCCTTCATCCCTGCCTTGTCGCACGCCGAGGACGGCGATGGCTGGGCCGGGGAGGCCGGCTTCGTCCACGAGGTGCTGCGCCGGCACCTGTCCGCCATGCCGGACGTGGAGGAGGCCGATGTCTTCTCCTGCGGGCCGCCGCCGATGATCGATGCGGTCCTGCCGGTCCTGCAGATGGCCGGCGTCGATTCCGCACGGATCTATTTCGACAAATTCACCCCCGCCACCCGCTGAGCCGGGCTGCAAAATCAAGGGAGGAACGACGATGACCATGCAGGATACCGCATCTGCGTCCGCCGCCGCCGGAGCCAAGACATTTCCCGGGTCCGACAGCCGCCGCTACAATTACTTCGAGCCGAAGGGCCGCAAGGCGACCCATTACGAGGACGTGACCGTCGACGTCCAGCCCGATCCGGAGCGCTACCTGCTTCAGAACTGGATCATCTCCTTCGGTGACGGCACGCCGACCTATTCCAAGGACTGGACCGCGCTGAAATGCGCGGACTGGCACGGCTTCCGCGCTCCCGACCAGGAATGGGAACGCACCCATTACCAGCGCCAGTCGACCATCGTCGGCATGATCCAGAACGTGGTGGAGAACGCACGCCGCGCCGGCGCTCCCCAGCGCTTCGACAAGGCCTGGGTCACCCTGCTCCAGAACCATGTCGGCGCCTTCAAGCATGCCGAATACGGGCTGGGCACGGCGCTGATGCGAGCCCAGCGCTACGGCTACACCCAGATGGTCAACAACGCCATCCTGACCAACGCCTCCTACAAGCTGCGCTTCGCCCAGGATCTCACGCTTTATCTGGCCGAGGTCGGCAGCGACATCGGAGGGTTCGACCTGGATGCCGGCAAGGCGCATTGGCTGGACGACCCGATCTGGCAGCCCTGCCGCGAGGCGGTCGAGCATATCCGCGCCGCGACCGATTTCCTGGAGCAGTATTTCGCCGTCAACCTCGTCTTCGAACCGCTGGTCGGCGAACTGTTCCGCAGCGGCTTCGTCATGCAGGTGGCGGCCGCCCAGAACGACTTCTCCACCCCGTCGGTCATCTCGGCGGCGGAAGCCGACTATGAACGCAACCTCGCCAATGGGGTGGAGCTGTTCGCCCTGCTGCTGCGCGACCCGGTCCATGGCGAGGCGAACCGCGACATGCTGCAGAGCTGGTTCGCCCACCATGGCGGGCTGGCGATGAAGGCGGCGTTGCAACTGCAACCGCTGTGGTCGCTGCCGCGGGTCAAGGCGGCGAGCTTCGCGGAAGCCTTCGAGCGGGCGCGCAACCGGGTGGCGGCCATCGGGCGCGAAGTCGGCATCGACGCCGACCTGCCGGCCCTGCCGCCGGTGGAGGCGGTGCAGGCGGCCACTCCCAATGCCGCTCCGGTGGCCGCTCCGGCGGCTGCCGCGGTTGCCGGCGCCGCGGCCGAGTGACCCTTTCCGTTCCACCCGCCGGCTTCCGTCATGAGAGGACAAGAACCATGAGCGTGACCACCGTGCAGCAGCTGTTCAAGCCGCTGAAGGACATCACCCAGGACAGCACCATTTCCCACCAGTGCGGCGTGACCATGAATGACAGCGTCGAAGCGCGCTGCATCGCCGAGGTGATGGAGAGCAAGCCGGGCATCACCGTCACCTATCTGCCGGCGATGATCCGTATCGACGGCGAAGGCAAGATCGAGTTCAGGATGAGCGAGATCGGCGAGGCGCTGGGGCGCGAGATGACGCCGCACATCTTCGAGATCTCCACCTCCACCCATTATGGCCGCATGGTGATGATCGACGAGGACACTGTCGTCCTCTTCGGCAACATGGACGACGCGCTCGCCTACGAATGAGCGCAGGGGCGGGGACCGCTCAGGTCCGGCGGACCCCGCCTCCTTTTTCCAAGATTGCAGAACCAAGAACGGGAGGAAACGACGCCATGGCGAAGATGATGCTGCACCATGCCGAGGCGCGGGCCGCGCTGGCGCGCGGGGTCGGGAAACTGGCGCTGGCGGTGCGCGGCACCTTGGGGCCGAAAGGCACCAACGCGATCATCGACCGTCCCATCGGCACGCCGATGATCTCGCGCGACGGGGTCAGCATCGCCGCGGAGATCGAGCTGCCCTGCCGCTTCGAGAACATGGGCGCGCAGGTGGTGCGCGAGGTGTCTAAGCAGACCAACGACGTGGCCGGCGACGGCACCACCACCGCCACCGTGCTGGCCGACGCGCTGATCCAGGATGGCGTCGCCGTGCTTGCCGACGGCCATGGCTCGGTCGAGTTGATCGGCGGGATGGACCGTGCCTGCGGCTTCGTCGTCGACCGGCTCCGCGGCATGGCCCGGCCGCTGGAGGGCCATGCCCGGCTGGAACAGGTGGCGACCGTCGCCGCGACCGATCCGGCGCTGGGGCACCTCGTGGCCGACGCGCTACGCCGGGTCGGGACGGATGGGGTGATCGACATCGAGTACGGCCAGCCGGGCGCGCCGACGGCACTGCATGTGCTGGAGGGCATGGTGCTCGACCGCGGCTTCCTGTCCCATCATATGGCGACCGAGCCGACCGGCCAGACGGCGGTGCTGGAGCGGCCGTACATCCTGCTGACCGACCACAAGATCGCCGATCCGGACCCGGTCCTGCGCCTGATCGACCGCATTGCCGCCGCCCGGCGCCCGCTGCTGATCGTCGCCGACAGCGTCGCGCCGGAGGTGGTGGCGGTGCTGATGGCGCTGCGCCGCGACGGCCGCGCCACCGTGGTGGCGATCAACCCGCCGGAATTCGGGCACTGGCGTCAGGCGACGATGGAGGACATCGCGATCCTGACCGGCGGGCGCGTGGTCGCCCGCGATCTCGGCGGACGCCTCGACAGCGTGACGGCGGAGGATCTGGGGAGCGCCGACCGGGTCGAGGTGTCTGCCGCCCGCACCTCCATCCTGCGCGGCCATGGCCGGGCCGATGCGCTGGCGGCCCGCCGTGCCCTGGTCCGGACCCAGTGGGAGGAGGCGCCGCCCAACATCGAGCGGGACAAGCTGTCCCAGCGGCTGGCGAAGCTGACGCAGGGCACCGCCTTGATCGAGGTCGGCGGTGCAACGCCGGTTGAACAGAAGCGGGTCGCGCAGCTTCTGGAGGATTCGCTCGCCGCCGCCCGCGCCGCCCTGGCGGAAGGGGTGGTGCCCGGCGGCGGCACCGCGCTGGCCCGTATCGCTCCGCTGCTCGACCGGCTGGCCGAGGATGTCGGGGAGGGGGAACGCGCCGGGGTGCTGCTGCTGCAGCGGGCGATGCTGCAACCACTGTGCTGCATCGCCGAGAACGGCGGTGTCGATGGGCGCGGCGTCGCCGCCCGTGTCGCTGAATTGCCCGACGGCGCGGGATTCGATGCCCGGACCGGCCGCTTCGGCGACCTGTTCGCCGCCGGGATCATCGACCCGGTGAAGGTCACCGCGCTGGCCTTGCAGAACGCGGTGTCGGTCGCCAAGCTGATCCTGACCACCCATACCCTGATCGCCGACATCCCCGACGATACCGATCCCACCGCCGGCCCGGCCCGCGGCGGCGGAATGGAGCGGTATGGGCGGACCTGAGCCGTCCTTCGCCGCTCCTGCCGTCCCTCCCATCGCGAGCGCCCCTCCACCTTCGGGAAAAGGACAAGGAAAAAGGCCATAGAGTATTCCGCTACTACCGCTCCCGCTTCAGTTCGGCTTATGATTTTCTATACGAACAATTCGGCATGCCGAGCATATGGGGTGAGTCTCTGCATCCGGACCAAAGCACAATCGGCGCACGGGGAAGCAACCGCGGAAGACGCCGGGTAGCAGGGAGGGGAGTGTGTTGACCAACGAAGAGGTCGGCATCGGCCGTCGGGCCGTTGCCTCGTCCGGTCCGGCCCTCCATGCGCTGGTGGAGGGCGAAACGGCGACGATGAAGGCGTGGGAGGATTTCCTGTCCGGATCCAGACGCGAGAACCTGCCGGTTCGCGACGTGGTGATCCGGTCCTGGGCACGGTGCCAAAGTTTCCTGGTCGATGCGCGGGCAGGGGCGGCCCCGGTTGTAGGCAGGGACCAGATCGAGGCCCTGCGCCGCGACAACCGCGATCTGCTCCAGGCGGCGGCCACGACGCTGGCGGAGGCGGCCGATCTGCTGGCCGGAACCCGGACGGTGATGCTGATCACCGATGCCGGCGGGGTGGTGCTGGAGGCCGCCGGCGACCGGGCGACGCTGAACGCGGCGCGCGATATCAGCCTGGGCTGCGGCGGCCACTGGAGCGAGAGCTGTGCCGGCACCAACGGCATCGGCACGGCGCTTGCCTCCAAACAGCCGGTGATGGTCCAGGCGGCGGAGCATTACTGCGCCGGGATCAAGGGATGGAGCTGCGCCGGCGCACCGATCCACGATCCGGTCGACGGATCGGTTGTTGGGCTGCTCGACATCTCCGGGCTGAAGCAAGGCTTCAGCGGGCAGGCGTTGGCGCTGGCGGTGGTCGCCGCCCGGCAGGTCGAATGGAACCTCGCCCGCCAGACCGAGGCGGAGCATGTGCGCCTCCTGGAAGCCTGCCTGGAGGACAGCCAGAAATATGCGGGCGAGGGGCTGATCGCGTTGGATGCCCGCGGCCGCCTCCTCTATGCCAGCCGCAAGGCCGCACACCTGCTGAAGGCCAGCCTCGGGTCGGAGCTGCCGCAGTTGAGCCGGGGGACCAGGCTGCCCATTGCCGGAGCGGGGGTGGGGGCCGGGGATGCGGCGGGCGATGGGACGACCGGCCGGCTGCCGGTTCCGGCCGACTGGGTAAGGCCGCTGATGCTCGACGGCGAACGGCGGGGCACGTTGCTGGTCATTCCCGGCATGGCATCCGCCAAACCGTCGCCCGGTCGCAGGCCGGCTGCCGATGAATCCGACCAGGCGCGCTCGCGCTTTGCCGACATCGTCGGCGGCAGCGACAGCCTGCGCGCGGTGATCGGACAGGGGGAGCGGCTAGCTCCTCTGCCGGTTCCCATCCTGATCGAGGGTGAGACCGGGGTGGGAAAGGAACTGTTCGCGCGCGCCATACACGGTCACAGCATGGTGTCCGGCGGTCCATTCGTGCCGTTCAACTGCGGTGCGGTCTCCCGCGAGATGCTGGGCAGCGAGCTGTTCGGCTATGTGCGCGGCGCCTTCACCGGCGCTTCGGCCGAAGGACGGGCGGGCCGCTTCGAGCTGGCGGACGGCGGAACCCTGTGCCTCGACGAGATCGGCGAACTGCCGCTGGATCTTCAGCCCTACCTGCTGCGGGTTCTGGAGGAGGGCGTGCTGTACCGCATCGGCGACGGCACGCCGCGGCGGGTCTCGGTCCGGCTGCTCGCCATGACCAACCGGAATTTGCGGCAGGAGGTGGCCGCCGGCCGGTTCCGGCGGGATCTGTACCACCGTCTTGCCGTGACCGCCCTGCGGGTGCCGCCGCTGCGGGAGCGTCAGGGCGACGTTCCGCGCCTGATCGCCCATTTCAATGGTCAACTCGCCGCCCGCCATGGGCGCGGACCCGTCCGCTTCACGGCCGAGGCGTTCGAGCGGCTGCATCGGTATGATTGGCCTGGCAATGTGCGGGAACTGAGGAATCTGGTCGAGCGCGCGGTTCTGCTCTCCACCGGCGGCATCGTCGGCATCGACGATCTTCCCGAGGAGTTGCGCGACGCCTGCGGCAACGCGGCTGCCGACGGCTGGCCGTTGCGGAGTCCGCCGATGCCGCTTGGAATGTCGGCCGCCATGTCTCCCGGCATGCAGTCGCCGGTCGTGTCCCCCATGTCCTTGACGGTGACCGAACAGCGCACCATCGAGGACGTGATCGCTGCGACCGGCGGCAATCTCTCGGACGCCGCGACGGTGCTCGGTATTTCCCGAAGCACGCTTTACCGGAAAATGAGCCAGCACGGCATCAGGCGCACGACGGCCGGCAAGACGCGGGACGATAGGACGGGGATGGGCGTCGTCGTCGGCCAAGCCTGACACCGGCCGCTGACTCCGGCCTGAAGCATGAAGTAGACCTTGTTCGAAGGGGGGCCGAGGCATGTGCCGGATCTTCGTCAACACCGACCCGATCCTTTACGAGGCGCGATCCCGATCGGTGCGCATCCACGGCATGGTCACCAGTATTCGGCTGGAGAACCTGTTCTGGACTATCCTGTCGGACATCGCTGCGGAACAGGGGACCACGACCAACCGCCTCATCGTCACCCTCCATGACGAGGTCGTGGAGGCCCATGGCGCAGTGCAGAATCTGGCCTCCTTCCTGCGTGTCAGCTGCGCGCGCTATCTGAGCATGACGGCAGGCGAGCTGTTGCCCGACGAGGCGCGCACGAAGGCCGGCTCGATGACGGGCGGCGCATCCGTCATCGCCCTGTGGCGGGGCCATTCTCCGTCGGACGGGGCGTGAGGGCTGCAATCGGCGGGTCCGGGATCGGGCGTCCCGCCATTCGGGCGGCGACGCGGCATACGGCCTGCGGATCGATGTCCGCGGTCCGCTCTCCCCCGCACAGCGCGCCGCGGAAGCCGAGATAGTCGGGCGACAGCGCCAGCAGGGCCGGGATATCCGCGACCCGCAGCGAACCCGCCAGCCCCGTCAGCAAACCGAGCGAGCGCGTGCAGGTCACGAACGCCGCGAGCTGCCCATCCGGCCAATGGTGGCGAAGGCCATGGCGTTTTCCCGCCGTGTCGAGCATCGCTCCGGCAAAGCCGGCGGCCGCGATCCTGTCGATCGGCAGGCAGCCAGGGTCGGTCGGCCACTGGTCGGCTAAGAGCACGGCGATCAGCCGGGTTCCTCTCGCCGCCAATGGCGCCAGCGCATCGATGCAGCGATCCGGGGCACCCTCCGGCGTGAAGCCGATCTTCACGAAATCAACCCCGGTCTCAGCGACGCGCCGCGCTGCCGGCAGAACGATATCGGGCTTCATCGGATGGTCGCCGATGGTGGCGCTGAGCTGCGGGCGTCCGGGCAGGAACGCCAGTGCGCGAAGCGTCGTGGCAATGTGCTCGACCGGCCAAGCCCCCAATGCCCCGGCGGCAGGATCCTTCAGATCCAGGATGTCGGGTGCCGCAGGCAGGATCCGGGCGATTTCGGCGTCGTTCGCGACGCTGGCAAGCCAACCTGTCATGGGTTCTCCCCGGCGCGATGTGCGGCGATGTGGTCCATCAGCCAGCCCCAAGCTTCCAACTCTTGCGGGCCGGCGGTCTTGCCGATGGCGATGGACAGATAGTCGATCTCCTGCACGATCTTGTTGGCGGGCAGCATGTGCAGGCGGCTGGCCAGGATGGCCGCCTCGATCACCGCCGCCTGTGCCCGGTTGAAGCCGTGGAAGTCAGCATGTGCCGCGGTATGGACGGTCCGGCAGAGGAATCGCGGGCGCAGCGGGTCGTCCAGAACCTCCGTGACCGCAACCTCCTCATGGGCCAGACAGCCGGCCAGCCGCGGCGCATCGACCCGTTCGGCCGGGACGGTCGGCCAGTCGCGGCGGCGTCCGCTGATGCAGCCGGCGAAGACCCGCACGTCGTCGGTGTGGTTGACGACGGCGCAGCGCCGGGCGAGCAGGTTGTCCAGCGTCCGCGATGGCCGGAACGGGGCAAGCACCATCCGTTCACCGTCCCGGTCCGGCTCGATCGTCACCCCCATCGGCGCCACATGGGGCCGCCCATCGGCGTCGGTCGTCGTGATGATGGTTTCGCGTATCAGGGGCATCGTCTGGTCGGGCCCTCGGCTTGGAAACCGGCCTGATCACCGGCCTGATCGTTGATCGGGCTATCGGTCGCGACACCCCAGCGCAACGCGCTGTCCTGCGCATATCGCTTGCCGAGCTGCCACGCGATCTGCGCCCGTGCCAACTCTACCCCCAGATAGAAGGCGTGGCCGGCATCGGTTCCCGGATCGAGCCGGGGGAACAGGTCGAACGGATCGCTGGCAAGGTGGTGGCCGTCGCGGTTGTAGAGATGGATCCCCTCCGCGCTGACCTCGATGCGGTAATTCGGGTCGCGGATCTGCGTGGCGGTTTCGGCGATCTGTTCGGCGCTGCGGACGAAGGGCCGGCGGTCGCGCAGGCACAACAGCCCGCTGCCGAAGCCGCGCGGCATGCTTCGCGCAGCGCGGGCTGCGAAGAACTGGCGCCGCGCCGCGTCGAATTCGCGGATGGCGCGTCGGCAATGCGGGCTGACCTGCACCGCCAGGACGTTGGCGATGCGCAGCTCCGAGACCACGCCCATCAATACCGCGGTGACGCCCGGCGTATCGGCGTCGGTCAACTCGGTCACGTTGCCGATCCCCATCAGGATCTCGGCGTCCGGCCAGCGCTCCCGCACCGTCCGGTAGCGCAGCAGGGAGTCGGTGAAGCCGTGATGGATCGGCTCCAGGATCGGATCGACCAGGAAACGGCGGCCACGGCGGGTCATGCGGTCGATGGCGCGTGCGAGGCTGGCCAGATCTTGCGGAGTGGTCGGGATCAGCACCGGCACGGCATCGCCCTCGTCGGCGAGGTGGAGCGTCTCCTCGGTCAGGCTGAGCAGATAGTCGGCACCGGCCCTGTTGGCCCGGCGCAACTCGTCCGCATTCAGGGAATCGACACTGACGGCGAAGCCGGCGCCATGCAGGGCGGCGACCGCTTCCTCCAGATGGGGGAAGGGGGTATCGGGCAGGCAGCCGAGATCGATGATGTCGGCTCCTTCGGCCCGCAGTTCGGTGGCCTTGGCGAGGATGGCGCCGGTATCGCGCGATGGCGCGTCGACGATCTCGGCGAAGATGCGGGTGTCGTGGCGGCTGAGGTCGAGCGGGCGGGCCTGCCGCTGGAAGAATTGCGGCAGATCCTCGAGCTCGTCGGGGCCGCGCTCGAACCTCGTGCCGAAATGGGTGGCGAGGATGCCGAGATCGCCGCGGAAACGGCCCGGCAACAGAACCAGATCGGCGCCGCGCGCGGAGTCCAACCTTCGCAGCACGATCTCCGTGGTGGCGAGGGCGGCGACCTTGACACCGAGATTGACGATTCTCGCCTCGAAGGGCAGGGGATGGAGCGAATCCAGGACCTGACGCAGCCGATCCTCCGCCAGGGAGCCGGTCAGGAAGAGAATGTGCCGGACCATGCCGCCTCCGGTTCCGTGTCCGCCAGCCTCTCGGCCGACAGCAGCAGCGTGCCGGCCGGCGTGCCGCCACGCAGGTCCGTCGCGAACAGGGGCAGGTCGTCGCACCCGACGCAGCGGACTTCCGCCGACAGGCGTCCCATGCGGTTCGGCAGGACCGGGTCGATCACGCCGATCCGCGACAGCGCCAGCGCGTCGGCCGTTTCCGTCGGCAGCGGCACCGATTTCACCAGCACCAGCCGGTCGGCCCCCAGCCGCTCCGCCAGCCATGCCGCGAGCGTGTCGGAGGTGACGTCCCAGCTTTCCTCGACATCCGCCTCGGCCGCCAGCAGAGCCGGCAGCCAGACCGCGGCTCCCGGCGCCGCTTCCATGTCGGCGACCGTCCGCGCCGGGACCAGCCCCGGCTCCAGGTCGAGCAGCGCCAGCCCATATTGCTCCATGCCCAGGATCGCCATACGGTGCGCCGCCCGCGCGCCATAGCCGAGCACCGGTTGCGCGTGGCGGACGGTGTCGGCAAAGGGGCCGCCACCGGGGACGATGACGATGCGCCGTGCCCGCTCGGCCGCGAGATGGGAAAGCCAGGGGCGGAGGGTGTCGCCGTTCCACAGGCTGCCGCCCAGCTTGACGATCCAGGGCCCGTTCATTGCGTCACCGCCCGCGTGCCGGTCAACACCACGCCGACGCCGGTCGCCCGCGGGACGATTTCCAGCTTTTCCACCTGCACGCGGGCGGAGACCGCCTGCGGCGGCGACAGGCACAGCGCCAGCAGTTTCTCAGCCAGCACCTCCAGCAACTGGATGTGGGGGCTCTGCGCGAAGGCCTCGACACCCTGGATCAGGTATTCGTAGGAGACGACGGCGTCGAGATCGTCGACGAAGGGCCGGTTCGGCACCTCCACGGTGACGGCCAGATTGACGCGGACGCGCTGGGTTCCGGTCTTCTCATGATCCCAGACGCCGATGCGGAAGTCGCCGACATAATCATGCAGCACAAGATCGTAGCGACGCATGCCGGCGTTGGTGGGCGACGCTGCCGGCCGCAGGACGTTCATGATGGTGCGGTAGCCGCTCTGGGTATCGTCCGGCATGTCCCGATCCTCCTTGCCACCTGCCGCAGCATCCGCCGGGCGGCCGCCGCTCATCGCTTCACCGGCGCATGGTCCGCCAGCCGATGCTCCACCAGCCAGGCGACGCCGCGCGACCACGCGGCGGCATTGTCACCGCGGATGTCGCCGCGCGCCGTCGTCACCACCCGGCCGGTGCCGACATCCTCGACCACCAGGGCGATCCACAGGATCAGGCTGCTGACCTTGTGGACGACGCCGAAGACCACGAGGTCGGCGCCGGCGGCACGCGCAATCCCATCCTCGCAGCCGTTGCAGGAGCGGATCTCCGTCCCCGGCGGGACCAGCCGCGCCGTCGCGTCGCCGTCGATCACCTCATAGCCCCTGTCGTCCAGATGGCGACGGAGCTCCGCGCTGACCTGCTTCAACCGTGCCGCATGGTCCGGTGCGGGTGGCTCGCCGCTGGTGTCCTCCAGCTCGATGTCCAACACCAGGGTCCGCGCGGCGGCGGCGGTTGCGTAGGCGAACGATGCCGCCAAGCCGATCATTATCATGCAGATCATAGCGGCTCCGGTCCTCCTCTCCGCATGATCCATCGGGCTTCCCCTTTTGCGCACCGGTTCCGATTGAACCGGATCGTCAGTGTTGCCATCATTCCCGTCATGCACCGACATCCTCTCGCCCTCGCCGCGGTTCTGATCATCGGGTTGCCGGCGTCGGCCGCCGCGCAGGATCCGAAGAACCCGGACTGGCCCTGTCCGCAAATCCTGGTCCCGACCCTGTCGCCGGCCTCCGTCTGGGATGGCCCGCCGATCGATGGGCTGGGAGACGGCTGGCAAAGGGATCCGGCGGTCGCCACCCTGGTCCGGCGCGCGGCCGACGGCAGCGTCGATGCCGCCACGCTGGAACCGGAGGCCGCGGCGCTGGCGGCGGCCGCGGGGGAGGGGAGGGACGGCAAGCTGGCACAGGTCTTCGCCGGAACCTTCCAGACCCTCGACCGCCAGCGCAGCGCGGCCATCGCCTCGATCGAGCGCTATGCCCAGCACCAGCGGGCCCTGCGCGAGCGCATCGCAGCCGCCCTGCGTGACCTCGACGCGGCTTCGGGCGATGCGTCCCGTGCCCAGGAGATCAAGAGTGCCATCGCCTGGGACCGCCGCATCCTCGACGACCGGCGGCGGGCGCAGACCGCGGTGTGCGAGCAGCCCGCCCGCATCGAGCAGAGGCTGGGCCAGATCGCGCGCCTGCTGTCGGCGCTGTTGCCCTGATCCACTGTCCGGAAGGGGCGGCACTCAGTTGGCCGCCCGGGGTTCCGGCCGGGGTTCCGGTTCGACGGTGACAAGCTCGCGGCCGGACGCCGTCCAGCCGTCGGTGCCGGCGGGATACCAGTTGACCGCCTGATAGCCCATCGCCATCGCGCGTTTGGCGGCGTTCCAGCTCATCCAGCAATCGGGCTGGCAGAACACCACCAGCGGGCGCTTGCGATCGCCGCCGGTCAGCGCCTCCAGGTTGGTCCGGAAATAGGCCTCCTGCTCGGCCGAGAGGGCACCGTAGCCGACATTCGGCAGCCAATGGGCACCCGGAAGGCTGCGGTGCGGTGGCGGAACCCAGCGGCTTTGCGCCGACAGCCCGTCGGGCTTCGGCGGCGTCGGCAGGACGTCGATCAGGACGGCGCCGGCCTTTGCCAGCCGCTCGACGTCGGCCGGTCCCACCGTCCCGGCGCTACCCAGGGATGGCGGTGTCGGAGACCGGTAATCCGCCATCCGGTAGCCGTCGGGTTCCGGCACAGCCGCCCGGATCGTTCCGTCGGCTTCGGCGAGCGGGACATGGTATTCGGTCAGAATGCGGTCGATGTCGCCCTGGCGGCGCACGATAAAGCCGTTCAGCCAGTGCCGCCAGTCCGGCTCGTCCGGGCGGATGCCCATGGAGATCATGTATTGGAAGGGCGAGGTTCCCGGCTCGTCCCTCAGCGGCACGACCGCCAGCGGCACCGGCTGCCGGGCGGCGAAATAGCCGGCGATGGGCCCCCACAGGATCGCGGCGTCGGTCCGGGCCGCAGCGACATCCTCGACCGCCTGCTGCGCCGGGTGATGGGCTCGCGTGTCGGTATCCAGCTGGTAGGGTTCCAGGTTGGTCAGCCCGTGGCGCAACATCGCCTCCGACGGCGGCGTGCGCGCGACCACCCCGATGCGCGCACCCTGCAACGACGGATCCGCCAGCGTCTTCGCCGTGATCCCGGAATCCTTGCGGTAGATCAGGGCGTAGGTGGAGCGGTAATAGGGGTTGGTGTTCTGCATCAGCTCCTCGCCGACCGCCGTCCCCATCACCAGATCGCACTGGCGGGTGCGCAGCGTGTTGCGGACGAAGCCGATGGTCTGCGGCCACCAGGTGAAGGTCAGCGGCAGCTTCAGCTCGTCGGCGATGAGCCGGGCGATCCGGTTCTCGAAACCCTCGCCGCGGTCGTTGGAGAAGGGAAGCAGGCTGGCGTCCGCGCAGACGCGCAGCACCTCCGTCGGGATGCCCTCCGCCGCCCGGGCGGGGCTGCCGGCGGATGCGGCCGCTGCGCACAGCGCCGCGGCCACCACGCCGGCCAGTCTTGTCGCGGGTCGTCGGATCATTCCGGACACACGGCCCGGATTCATGACGGTGCCTTGAACCGCTCGGGCCGGCCGCGGCCGACCTTGTCGTCGGAGCGCGCCTTGAGATAGCGGTAGATGTCGGCGAGATGGAGCATCACATTGGGATCGGAGCCGAAGGTCGGCATCACCTTGTCGCCGGTTGCGCCCATGTTGGTGCGGCCGTTGGTCACCACATCGGTGAATTTCCAATAATCCATCTGCTTGAGGGAATCGACCAGGGATGGCGCGAAGGACGATCCCAGCCCGTCCGGCCCGTGGCAGACATGGCAGGACGAGGCGTAGCGCCGGTAGCCGTTGTAGGTGCCCTGGTCCACCTTGCCATCCCGCACCGCATAGAGCGGCACGCCCTCGTCGTCCACCAGATCCTCGGGGTCGGCGGCCTTCGCCTCCTGCGGGGCGCTCTTCCCGTCCGGTGGAGTTTGCGCCGTCCGGTTCGGAGCGGACGGGCTCTGTGTCGCATCCTGCTGGCCGAATGCGCTGCCGAGGGTCAATGTCGCGGCGAACCCCAGTGCGGCGCACAGCCCGATCAGGTAATTGGGCATCTCGATATCTCTCCCCACTGCCTTTTCTCGTCGGTGCCGACTATCGGATAGGAGAGGGCACCGGCCCCCCAGGACCGGCGCCCTCTTGGGAACACGTCACTGGTTGTCCGGCAGGGCAAAGACGCTCAGCATGCCGCCGAGCTGGGTGTATTCGCCGAGCGACTTGTGGGCACCCACCGCACCGAGACCTTCCTGTTCGCCGGTCAGTCCGGCGGCCAGCCCGATGCCGGCCCAGCCGCCGACGCCCGACAGGACGGCGATGTACTGCTTGCCCTTGTGCATGTAGGTGTTGACGTTGCCGATGATGCCGGACGCGGTCTTGAAGCTGTACAGATCCTTGCCGTCACGCAGGTCGATCGCCTTCAGGAAGCCTTCCAGCGTCCCGTAGAAGCCAACGCCGCCCTTGGTCGACAGGGCGCCGCTCCACACCGCGAAACGCTCCGGCTTCGACCAGACGATCTTGCCGGCAGCCGGATCCCAGGCGATGAAATTGCCCATGCCGCCGTGCGAGTTCGGGGCCGGATACATGCTGAGCGTCGCGCCGACATAGGGCTGTCCGGCCGAATACTCGACTTTGAAGGGCTCGTAATCCATGCAGATGTGGTTGGTCGGCACATAGACCAGGCCGCTGTCAGGCGAATAGGATGCCGGCTGCTGGTCCTTGGACCCCAGCGCCGCCGGGCAGACACCGGTGGTGTTGTGGTCCTCGCCCTGGGCGAAGGTGCTGTATTTGTCGTTGACCTTGGGGCGGCCGGTCTTCATGTCGATCTCGCTCGCCCAGTTCACGGTCGGATCGTATTTCTGCGCGACCAGCAATTCGCCGTTGGTGCGGTCGATGGTGTAGGCGAACCCGTTGCGGTCGAAGTTGATCAGGGCCTTGCGCTGCTGTCCGCCGATGGTCACGTCGGCCAGGATGTTCTCGTTGACGCCGTCATAGTCCCATTCGTCGAACGGGGTCTTCTGGAACACCCATTTCGCCTGTCCGGTGTCGGCATCACGGGCGAAGATGGTCATCGACCATTTGTTGTCGCTCTTGGCCCGGTCCTTGTCGACGGCACGCTGGGCCGGGTTCCAGGTGCCGGGGTTGCCGGTGCCGTAATAGATCAGGTTCAGTTCGGGATCGTAGGTGTACCAGCCCCAGGTGGTTCCTCCGCCGATCTTCCATTGGTCGGCCGGCCAGGTCTTGATGCCCAGGTCGGGCTCGCCGATCGGCTTGCCGAGCATCATCGTCTTCTGCGGGTCGATCATCACGTCCTTGTCGGGACCGGTCGAATAGGCCCGCCACACCATCTTGCCGGTGTTGATGTCGTAGGCCGTCAAGTGGCCGCGGACACCGAACTCGCCGCCGCTGATGCCGACATAGACCTTGTCCTTCACCACCATCGGGGCGGCGGTCAGCGTCTCGCCCTTGGTCGCGTCGCCGTTCTTGGCGCTCCACAGCACCTTGCCGGTGCCGGCGTCCAGCGCCACCAGCGTGTTGTCGGCCTGGCCCAGGAACAGCTTGTTGCCTGCCACCGCGACGCCGCGGGTGACGGTGTCGCAGCACATCACCGGAATGACGGTCGAATCCTGCTTGGGCTCGTATTTCCACTTGATGCGCCCGTTGTCGTTGAGGTCGAGCGCATAGACATTGTTGGGAAACGGAGTGGAGATGTACATCGTGTCGCCGATCACGACGGGACCGCCTTCGTGACCGCGCAGCACGCCGGTGGAGAACTGCCAGATCGGACGCAGGTTCTTCACGTTGTCGCGGGTGATCTGGTCGAGCGGGCTGTAACGCTGGCCGGCATAGTTGCCGAGCTGCATCGCCCAGTTCGCCGGGTCCTTCTGGTTCTTCAGGGTGTCGTCATTGGCATGGGCTGCGGGGGCGGCGAGAGCGGTCGCCTGGATTGCGGCAGTGACGAGCAGACAGCGCACAAAAGGGTTCATTTGTTTCCTCCCATTTTTAAAGGGGTGGTCGGTTGTCCCGGTGGAGGTGCGGCGACGAGGGTCGGTTCTTCAGAGGGCGTGTTCCCTCCATGAGTGAGGCCCGACGTCGATCCGGTCGGCGTCGGGGCATCGGTTCCTGATAGTCCGCATCCAAACTTCTGCAGCATCGCAGGCACCCCGGTTATCGATGCCGGAGCCAGATCCTTGGCGAGGTTCTAAACAGACCCGCACTATGTTGGTGATGCTGACATTCAGTTTGATCAAATAAATATAAGCTGTGAAGATTATTTTCCGCTATCGTTCAAAAGTTTTCAAAAGAAGCGAAATAGCGGATATGTTGAAACAAATGGGGTAATCCGTACGGATGAAAAAGCCGCGCTTCCGGTCGGCATGTCAGGATTGTTCCGTCGGTCCGCCGCGCCGGGCCCAGAAACCGCGGCCGGGATCGTAAGCGAGCACCGCGGCACCGAGGAACACCGCCAGGCAACCGGCCACCGCAAGCAATGCCGTGCCGTCGACTCGGAGATAGAGGCTGAAGCGGATCAGCTCCACCGCCTGGGTGAAGGGGTTGAAGGCGGCGATCAGGTACAGCGACGGGCTGCCCTCCTTGATGCGCCACAGCGGGTAGAGGGCGGAGGAGGCGAAGAACATCGGGAAGATCACGAAGTTCATCACGCCGGCGAAATTCTCCAGTTGCTTGACGAAGGACGACAGCAGCAGCCCCAGTGCGCCCAGCATCAGCCCGCTGAGCAGCAGCGCCGGCAGCGCCGCGAGGTAGCCGAGCGGCGGCGGCTCCACCCCCCATAGCCAGGCGATGCCGAGGAACACATAGACCTGTGCGATCGACACCGCGACGCCGGCCAGCAGCTTGGCCATCAGCAGGTACCAGCGCGGCAGCGGGCTGACCAGCAATGTCCGCATGCTGCCCATCTCGCGGTCGTAGACCATCGACAACGAGTTCTGCATGCCGTTGAACAGCTGGATCATCGCGACCAACCCGGGAACCACATATTCGTCGTAGAGGATGTAGGTCTCATAGGGCGGGATGATCGACACGCCCAGCACCGCGCGGAAGCCGACGGCGAAGATCGCCAGCCAGACCAGCGGCCGTACCAGCGCCGCGAAGAAGCGCTCGCGCTGATGGACGAAGCGCAGGCCCTCGCGGACGATGATGCTGCGCAGGCAATACCAGTAGGCGGCGGCACCCATCATCGAACCTCCCGTGACGTCAGGGACGCGAAGGCGTCGGGCAGGGTCGCCGTGCCGGTGGCCGCACAGAGCGAGCGTATGGTGCCGGCGGCGTGCAGGCGTCCCTGGTGCAGCACGACGATGGTGTCGTCGGCTTCCGCCTCGTCCATCAGATGGGTGGCCCAGAGCACGGCCAGCCCCTGTTCCCGGCAAAGCGTGCGGACATGGTGCAGGATGTGCCGGCGTGCTTCGACGTCGAGGCCGACGGTCGGTTCGTCGAGCAGCAGCAGGCTCGGCCGGTGCAGCAAGGCACGGGCGATCTCGACCCGGCGGCGTTGCCCGCCGGACAAGGTGCGGACCTTCTCGTCGGCGCGGTCGGCCAAGCCGATGCGCTCCAACTCCTCCATCGCGCGGGCTTCGCAATCGGACGGCCGCATCCCATGCAGGCCGCCGTGATAGCGCATATTCTGGCGCACGGAGAGATCGAGGTCGAGCGTCGGCTGCTGGAACACCACGCCGATGCGCGCCAATGCGCGGGTCGGATGTCGTCGCAGGTCGAAGCCGAAGATGCGGATGGCACCGGTGCGGTTGGTGTAAAGCCGGGTGATCAGCGAGAACAAGGTCGTCTTGCCGGCGCCGTTGAGGCCGAGCAGCATGGTGAAGCCGGCCGGGGGAACCGCAAAGGATACGCGGTCCAGCGCCACGCGCTTGCCGAAGCCATGGCTGAGATCCTCCACTGCCAGGGCCGCCGGAACCGGCGCTGCCGGGTCGTCGGTGACGGGAATCGACGGAGGCTCCGCAGGCATTGCGGTTTCGTACATCCTGTCTTCCCCCACGCCGCGCCGAGGACGCAGCCACACCGTTGTCCGGAAGCGCCGTTGCAAAGATGGCCCCTTGGCGTGATTGTTGGCGGTGCGAATTAATATTCAAGCTGCTTTCGCAAGAGGGCGCGCAATCTTGACGCAGGCGGTAATCCCGAAGAGTGACGCCACCGTTTCCGCTGTGGATCGTCCCCCCTTGGTTCACAGGGGCGAGACCATGCCCGGACCGGACCTGATGGTCGTGGCGCTGTCGGCACGGGCGCTGTCGGCCAGTGCCCGCCGCGGTGGGAAGCAGGTCGCCGCGATGGATTTGTTTGCCGATGCGGACACGGCTGCGATGGCCGAGCGGTGCATCGCCTTGCCGTCGCGCCGGCTGCGGATGCCCGGTCCGGCACTGCTGCGGGCATTGGCGGCGCCTGACCTGCGCGGGGTGCCGCTCGTCTATGGTGCCGGCTTCGAGGACAGGCCGGACCTGCTGGCAGCACTGGCGCGCGGCCGGCCGCTGATCGGCAACCGGGCGGAAACGGTGGCTCGGCTGAAGGATCCGCTGGGCTTTGCGGCATTGCTCGCCCGGCTGGGCGTGCCGCATCCGGAGGTCGCCGTATCGTTCCCGCGTGCGTCCGGAGAATGGCTGCTCAAGCGTGCCGGCGCCAGCGGCGGCGCCCATATCCGGCCGGCGCGCAGGCGAATGCCGGCCGGATATTATGCCCAGCGCCGCATGCCGGGGCGTCCGGTGTCCTTGCTGTTCCTTGCCGACGGCAGGCGGGCGGTGCCGGTCGGTTTCAGCCGGCAATGGTCGGATCCGGCACCAGGGCAGCCCTATCGCTATGGGGGCGCGGTCGGTCCGCTGCTGCCCTCGCCGGCCTTCGGCGGGATCGCCGAGGCCATGGTCGATGCGGCGGCGCGGATCGCCGGGGCGGTCGGGCTGGTCGGGCTCAACAGCGCCGACTTCCTGGCCGGCCCAGCCGGCTGGTGGCTGCTGGAGATTAACCCGCGGCCGGGGGCGACGCTCGACCTGTTCGACCGTCCGCCGATGCCCAGCCTGCTGGACCTGCATCTGGCCGCCTGCGCCGGGGAACTGCCGGCCCGTCTACCGCCCCTTGCCGGCTGCCAGGCCGCGGCCCTCGTCTATAGTCCCGTAGCGGTCGCCTTGGGGCATGAGGTCCGTTGGCCCGACTGGACCGCCGACCACCCCCAGCTCCCGGCGCAGATCCCGGCGGGGGCTCCGCTCTGCACCGTGCTTGCCGATGCCGCCGATGCGGTGGCAGCCCGGCGCTTGGCCGGCCGGCGCAGGCGGGAACTGCTTGCGGAGCACGTCGTGGAGGAGATGGCATGACGGGCACGATCGCCCTCTTCACCGATGGGGCCGACTGGCACGCGGCACGGTTGGAGCGTGCCATCGCGCGGCGGGGATACGAATGCCGCCGCGTTCCGTTGAACGCCTGCGGTTTCGCCGTCGGACGGACGGAATCGGGATTGCTGCTGCCGGGGTTCGGCGATGCGCTGCCGTCGGGCGCCTTGGTGCGGGTGGTCGGGCAGGGCAGCTTCGAACAGGTGACGTTGCGGCTGGGGGTGCTCCACGCGCTCGGCCGGCTGGGGGTGCCGGTCTACAACAGCGCCCGTGCCATCGAATGCTGTGTCGACAAGTGCACCACGAGTTTCCTGCTGGCCCGCGCAGGCATACCGACGCCTCCGGCCGTCGCCGTGCAGTCGCCCGAGTTGGCGCGTGCAGCCGTGGAGTCATGGCCCGATTGCGTGCTGAAGCCGCTGTTCGGCGCCCAGGGGCGCGGCCTGCGCCGTCTGTCGGGACCGGCGGACGTGCCGGAACCCGAGGCGATGGCCGGCGTCTATTACCTGCAACCCTTCGTGCCACCGTGCCGGGAAGGCGCGTGGTGCGATTGCCGCATCTTCGTGGTGGGAGGCCGCGCGGTGGCAGCGATGATCCGCCATGGCCGGAGCTGGATCACCAACATCCACCAGGGCGCCAGTTGTGAAGCACTCGCTCCGGATGGTGCCGTTGCCGATCTGGCGGTGCGAGCAGCCGCCGCAGTAGGCGCGGACTATGCCGGTGTCGACCTGATTGCCTCTCCCGGCAGTTCCGGGGGCAGTTCCGGGCAGTGGCTGGTGTTGGAGGTGAACTCGATGCCGGCTTGGCAGGGGTTGCAGACCGTCAGCGACATCGACATTGCCGACGCGCTTGCCGGGGATTTCCTGCGCCGCGTCGATGCCGCGGCATCAGCGGGGCAGCGATGACCGGGGCTGCAATGACCGCGCGCATGCTCCGGCTGTTTCCCGGGCAGCCGGAAGAGGTTGCGGTCGCCGGGGCCTATCTCTCCCATCGCCTGCATGAGTTGGGGAGCGAAGCCAGTCCCTTCGTCTATGCCAGTTTCGTCAGCAGCCTGGATGGTCGCATCGCGCTGCGCGATCCCGCCACCGGGGAGAGCCGCTTGCCGGCCGGACTGGTCAGCGACACCGACTTCCGCCTGTTCCTCGAACTCCAGGCACAGGCGGATTGCCTGATCACCCATGGCGGCTATCTGCGCGACCTTGCGGCGGGGCGCCTGGACGATGTGCTGCAAGTCGGCATGCAGAAGGCCGCAAACGGGCTCGCGCGCTGGCGGGCGGACAATGGTCTGCCGCCCCAACCGGTCGTGGTGGTCGCCAGTGCCAGCCTGGAATTTCCGATGCCGGACTCGCTGGCGCGTCATGGACAGCGCGTTTTCATCGCCACCGGCGCCGCCGCCCCTCCCGAGCGGGTCGCGCATTGGCGCGCTGCCGGTTACGAGGTTCTGATCGCCGGTGCCGGGCAGTCGGTGGAGGGGGCAGCGCTCTTGCGGGAATTGGACATGCGGGGGCTGCGCAGCCTCTATCTGCTTGCCGGACCTCGCATGCTCGACACCATGCTGCGCGATGGCCGGCTGTCGCGGCTGTACCTCACCACTGCGCACCGGCTACTTGGTGGGGAGAGCTTCCACAGCATGCTTGCCGGCTCCGAACTGGGGAAGGCGGGCAGGCTGCGGCTGGGCGCGTTGCACTACGATTCCGGCACGCTGGACGGCACCGGCCAATTCTTCGCCCATTTCGAGCCATGGGCACATGGGCCTGAGCTTTGAATCCAGTGCATTCGATCGGCTCCGGCCGGTCGCACGGAACAGCACAGGCAGCGGCGGCGTCCCGTGCGGTTTTGATCCCGCCGCGGGAAGCCGCCGTCAGGTGCCGCCGTCAAACATGGCAAGCGGCACGATGTTTCACAGTGCGGCTGCTGCCGCGCCGGTCACAAACCCGCACATGCATAGGCATTGATTTCAGTTCCGACCGGAATTTCGACGATCGTCGGCTTGCGCCAGCTTTTCATGTCCGTGTCCTCCTCCGTTGAACTGGGCGGTCAGGCATCATCGCCAGGGCGGCCCGTTAGGAAACTCTACCCGCGATGCTCCGACGCAGCCATCACCCGAATGGATAGGGAAGTGAGAATTATGGCTAGTTCTTTGTGCGTTGCAAAATTATTTGCGGACCGGTTGTCGATTTGAATTAGAATAATTCAACCCATTGGGTATTGATTTGAGAGATTACATAATCATCGAATATTTTATTTTAAAATCGATCCGAGTGACGATGCGTTGCCCGAAATTGTTGCTCCAGGAAGAAGGGTTGGGAGATGGCTGAGGGAGCGGAAGGTATTTCATCCTTTCCAATGTCCCGCATGGCCTCGTGAGACGGCTGGGAGCGAAGGCGGTGACGCCCCTGTCCGGTCATGGGGCCGGCGAAGAGGCGCCACCCGTCCGGTCATGCAGCGAACGGATGCTTGGCAATGTCCTTCTGGTTCATCAGATCCTTGGCGGTAGGATAGCCGGACACCGCGCGTTCGATGGCTTCCTTGGTGGCGCGATAGTTATAGTCCTGGATCTTGGCGTTGTCCTTGGCCTCCCAATGGATGAAGACGCCGACGCAGATGAAGATGTTGTCGATCTCGTCCTGCGGGATGGTGCCCTCGGCGACGCAGTCGGCGACGGCCTTGGCGACGCCATGCTGGGCAGGACCGAACATCTGCACCGCCTGTTCGGCACCCTTGATCGTGACCTTGTTGAACAGGATGGTTGACGGCTTGCATTGCAGGTTGGGGGCGATGACCGCCAGCAGACTGGTGAAGCCGTCCTTGTTGTTGGTCAGTGCAGTGCAGAAGGCGGTTTCCGCCGCACTTCCGCGAGGCCCCATGATCAGATCGATGTGGGCCACCTCGTTTCCGTCGCCGACGAGTGATTCGCCCACCAGCACGCGATTGATCTTCGGGGATGACCCCTGCCACATGCCCATCGCCGTATTCTCCCATATCTTTGAAATCAGTGGAGGACCGCCGCAGGGTGACCGCCGTGGTCCTTGCGGTCGTGCCGTCCATGTCGATCCAGAGAAAGCAGTGATCTGGACAACCGCGGCCCGGCATCGGTCACGGCAGGCATTATGCCAGTTAGTTTGTTGGCGCAACAAACTCGCAAAAGGGGTTCGGAGTAACTTGAAATCGCAGCCGCCGCCTTTCCTCTGCGCGAATACAGGCCGGGACGGCATGGCCGATCGGTCAGGATCACACCATATTCGGGCAATCTCTGTTCAGGACGGCGGCTGCGGTTGCGTCGCAGGACGAAGGTAAAGCGGCGTTACTGCTGACCCTGCTTATCGGACGATCCACTCGAACCGCCCTGGGTGACCGGTTTCCCACCGATGGTGCCCTGCCGCTGCTGCTGCAACGAGCTATCGGGCAGTTGCCCTGTCGGAGTCGCGGTTCCGTCGGTGGACGAACCGGAACTGCCCTGGGGCACCGGGGTGCCGCCGATGGCGCCCTGACGCTTTCCAGGCAGGGAGTCGGGGGGCAATTGTCCGCTGGTCGCGGCCGGAGCGTTCTGGGTGCTGGTGCTGTTGGGCGAACTCGTACCGGAATTGCCCGTGGTGGATTGGGCCGAAGCCGGCAGGGTCGCGGCAGCCATGGCGGCGATTCCGCCGGCGATTCCGATGGCGAGGATGTGTTTCGTCTTCATGATGTGGCCTCCCTGGCGACCGGGCTGCCGTCGGCGGTCGCCGGCGCGCCGGCCCGGTCACTTCCGTCAACCGGCGGTCCGGCTTGCCGGTTCCCTCTCCCCTTCTTGCGTCACTGCTTGACCACGACGCCCCACGGGGCGCCGCCGACCGGGATGCTCTTGATCACCTTGTTGCGTTCCAGGTCGATGACCGACAGGTCGTTGCTGATGCCGTTGGTGGTGTAGAGCCGCTTCTCGTCGGGCGAGAAGGCGAGGTTCCAGACACGCTGGCCGACCAGGAAATAGCGCTTCACTTCGAGGCTCGCGATGTCGATCTCGGCGATGCGGTTGGCCGGGCCCAGTGCCACGAAGGCGCGCGTTCCGTCGCGGGTCATCTGGATGCCCACCGCCTGGATGGCCTCGCGCCGGACGCCGGTGACCTCGAAGCGGATCTTCTTGATCATCTTGCGCGTCGCCGCGTCGATGACGCTCACCGTGCCGCCGATCTCGCTGGACACCCAGACCTGCTTGCCGTCGTCGGTGAAGCGGGCGACGCGCGGCCGGCTGTCGACCAGCACGTTGCCGACGACGGCACGCTTCTCGGTGTCGATGAAATGCGCCATGTTGGTGGTTTCCGACGTGTTGACCAGGGTCTTGCCGTCGGGACTGATGCCCATCCCTTCCGGTTCGACGCCGACCTGGATGTTGCCGATCGCCTTGCGGCTCGGGATGTCGATGATCGTCACCATGTTGTCGTCCTCATTGGCGACGTAGAGCCTGGTGCCGTCGGGCGAGAGGACGAACAGTTCCGGATCGGGGCCGGACGGCAGCGCATGGACCACCTTGCCGCTGGCGATGTCCACGACGTCGACGCGGTTATCGTCGCCGACGCACACGTAGAGCTGTGTTCCGTCGGCGCTCAGCGTGATACCGCGGGGCCGGCGCCCGACCTTGATCTTGTTGGTGATCTGCAGGCTGTCGCCATCCACGACGGCGATCTGGTTGTCCTTCTCGTTGGAGACGAAGATGGTTTCGGACGCCGCCGGCTCGGCCATCAGGGCCGGTGCGGCGAGGATCAGGATGGCATAACGAAGCAGATGCATGGGGCGCTCCACCTTTTTTGTTACCGGTTGGGACGGCATTTGGTTTCCGGCGCATCGTCGCCGAGCGTGTCGAGGGGGGTCACGGGATGCAGGAAGCCCTCCTGCGGCGACACCGAGACCAGCATGCGGGGGCCGGCGATCAGGATGGGCTGGCGCATCTGGCCGTCCCATGCCCGGAAGGACAGGGCTTCGCCCTTGAATCCGGCCAACTCGAAGTCCGGGCTGCGCAGATAGGCGGCGAGATCGTCGAAGCCGGTGCCGCCGGTGCGGGCCGCCGCCTCGCCGACGCTGCGCACCGCAAGCCACGCGGCATAGTCGCGCGCCGTCATCCAGCGGCCGGCCAGCTTCTCGAACCGGCTCTGCAACTGGGTGCCGCCCCATTGCTCGTTGACCCGCGACCAGCCGGTTGCGGTCAGCCCCTGGGTGCCGGCCACCGGGCGGGGACGCCAGGTGCGTCCGTCGAGGTAATCGCCGAAATCGCCGATCTCGTCGGCGACGATCAGCACCTCGTAATCCGGCCCCTGGGTGGCGAGCGGAATGTCGGATTGGATGGTGGTGATGCCGGTGTCGGTGCGCCGGTTGCCGGTGTCGAAGGTCCAGGTCGTTTCCGCGACGATCCGGCCGCCGAAGCGCTTGGCGGCACGGCGGATGGCCTCGGCATAGAGCGCGTCGCCGGGATTGCGGCCGATCAGCAGGCTCCAGCCGGTCCATTTCTTCCAGGCGAGATATTGAGCCAGCGCGTCGGCCAGCATGCGCCGGCTGGCGGCGGTGTGCAGGATATTGGGCCGGCACTGCTCGTTGCGCAGTGCGTCGTCCGGTGCGCGGGCGTTGAACAGCAGCATGGAGCGGGCTTCCGGCCGGTCGGCGGCGCTCAGCAGCGCGTCGGCCGGCAGATCGGCGACGACGAAGCGCACCCCCTCGTCGGCCAGCGCCTTCAGCCCGGCGCCGATGTCGCCGTCCGCGGGCAGGACCTGCTCGACCAGCCGGTAGCTCTGGTTCAGGAACATGCCGGTGGTGGTGTTATCCGCCAGGGCCAGCCGGGCACCCTGGAGCCCCTCGTCGGTCGCTACCGGTTCGAGGAAGCTCGCGGGCGTGCGCGGGTCCTCGTGGCGCGCAAGATAGCCGATCACAACCGCCTGTGCGCCGCCATCCTGGGCGACGGCGGTGGACGCCGTTGCCGGCGCGAGCATCGCAGCCGACAGGACCGCCGCCGCAAGCCACCTGCCGGCATGCGATAAGTTCGATCTCCGATCAGACAATCGCCAGAATCTCACCATGCCCTCCTTCCGCAAGATCGCCGATGAAACGATGGGCGCGGGTCGTGCCCGCGCTCTCGAACCAGCTGCCGGTCCCCTCCAGCGCACGCCGCAGGAGGTGCAGGAACAGCCAGTCGCGCGTGCCGCCGTCGGCAAAGCCCTCCGGGGGCGCGGCCTTCGGCCGGCCCAGCAGCAGCGTGCCGCGCCGCATGCCGAATCCCGGATGCAGGCCGCAACCTCCGCCGATGGCAAGCGTGCCGGCAACCATGAAGGCTGCGGCATGGGCGCCGGCCTGTCCGTCGACGACGACGATCCCCCGCCGCATCCGTTCGCCCACGCGGTCGCCGGTGTTTCCGCCGACGCTGATCAGCCCGCCCCGCATTCCCTGCGGCCGGCCGGGCAGGGCGCCGCCCAGCGCCTCCCCGGCGTTTCCGGTTATGCGCAGCAGCCCGCCGCCCATCCCGGCGCCGGCATGGGCGGCGACATCGCCTTCGACGAGCAGTCGTCCCGATGCCATGCCGACGCCGACCCGGTGCAGGATGGCGCCGCCCGGCCGGATCAGCAGACCGTCCGTCGCATCGCCCGCCGACATATCGAAGAGGTCGCCCAAGGGAGCCGCCCCACCGCGGCAGGGCAGCGACAGCCGCGCGACGGCATCTGCCGGAAGCTCGGCCAAGCGGTCGGGCAGCACGGCGGACATGTCCACCGGCAGTCCGGCATCGCCGCGGAAGGTCAGGGTCAGGCCGGTCATGACATCACCCTCATGCCATCACCTCATGCAGGTGGAAGTGATGCGGGCCGAGCTTGCCACCATAATTTCCGGCGGTGATCGCCAGCACGCCGGCCGCCGCCCCGCCGGCCGTGGCGGCGGCGATGCCGGCCCGCATGCCGGCGCGGATGGCCGCCTCGTCGGTCCCGTCGAGCACCAGTTCCAACACCGCCTCGACATCGTCGGACAGCAGCGTCCGGGGTTCGACGGCCCGCAGGGTCGGGCAGAAATAGGTGTTGGTGGAGGCGACCAGCCCACGGTACTTCGATCCGACCTTGGAGCCGGACCGCACCACCCCGCCGGGAAAGGGCAGGATGATGCCCGGCAGGGGCCGGATCGCCCCGACAGCCGCCTCCGCCGCGGCGAGGCACTGGCGATGGCTGGCGGCAAGGATCAGGAAATTGCCGCCGCCGATGCCCTTCGCCACGGCGACGCTGTCCTCGCAGACGAATTCCCCGTCCATCACCGGGATCCGCCAGAATCGACGGGTGCCGAAGCGCTTGGAGATCTGATGGCCATCGCCGAAATAGCGAAGGCCGTTGCCGAGCGGGATTCGCTTGGCCCCGTCGAGCAGGCCGGCGTAGCAGGCCGAGCCCGGCGAGGTCATGACGCATTGCCCGACGCGGGCGACGACATGCTTGGCCAGATCGGCGGTCGACATGCCGAAGACCATCACCGCGGCACCATGCCGGCCGTCCGGCGTTTCGTCGGGCGTCAGCAGCCGTTCGACAGCCGCCTCGCAGCCGCAGCCGATGACGGAGGTGGCGAAGCCGGTCAGGCTGGCGGTCGCGGCATCGACCCATAGGGGGGTGTCGGCGGTCACCACCAGCCGGGTGTAGCTCATCGGGAAGGCTTCGGCGAAGGTGTCCTCGATGCGCACGCCGTTGATCCGCATCCTGTCGGTCGGGATATCCGCCATCACTGCACCTCCCGACGCCGGCAGGGGTGGAGGAGGGGGCCGGCGCCATGCCGGATCTCCTCGTCGCGGATGCGGAAATGCTTTATCGGCAGGCCCAGCCTCTCGTCGAAGTGGCGGGCGATGCGGCGCTCGATCAGATCGTCGTAGCCGGGCCGGACGACATGGGTCCGGCCCTGCGCCATCGCCACCAGCGTCCCGTCCCGCACCACCAGCCGCCCGCTCTTGAAGACCAGATCCGGCCGTTCGAACATGGCCCGGCGGTCGGGCCGGTCGGTGTAGACGGTGACGTCGGCCGAGGCGCCCGGCCCGAGATGGCCACGGTCGGCAAGGCCGAGGATGCGGGCCGGAGCCGCGCGGGTCATGACGGCGATCTCGCCCAGCGTATATTCGCGGGCGATCGACCCCAGCGTGGTGTTGGCCGGCGCGTCTGGGTGGATCTCCGCGAGCTTCTCCAGCCGGTAGTCGCGGTCCATCAGCAGCCGGATCAGCTCCGGATAGAAGGTGAAGGGGGCGCCGTTCGGGTGGTCGGTCGTCAGGAACACCCGCCAGGGATCGTCGAGCAGCAGGAACAGCTCCAGCCCGATCGCCCATTGCAGCGCGTTGACATAGGATTTGTCGCGGTAGCGGAAGGGCACCACGCCGCAGCCGGCATCGCATTCGATGTCCATCGCCAGCCATTTGCGCGGATGCGCCAGCGGGGCGGTGTGGCGCTGCGCCATGGTGTCGGCCGATGCGGTCACCGTCTGGCCGAACATCACCTGTCCGATGTCCACCGACAGCGTTGGCGTCCGGTTGATCGCCTCGGCCAACGCCACCGCGCCCGATGAGAATTTGCGGTCGCCCACCGTGTCGTAGCTGTGGAACTGGATATGCGTCATGTGCAGCGGCAGGCCGGATGCCGCCTGGATGGTGTCGAGCGTCGTCGCCACGTTGCCGGGAACGCCCAGGTTGCAGCCATGGACATGCAGCGGGTGGGGCAGTCCCAGCTCGTACACCGCACGGGCCAGCACGGTCAGGACGGTGCGGGGCGTGACGCCGTAATGCGGTCCGGCCTCGTCCAGGTCGAGCTGGCGGGCGTTGAACTTGAAGGCGTTGATGCCGCCGGGATTGACCACCTTGACCGCGAGGCTCTGGGTCGCCGTCAACATCCAGGCGACATAATCGTTGACCGCGGCCTGCCCGGCATTGGTGGCGATCAGGTCCAGCAGGAAATCGTCGTTGCCCAGGACCAGATAGCCGCCGGTGTCGATGTAGGGGATGTCGGCCATCTCCAGATGGGCATGCCGGGCGTTGGATCCCAGCATCGCCGGCTCGAAGGCGGCGGTGAAGCCCATCTCGATGTAGCGGGCGCCGGTCGTGTGGGTGGAAGGGGTGGCGATGCCGCTGCCCCCGCCGCAGCCGCCTCCGCCGCAGCTTCCGGCGGCGAAGCGGTGGTGGTCATGCTCCTCGCCCATCAGCAGGCGGGCGAGGTTGACCTTGCCGCCGGCGATGTGGCTGTGGATGTCGATGGCACCGGCCATCACCAGCTTGCCGGACAGATCGTGCACGGTGTCGGGTGTGGCACCGGGGCCGGGGTCCGGGGCTATGCGCTCGTCGCGCAGCCAGAGGTCGGCGATTTCGCCGTGCCGGCCGTTGGCCGGGTCGAACACGCGCCCGCCGGACAGCTTCGTCAGCATCGGGCGGGCTCCGTGGACATGGACGTGTCTTCAAGTGCCGTCGCGATCTGCCGCAGGACAGCGGCGACGCTCGGCAGGCCGCGGACGACCAGCACCCCGGTCCGGAGCGCGACCACGCTGTCGGCGCGGAACACGTCGCCGGCATGATCGATGCCCGGCGTTCCCACCGGAATGAAAAGGGCGGGCTCCGCCGTGAAGGCGGTTTCGGGGGGGGCCAGTGCTATGACGGCGGTCCCGGTGCCGGCCATGGCGGCGATCTCCGGCATCTCCGGACGGAAGGCGGAAATCCACAGGATGACGTCCGCGTCGCGGGCGCGCTCGCGCCAGTCGAAGCGGTCGGGGTCATGCAGCGGCATTCCCCTGTCGAAGCCGGTACGCAGGGGAAAGCCGGTGCGCCATGTGCAGGCCTGGTTGGCGCCGACCAGATTGTCGGCTCCCGACAGAGGGAGACCGGCGCAGCGCGTCGTGCCGTCCACCTTGCGGATCAGGCGGACCAGCCCCTCGACGATCAGGTCGGGCTGCGGTCCCGCGAACAGCCCGGCCGCCCAGACCACCACGGCATAGCGGGCGGCGCGAAGCCGGGCCGCCAAGTCAGCCATCGGGCCGGTGGCTCCATGACCGGCCAGCGCGGCACGCAACCCCGTAACCAAGCTGGCGAGGTCCGGTTGCGGACCGTCCGCCATCCCAACCTTTTCGATCCGGCCGCCGAGGCACTGCGCCGTTTCCGGCAACGGATCGCCTCCCAGGAACAGCACGCTGCGGCCGGTGCCGCCGGGGAAGGCCGGCTCGGGCACCACCCACCGCTCCCACAGGCGGGGGAAGGCGGCGGCCGGATCCGGTCCGACGACCAGCACGAGGTCACAGCGGTTGCGCAGTTCGGCCAGTGTCGTCACCGACCAGCCGAGGCGACGGAGCACCGCCAGATTGCGGAACAGGGCGTCGGAGTGTTCATGGTCCACCGTGGCCCCGATGCGTCCGGCCAGCGTCAGGGCGGCGAGCACGCCGTCCACATCGGTCGCCAGCCCGGCGATCAGCGGGGCGCGGCTGTCGCCCAGCAACCGGGCGGCCTCGGCCACGGCCTGCGTCATGGGAACGGCTGTTCCGCCGATGCGGGGGGCCGTCTGCACCGCCGTCGACCGGCGGAACAGCCGGTCCGCCTGCGGGCAGCCGCTGGGGCGGGGCGCGATCCCGGAATCGTCCTGCTCGATCCCGATATCGCCGCACCCCAGCCCGCAGAATGGACAGAGGGTATCGGGGTGGAAAGCCATGGCGCCCCAATCACCTGAGCTGGATTTCACCGGTGCGGAAAGTCACTGGAAGGCCGGCCGTGCAATGGGCGGCAGCCAGTGCGGGGAAATTCAAGTGTATGGTCGTCTTCGCCGGCCTCCGGACAAACGCCGTGCCAGGCATGGTTCGTAAAATGGCTGCGCGTCATCGGCCCCGGACATGCCGAGCGATCCGTTCATGGCCAGTTTCCTTCCGAAATGCCGCACCCCGTTCGGGCTAATACGCGTAGATACTCGTTCGCGCTACGGACAATTTTGTTTGCAACGCTAACATTGTGTCCTGGGCCGCGCAAAGGGAATGCAGATGAGCGATCAGCGCAATCGGATAGGAGAGGTGAGAATCCAGGCCCCCGCGCGCCTGCATGCCGGCTTCGTCGATCTCAATGGCGGATTGGGGCGCCGTTTCGGCAGCCTCGGCATCGCCATCGACCGCCCGGCCATCGTCCTGCGGGTCCGCCCGGCTGCCCGGCTGGCAGTCACCGGCCCGTCCGCCGACCGCGTCCGCCGCAGCGTCGAGCGCCTCAGCCGCGAAGCAGGCCTTTCCGACGCCGTCGCCGTGATGGTGGAGGAGGCGATCCCCGCCCATGTCGGGCTGGGATCCGGCACGCAGACCGACCTTGCCGTCGCGACGGCGCTGGTCTGTCTGGAAGGACGGCGCACCGCTGCCCGCGACCTGGCGAGGGTGCTGGAACGTGGCGCGCGGTCCGGCATCGGGCTTGCGGCCTTCGAACAGGGCGGGGTGTTGCTGGACGGTGGCCGGGGCGGGCTGGATGCAGCGCCTCCGGTGATCGCGCGGGCGGAGTTTCCCGAGGACTGGCGCATCCTGCTCCTGCTCCATCGCGGCGGGCACGGGCTGCATGGTGTGCCGGAGGTCGAAGCCTTCCGGCGCCTGCCGCCCTTTCCACCCGCCGCCGCCGCGCATCTCTGCCGGCTGATGCTGATGGTCGCCCTGCCGGCGCTGGCCGAACGCGACGTCGAGCGCTTCGGTCAGGCCATCGGCGAGTTGCAGCGCACGGTCGGCGACCATTTCGCTCCGGCCCAGGGCGGCCGCTTCACCAGCCCGATGGTGGCAGAGGTGTTGGGCTGGCTTGAGGCGCAGGGGATTCCCGGCGTCGGGCAAAGCTCCTGGGGCCCCACCTGCTTCGCCATCGTCGGCGAGTCCGAACGGGCGGAGCGGCTGGCCGCAAGGATGCGCGAGCGCTGGGCCGGAACCCCGCTGGAGGTGCTGGTCTGCTGCGGACGGAATGTCGGCGCGAGCATCGAGAACATCGCCGCCGAGTCCGGGCATGCACCTGCGGTCAGACGGGCGGTCGGCGGATGAACGGGAGAACGATGGGAGAGAGGCAAACATGAGCGCGCCCTATGTGCTGCACATGATCACACCGCTGGCGAATGTCAGCCCGTTCGACGTCAACATGGCGGTCGATGCCGGTATCGACACGGTCATCCCCTATACCGGGATCGGGACCGCTCAGGTCGAAGCCCTGACCCAGGACGCCATGTTCTCCCGCGATCCGAAGAATGCCGTGCGCACCGGCCTGTTCATCGGCGGGCGCGATGCCGCCATGGCGCTGGACATGCTCGACGCGGCGCGCAAGGCGATGTTCTCGCCTTTCCAGATCTCGGTCTTCGCCGACCCGTCGGGCGCCTTCACGACCGCCGCCGCGATGGTCGCGGTGGTGGAACGGGCATTGCAGCGTGCGGGAGTGGCCGGCCTCACCGGCCTCGACGTCCAGGTCTATGGCGCGACCGGGGTGGTCGGCGGCATCGCCGGACTGATCGCGGCGCAGGCCGGCGGCAAGGTCACCCTGGTCAGCCACCGCGGCGTGTCGGCGGTGCAGGGCAAGGCGGAGGAATTCGGACGACGCTACGCCGTGCAACTCGACTGCGCCGACACGTCGGCCGCCGGCAAGGCCGCACTGCTGGAGCGGGCGGACGTCGTGTTGGCCTGCGGCAAGGCCGGCGTCAGGGTGCTGTCCGCCGAGGACCTGCACGCGGCCGGTCGCCTGCGGGTGGCGGCCGACATCAACGCGGTCCCGCCGGCAGGCGTCGAAGGGGTGGGTGTGCAGGATGATGGCGTCGCCTTGCCCGCTGCGCCTGGAGCGGGGAATCAGGCGGTCGGCATCGGCGCGCTCGCCATCGGCAATGTCAAGTTCAAGGTCCAGCACCAGCTGCTGGAGCGCATGCGGAGCGGCGGGACCGCGGTCGCCTTCGATTTCCGGGACGCCATGGATGCGGCGCGCACCATCGCGGGAAAGGCATAATCATGCAGCGTCCGAGCTTGTCCGCTCTCGCCGCCCCGCTTGCCGCGGCCCTGGTGGCGGATGCGGTCCGATTGCGGCTCGGTATCGACCGGGTGGCCGGCGCGACCATCGTCGATGCCGGCATCGCCCATCCGGGCGGGCTGGAGGCGGGACGCCGCATCGCCGAGCTGTGCATGGGCGGGCTGGGCCGCGTCACGCTCCAGGCCGATGCGCAGGCGGAGCGCTGGCCCTTCCTGGTCGCGATGCACAGCGCCGATCCGGTGCTCGCCTGTCTCGGCAGCCAGTATGCCGGCTGGAGCCTGTCGCATCAGGACGATGCCGGATCCTTCTTCGCGCTCGGCTCCGGTCCCGGACGTGCGATGGCACGCAAGGAGACGCTGTTCGACGAGCTGGGCTATGGCGACACCGGCGATCATGCCGTCCTGGTCCTGGAAAGCGGGACCGTTCCGCCGGCTCCGCTGGTCGAACGGATCGCCGGGGACTGCGGGGTGGCGGCGGAACGACTGACGCTGGTGCTGACGCCGACGGAAAGCCTTGCCGGCACGGTGCAGATCGTCGCCCGCTGTCTCGAGGTCGCGATGCACAAGGTGCATGCGCTGGGTTTCCCGCTGGATCGCGTGGTCGACGGCATCGGCAGCGCGCCTCTGCCGCCGCCCGGCAAGGGATTCGTCGCGGCGATGGGGCGGACCAACGACGCCATCCTGTTCGGCGGCATCGTCCAGCTGTTCGTCGCCGGTCCGGAAGATGCCGCCGCCGATCTGGCGCACCGCCTTCCCAGCACGGGTTCGCGCGACTATGGACGCCCCTTCGCCGAGGTGTTCGCCGCGGTGAACAAGGATTTCTATGCCATCGACCCGCTGCTGTTCGCGCCGGCGCGTGTCGTGGTGACGGCGCTCGACACCGGCCGCAGCTTTCACGGTGGGCAACTCGCCCCTGCCATGCTCGACCGGTCGTTCGGCGGGTGAGGGGAATGGTGCCCGACGTCGCCGGACTGTTCGTTGCGGCCTGCCGGGCGGAGATGATGGCGCTGAAGCCCGGCAACGTCCATGTGCATGCGGCGGGCCATGGCATGACGGTGGCGGATTTTCTCGCGTCGGCGGATGTCGCGGCGCCGGAGATCGCGCGTGCCGGTGCGCCGGTCGGCGAGCGCGTATTCGGGGCGGTGCGGGCGACACGGGTAGCGGTGGGATGCAATACAAATCTCGGCATCCTGCTGCTGGCCGCCCCGCTGGCACGGGCGGCCGAGTTGCCCGCATCGTGGCCGTTGCCTGATCGCGTGTGCGCCGTGCTGGAGGAACTGACGGTGTGCGATGCCGAGGCGACCTATGCGGCGATCCGTCTGGCGGCGCCCGGCGGGCTCGGCCGCGCCGCGGAACATGATGTCGACGGCCCCGCCACGGTGGATTTGCGGACCGCGATGGCGGCGGCGCGGTCGCGCGACCGCATCGCGCTGCAATATGCGGACGGCTATCCTGACGTGTTCGGCATCGGCGTCGCCTGTGCGCGGGTGATGACCGGTGGCGGGTCGCTGTCGATGGCCGAGGCCGTCTATCTGGAGTTCCTGACCGCCTTCCCCGACAGCCATGTCCGCCGCAAGCAGGGCGAGGCCGTCGCGGCGGCATTGCTGGCGGAAGCGCGCGAGGTGCGGCGGCGGGTGGAGGCGGCACCGTCCGCCGCCGTCCGCCGGGAGCATCTGTTCGTCTTCGACGCGCGGCTGAAATGGCAAGGCATCAACCCCGGCACCTCGGCTGACCTGACCGTTGCCAGCCTTTTCGCCCATGGGCTAGAGGGGGATGGGAGTGGAGAGCTGGAAGCAAAGGATGAACGGCATGATGGCCGTCCTGCTCCTTGATGTGGCGTTGTGCCTCGTCGTGGCGGCCGTGCCCGCATCGGCCGAACCGCTGACGGTGACGGAGATCGCACCCGGCGTCTTCGTCCACCGCGGCGCCGTCGCCGAACCGGCACCGGACAACCGCGGCGATACCGCCAACATGGGGTTCATCGTCGGCGAAAGCGGCGTGGCGGTCATCGACACCGGCGGCACGCCGGAACTGGGGCATCGGCTTCGCGACGCCATCGCGGCGCGGACCGACAAGCCGCCGGTCATCGTCATCAACACCCACATGCATCCCGACCATGTGTTCGGAAATGCCGCCTTCGCCGGAGTTCCGGTCGCCGGCCACGCCAATCTTCAGGATGCGGCGGCCGCCCGTCAGGAGATTTATGGGCGGCGGCTCGCCGACGAGCTCGGCGCGCAGGCCGCGGCCGGGATCCTGCCGCTGCGGGTGGAGCGGCCGGTCACGGGCGAATTGCAGATCGATCTTGGCGGGCGTACGCTCGTGCTGGCTGCCCATCCGACGGCCCATACCAACAACGACCTGACGGTCTTCGATCCGCAGACCGGGACGCTGTTCACCGGCGATCTGCTGTTTGTCGACCATATTCCGGTGGTGGACGGCAACGCGGTGGGCTGGTTGCGAGTGCTGGATGCGCTGTCCCGCGTGCCGGCGGCACGCGCGGTTCCCGGCCACGGGCCTTTGGTGGTCGCGTGGCCGGACGCACTGGCCGCAGAACGGCAGTATCTGACCGCGCTGGTGGACGGGGTCCGGCAGGTGCTGAAGGCTGGTGGCGGCATTCGGGACGCCGTGGCGTCCGTTGCGGCGGACGAACGGAGCCTCTGGCTGTTGTTCGATGCATACAACCCGCGCAACGTCACGGCGACCTTCGCCGAATTGGAATGGGAATAGCGGCGCAAATCCAGGGAGGATGCGATGGCCCGATATCCATCGATATGGCTGGCGATATGGCTGGCAGGGCTTCTGACGATCCTGTCCACACCCGCTTTTGCCGTCACCGGGACGGCGGACGATGCTGCGCGCTGGGATCTGCTGCACGATATGTATTTCAAGGATCGGGCGGTCGAGGAGGCCGGCGACCGGATGCGGATCGATGCCCCGACCCGCGCCCATGACGCCGCCCTGGTGCCGGTGAAGGTCGAGGTCGCCCCGTCCCTTCGCCTGAAGACGCTGTCTCTGCTGGTCGACAAGAACCCGGTGCCGCTGGCGGCCATTTTCCGCTTCGGTCCGGCCAGCGCCGGCAGTTCCATCGAAACCCGCCTGCGTGTCAACGAGTACACGACTGTCCGCGCCATCGGCGAGACGGAGGACGGTCGGCTGTTGATGGCGCATGTCTTCGTCAAGGCGGCAGGCGGCTGCTCCGCCCCGGCGCTCAAGGATCCGCAGGAGGCAATGGCACGTCTCGGCCGCATCAAGGTCAAGCTGGCGGACACCGTGACCGCCGGCAGCCCGGCTTCCGCACAGGTGATGATAGGCCACCCCAACAACAGCGGGCTTCAGTTCGATCAGGTGAGCCGCACCTATATCCCGGCCCATTACATCGAATCGATCGTCATCCGTTCCGGCGGCCGGCCGGTCCTGGAGGCGGACACCGACATCTCGATCAGCGAGGATCCGAACCTCCGCTTCAGCTTCATGCCAATGGAGGGCGAGAGCCTGGAGGTGGTCGCCCGCGACACCAAAGGCGCCACTTTCACCCGGAGCGTTCCGGAGACGCCGGAGCAGGCAAAGGATGGCCCCGCCCTGTAAGCGCAGACGTACGGGATCTCAGAAACACTGCCGGTCGGCGGCGACCTGGGCTTGGCGGAACCGATCCATCAGATCCTTGGCCCATCCGGCACTGCGGAATATCCCGGCCCGTTCGCCCGGCAACTCGGCCATCACCTTCACGGTCTCGATGGCGGTGTAGTCGTCGTAGGTGATGCGGTCGGCGATGGCGTCGATGCTGCAGGAGCATTTCTCCATGACGATGTGCGACTGCCCGTTGGCCGCCATGCAGCCGATCACGTAATCGGCCCGCGCCGCGGTGGGATAGTCGTTCACCGGACCGGCGGCGGCGGGAACCGTCGAAAGCCCGATCGCGGCCAGCCCGGCCGCTGCGAAGAGACGCACGATGCGAACAGGCATTTTCCGGACTCCTCCCGTCATTTTCCGCGGATCGCAGTCCGAAAGACCACTTCCGCCTGTCTGCAACAGCTTCCCTATATAACAATCAAGGGCGCTGATTGAACTCGTCCATTCCGAGTGGGTGAAGGCGTCCTTCGGAGGGTGTGATGGATGACGAGGCCTGCCGGCTCTATCTGCGTCCGCTGGGGCTGACCGCGCCGGAACAGGCATTGCCCGGTGCCCGTCGGCTGGCAGGTGGCTGGCTGTGCTTCGACCGTTGCGAGGCGGTGCTGCGCGCGGAGAGCGCAGTGGAGCGCAGGGTGCTGTCACTTGCGGATCTCGATGGGTGGGCCGTTCGGCTGCCGGACAGGGTGCAGCCCTCCTGCCGCCTGTGGCTGGATCGGCTGACGGCGGAGCGGCGGCCGATTCTGGGGTTTTCCCTGGACAGGCCGCGCCTGATGGGCATCGTCAACCTCACTCCGGACAGCTTCTCCGATGGCGGGCGGTATCTGGATGCGGACCGGGCGGTCGCGCATGGGATGGAGTTGGCGAGGGCAGGGGCCGACATCGTCGATATCGGTGCGGAATCGACCCGCCCCGGTGCGATGGCCGTTGCGCCGGAGGCGCAGATCGCCCGCGTCGTTCCGGTGATCGCACGGTTGGCGGGGCAAGGCATCGTCGTGTCGATCGACACCCGCAGCGCGGCGGTGATGGCGGCGGCGCTGGCCGCAGGAGCACGGCTGGTCAACGACGTTTCCGGTCTCGGCCACGATCCGCGGGCCTTGCCCGTGGTCCGGGAGGCGATGGGCCGAGATGCCGGCGTCGCCGTCGTCCTGATGCACATGCGGGGAGAACCGGCGACCATGAATCGAGCGCCGGTCTACGGCGACCCGGCGCTCGATGTCTTCGACGAACTGGCGGAGCGCTTGCAACTCTGCGTCGACGGCGGGCTCGACCGGAGCCGTATCCTGGTCGATCCGGGGATCGGCTTCGCCAAAAGGATGGAGCATGGCGCCGCCGTCGCCCGGGCCTTGTCGCTGCTGCACGGGCTGGGCTGCGGCGTGCTTGCCGGCTTCTCACGCAAGGGGCTGGTCCGGCGATGGTCTGACCAGACGGAGCCGGGCGACCGGCTGCCCGGCTCGCTCGCCGCCGCGCTGTCCGCCTTCGAACAAGGGGTTCAAGTCCTGCGCGTCCACGACGTGCGGGAAACGGCGCAGGCGCGCGACGTCTGGGAAACCCTGCGGATGCGCTGAGCGTCCGGTCCGCCGCAGCCCTGGGGTAATCCGCTCGGATCAGCCCATTCGGCTCAGACTTGGCGCGGCTCGCATTTCCAGCGGCGGACCGTGTATTTCGGGTGCTGCTCGGCCCATTCGGCCGCCCGGAACACGCCGGTGCGCGAGCAGGCTATCACGTTGACGAACGGCTCCTGGAACGACGGACGTTCGACGGAGCAGCGGTCGGGTTGGGAGACGAGGCAGACCACGAAGATGAGTTCGATCATGACATCTCCACGCCGTCAGGAGTGTTTGATGGGTTCCAGCCGATGATAGCGGCCAGGGTGCATGCTCAAAGCGTCATGTTGCACTGCACACAAACAGAGCGCCCGAGTCAAGATATTTGCCCTGTGGCGGCCACGTTGGAACGAACATCGGGGATCGGCGTAAAGGCGCGATGAAATAAGGACTCAGGGGTACCCCTTTGTTGCGGAGTGGCCGGCGTCAACCGGCGGCCAGGGCCGGCTCCATCAGTTTTCGGTAGGCCATCTGGTCCTCGTACATCCTCAGGAACACCTGATATTTGGCGTCGTGATAGGCGCGCAGCCGACCGGCGACCGGCTCCAAGGTATGGCCGGCACGGCTCATGCCGGCCATACCGGCGGGGATGTCGGGGAAGGCGCCCGCCGCGACCGCTCCCAGGATGGCGGAACCGAGCAGAACCGCTTCCGGCTCCTCGGGCAGGATCAGGGTGCAGCCGGTGGCGTCGGCATGCGCCTCCAGAAACACTGGATTCTTCGTGCCGCCGCCGCAAGCGAAGATGCTGTCGATCCGATAGCCGGTGTGGTTCATCGTTGCGACGATGTGGCGGGTGCCATAGGCGATGGCCTGCACCGTCGCCAGATAGAGCCGCGCCAGATCCTCCACGCTGTCCGACAGGCGCAGACCACTGACGCCACCGCGCAACGTGGCGTCGGCCCGCGGCGAGCGGTTGCCGTGGAAATAGGGCAGCACATGCAGGTCGCGGGTCAGTTCGGCCACCGGTCCGCCGCTGCGCGCGGCGAACGCCGCCAACTCCTCGTTGAGCAGCTGGTAGACGGTCGTTTCCCTGTGCCGGGCTTCGGCGTCAAGATCGGCTCGGCGTGGATGGCCATTGATGACGTGGTCGATGAGTGCGCCGGTCGCCGATTGCCCGCCTTCGTTCAACCACAGCCCCGGAAGCATCGCCGAATGGTAGGGGCCCCAGACACCGGGGATGAAGCGCGGCGATCCTTCCGTCATCACCATGTGGCAACTCGACGTGCCGCCGATCAGGGCGAGCCGGCGATTGAAGTCCACGGGACCGCTGGCGGCCAGCGGCACGCCGATGACGCCGATCCCGCCGGCATGGGCGTCGATCAGCGAGGTTCCGACCGCGATGCCCGGGGGCAGGCCGAGTTCGCGCGCCGCATCGTCGGTCAGGCCGCCGGCAATGGCGCTGCCGACGCTGCCGACGTCGGTGCCGATACGGGCGTGCCCTTCCTCCACCAGATCACCCAAGCCGATGGCACGGAGATAGCCGTCGTCCCACCGCCCCTCATGGCCCAGATAGGTCCATTTGCACACCAACGAGCAGAGCGACCGCCGCGTCGCCCCGGTCGCCCGCCAGGTCAGGAAATCCGGCAGGTCGAAGAAATGGGCGGCACGGCCCCAGCTCGCAGGTAGGTTCTCCTTCAGCCACAAGAGCTTCGGCGTCTGCATCTCCGGAGACAGCCGCCCGCCGACATAGCGCAGCACCTCATGCCCGCCGGCATTGATCCGTCCGGTCTGGTCGAGCGCCCTGTGGTCCATCCAGACGATGATGTTGCGGGCGTCGTCGCCGTCCGGGCTGACCGTCACCGGCCGGCCTGCCGCGTCGAGCACCACCAGCGAACAGGTGGCGTCGAAGCCGATGCCGACGATGTCCGGCCTTGCGGCACAGCCTTCCAAGGCTTCGCGCACCGCGGCGCAAACCGCGGTCCAGATGTCGTCGGAGGATTGCTCCGCCCATTCCGGGTCGGGGCGCCATGTCCGGATATGCTGGGAGGCGGTGGCCAGCCGGCGCCCATCAAGACCGAAGATGCCGGCGCGGGCGCTGCCTGTTCCAACATCCACTCCGATCACAGCGCGCGTCATGGCATGCCCTCTCCAGGGAAACGGTCAGTGGGTGGCGCAGAAGGCTTCGAACGCCTCGCGGGTGGCGTAGGATTTCTGGGTTCCCGGTCGGGTGATGCTGTCGGCGGCATAGCGCACCGCCATATGGAGGGCGGCGTCGAGGTCGCGGTTCTCGACATAATAGCGGGCGAAGCTGCCGATGAAGGCGTCGCCGGCCCCGGTGGTGTCGACCGGCGTGACCCGCACCGGATCGATGCGCCGCGTCTCCTCCCCCTTCGTCACCAGGAGCGCGCCGCGGGCGCCCAGCGTGACGATCACCGTGCGGATGCCGCGCGCGATCAGCGAGCGGGCCGCCGTCTCGGCCTCCGCCTCCGACGTCACGGCCAAGCCGGAGATGGTCGCCAGTTCCGTCTGGTTCGGCACCAGGAAGGTCACCTGCGCGATCCGCCCGGGATCGAGGTCGGCAGGGGCGGGGGCCGGGTTCAGCAGGGTTTCGATGCCGTGGCGGGCGCCGAACCAGATGGTGTGGTAGATCGTCTCCAGCGGGACTTCCAACTGCATGACGATCAGGTCGCAGCTTTTCAGATCCTCGGCGGCGCGGTCGACGTCGGCGGGGGACAGCAGGGCGTTGGCGCCCTTGATGATCAGGATGCTGTTCTCGCCCGACGGCTCGACGAAGATCGGGGCGACGCCGCTGGAGGTGCCGGGCACCCGCTCGACATGGCGGGTGTCGATGCCCGACGCCTCGAAATTGCGGATGGTGTTGTCGGCGAAGATGTCGTCGCCGACCTTGGTGACCATCATCACCTCGGCCCCCAGCCGGGCGGCGGCGATGGCCTGGTTGGCGCCCTTGCCGCCGCAGCCCATCTCGAAGCGCGGCGCCTCGATGGTCTCGCCGGGGCCGGGCATGCGGGCGGTGTAGGTGATCAGGTCGACCATGTTGCTGCCGACCACGGCGATCTTGCCCATCTTCGGTATCTCCTATCACAGCGCCCGGATGGCGCATTCCTCGGCTTCGGCCTCGTCGGTGGTCAGATAGCCCAGCCGCACCGAGAAGTGCCGTGTCTCGCCACCCGCCAGTTTCTGGACATTGCCCTTCGCGCTTTCCGCACCGTAACCCTCCGGCTCGCAGGTGGAGGGCAGGGCGAAGGCGCAAACCCTCTGGTCGCTGTTGACCAGCACCCAGCGGACCGTCCTCGGGAACTCCCGCGTGCTGTAGGCGATGTGGAAGGCATCGCCTTCGCGCCGTCGCATCATTACCGCGGTGCCGCCATCCTCGTCGGTGCGCAGGCCGCGGATGTAGAAGACCTGCTCCGGGTCGTAGCGTTGCGGTTCGTGGAGAACCTCCATGACCGAAGGATCGCGGGCGAGGGTCTCCAGCAGCGCGTCATAGGCCGGACTGCGCGGCACATGCGCCGGGACCACAGTGCGCACCGCCGTCGCCTCCGGCGTGAAGGGGGCTGGCTGGACGATGCGCGCACCCTCGGCGAAGGCGAAATTGACGTGGCACATGTACATCAGGTCCATGGCCGCGCCCGACAGGTTCTCCACCTCCATCCGGATGTCGAACAGGGCGGAGCCGGGGCGCAGCACCACGCGCGGGCGGGCGGCGTAATGGGCACCGAAGCCCATCACATACTCGCGCAGGCCCGTCACCGCCATGTAGGGGCCTTCGTCATCCTCCCCGACCTCCAGCCCGGCGGCATCCATCGGCGTGCAGGGCATCTCGCCATGCAGCGGGTGGCTGTCCTGCGGACCGGGGCAGCCGTTGCGCAGCAGCCCGGAATGGAAGGCGAAGCAGCCATAGGTGCCGACGATCTCGGTGGCATGGCGCGGCATGTCGAACATGTTCGTCATCGTCAGGTCGACGCCGTCGAACACGGCATCCCAAACCATCTGGCCGTAATAAGGCAGGACCACCAGATGCCCGCGGCGGTTGGACAGCCGGACCGCTTCGATCCCGCTGTCGTAGCGGAACAGGCTGGCCGTCATGCCGTGCGCCTCGGCGATGGGGCGTTCGGCCTCGCCGAAGAAGCTCTTGCGGAAATGGATCGCGGTTCGAACGCTCATCGGATGTCTCCCCGACACTCGGGCTAGCGGGTGCGGTTCTTGTAGGCGTTGATCACGATGACCAGCAGCAGGAACGCGCCCCAGATGAAGTCGATCAGATGGTTGGAGAAACGCAGGATCTGGAAGCCGCTGGACAGCAGCATCAGCGCCACCACGGCGATGGTGATGCCCAGCACGGTCCCCTTGCCGCCGGCCGGGTTGGTGCCGCCCAGCACGGCGATCAGCACCGCCTGCAACAGATAGGAGTTGCCATAGTCCGACTTCGCCGCATTGGTCCGCCCCGACAGGATGATACCGGCGACGGATGCCAGCACGCCGGTCAGCATGTAGCTGTACAGCACCATCCGTTCCCGCTTCAGCCCGGCGAACAGCGCCGCCTTCGGGTTGGTGCCGATCAGCATCAGGTTGATGCCCAGCGCGGTGCGGGTCAGCAGGAAGGCGATCAGGGCGGCGATCACGGCGAACAGCACGAAGGGTGTCGCCAGTCCCAGGATCTTGCCGTTGCCGAGGAAGGCCCAGGCGGTGGGAAAGCCGACGATGGCCGGCCCGCCGGTCAGCACGATGGCGAGCCCGGTGAAGACCTGTCCGGTGCCGAGCGTCGCCAGGATCGGCGTGATGCCCAGCCGGGTTATCAGCAGCCCGTTGGCGGCTCCCGCCACCAGCCCGGTGCCGAGCGCGACTACGGCCCCCAGCAGCACCGTCAGCATGCCGGCATCGGCGATGCCGGCGGCGCCCGCCAGCTTGTGGAACAGCACGCCGGCCAGGATGCCCGACAGGTTGGCGACCCCCACCACCGACAGGTCGATGCCGCCGGTCAGCATGGCGATCATCATCGCGATGGAAAGCAGTCCCAATTCCGGAAAGATGTAGGTGATGGATTCGAAGTTGTAATAGCGCAGGAACTTGTCGGGGCTGAGCGCCGTCATCACGGCGAAGATCAGCACCGTCATGACCAGCAGCTGGACGATGTTGTTGTCGCGGTTGACCAGATTGCGGATGTTCATTTGTGCCTTCATGGTCCGCCTCCTCACGCCGTCCGGCGACGGTCGCGCCAGGCCGACAGGGCGGTCGCGACGATGACGATCGTGCCCACGGCGACGAGCTGCCAGGTGGTGTCGACCTTCATGATGATCAGGCTGTTCTTGACCATCACCAGCATGAAGACGCCGAGCATGGTGCCGAGCACGCTGCCCCGCCCGCCGAAGATCGACGCCCCGCCCAGCACCACCGCGGCGATCACGTCCAGTTCCAGCCCGACGAAGTCGCGCGGGTTGGCCAGCCAGATCATGCCGCTGTGCAGCAACCCGGCGAAGCCGGCCAGCGCACCGGCGACGCAATAGACGAAGAAGATGGTCTTGCGCAGGTCGAAGCCGGCACGGCGTGCCGCCTCCGGATCGCCGCCCAGCGCGTAGGCGCTGCGGCCGATCATGGTGTGGCGCAGCACCAGGTGCATGGCGAGCGCCAGGCCGGCATAGATCAGCACCATTGCCGTCAGGCCATAGGTGGTGCCGTCGGCCTTGGTCACGCTCACCACGTCGGTGCGGGCGAAGTCGATCAGCGCGGTCGGCATCTTGTTGATGTTGATCATGCTGGTGCCGACGACACCCAGCAGGAAGCCGCGCACCATGGCGCTGGTGCCGAGCGTCACGATCAGCGGAATCATGCGGAACTTGTAGACGAAGAAGCCGTTCACGGCGCCGAACAGCAGCCCCATGATCGTGGCGGCCAGCAGCGGCAGGACGACGCCGTTGTATCCCAGCGCCAGCATGCCCTTGATCGTCAGATACATGGCGGCGACGGCGAAGGCCGGGAAGGACACGTCGATGCCGCCCGAAATCAGCACCAGCAGGACGCCCATCGCCATGATGCCGATGATGACGTTGCTGCGCATCAGGCTGAACAGGTTGTCGAGCTGCCAGAAGGCAGGGTTGATCGTGCCGATGAGGACCATGGCGAGCAAAAGGATGCCCGCGATGACCGTTTCCGACCGGCGGAGCAGGGCCATCGGTTCCTCCCCTAGGTAAACGTCTTGAGCCGGTCGCTGACCGACTCTTCGGTGGCGTCGGCGCCGGGCAGATCCTCGACGAAGCGTCCGCGGTGCATCAGCACGATGCGGTTGCAGTTCTGCACCAGTTCCAGGACATCGTCGGAGATCATCAGGACGGCGAGGCCGTGGTGCTGCGCCAGCTCCCGGATCTTGGCGTGGATCTCGGCCTTGGATCCGACATCGACGCCGACCGTCGGGCCGTTGAGGATCAGCACGCGGGCATCGGTCAGCAGCCAGCGGGCCAGGACGACACGCTGCTGGTTGCCGCCCGACAGCTGGATCACCGGTTTCTCGGCCGTCGGCGTGGCGATCTGCATGGCGCGGATCATGCCCTGCGTCAGCTCCTCCGCCTTTTCGCGGTCGATCACCAGCTTTGGCGCCAGCCGTTCATAGGAGGTGGCCAGCATGTTGCGCTTGATGCTCTGCGGCAGGAACAGCCCTTCGGTCAGCCGGTCTTCCGGCACATAGGCGATGCCGGCGGCGATGGCGTCCTGGGTCGTGCGCAGCCGCACCGGCGCGCCGTCGACCAGGATTTCCCCCTGATACTGCGGGGTCATGCCGAACAGGGCGAGCGCAAGATCGGTGCGGCCGGAACCCAGCAGTCCCGACAGGCCGACGATCTCGCCGGGCCGGATGATCAGGTCGAGGCTTTCGCATTTGCCGGGCACCGTGAGGCCGCGGACGTCCAGGCGGGGCGGCGGCGGGGTGCCGGCCGGCGGCGTCCACGAATAGGGTTCGCTGAGGATGTCGCTGCCGGTCATGTGGCGGGTGATCGACGCCTCGTCGAAATCGGCGGTCGGCCCCTCCGCCACCTTGCGGCCGTTGCGGATGACGGTGATGCGCTCGCTGATCTCCAGCATCTCGCGCATCTTGTGGCTGACGAACAGGATGGCGATGCCGCGGGACTGGATGTCGCGGACGATGCGGAACAGCGTCTCGACCTCCTTGCGGGTCAGCGCCGTGGTCGGCTCGTCCATGATGATCAGGCGGGCATCGGACATCAGCGCACGGGCGATGGCGACCAGCTGCTTGCCGGCGGTCGGCAACGACCCGACCTCGGCGTCGAGGTCGAGATCAACGCCCAGCCGGGCGACCGCCTCGCGGGCGATGGCGCGGGTGCGGCCCCAGTTCATCAGGCGCCGCTTCTCGCGCAGATGCACGTTCATCGCCAGATTCTCGGCGACCGTCAGGTTCCCGAACAGGGAGAAATCCTGGTAGATGACCTGGATGCCGTGGGCGATGGCGCCGATCGGGGTCATCCCGCCCGCCGGCTTGCCATCGATCAGGATTTCACCGCCGTCCGGCTGGTAGACGCCGGACATGATCTTGATGACGGTGGATTTGCCGGACCCGTTCTCGCCTGCCAGGCAATGGATTTCGCCCGGCTTGATGACGAGGGACATGGCGTCCAGCGCGACGACACCGGAAAACTCCTTCCGGATGCCGCGGAGTTCGATGAAACCGTCCGACATGTCTTCCGCCCGGCGGTTTGAGGACAGGATGAGGTCACCGCGGCGGATGCGGGCGCCGTCGCCGGACCGCCCGCACCCGCCGGACCGGCGTCAGAAATCGTAGGCGTTCATGTTTTCCTTGGTGACCCCGACCCAGCCCTGGCCGTACAGCAGATTGGCCTTGGCCCCCTGCGGCGTCGTCAGGGCGGTGTAGCCGGGCAGGCCCAGATTCAGGCCGGCCTTGATCTGGTCCTTCTTCCCGTCCAGCGCCATCACCGCCATCATGTTCATGGCATAGCCGGCGACCGCCGGATCCCAGAACTGGATGTACTGGATGTCGCCCTGGGCCAGATACTGTCCGGCCACCGAGACGAGACCGGTACCGGAGAAGTACAGCTTGTTCTTCAGCCCGCGCTCCGCCACCAGACGGCCGGCTCCGGCCGAGGTCGGCATCGGGCCGCCGACGATCCCCTTCAGGTCGGGATAGGTGGTCAGGACTTCCTTCAGCTTGTTGTAGTCGGTGTTGGCGTCGTCATAGGTCTCCAGACGGTTCGTCACCATCTGCATCTTGGGGAAGTTCTGCTTCTGGTAGGCGATGGCGCCGTCGATCCACTCGTTCTGCGACTTCGACGTCAGGCTGCCGACGGTGCAGACATACTTGCCCTCGCCGCCCATCGCCTTGCCCAGCACTTCCATCAGCTTGGCGCCGTAGGCGAAGTTGTCGAAGGCCTCCAGGACATAGTCGGCATTCTGGATGTTCGATGCCTCATGCGCGATCACCACGATGCCGCGGTCGCGCGCCTTCTTCAGCACCGGTTCCACCGCCTCGACCGAGAAGGGGACGATGGCGATGGCATCCACGCCCTGGGCGATCAGGTTTTCGACCAGCTGGACCTGTGCCGCCGCGTCGGCCTGGCTCGGGCCGACCATCCAGGTGTCGTGTCCTGTGTCGGAAGCGAACTGCTTCACGCCGTCGCGCATGCGGTCGAACCAGGCGATGCCGTCCACCTTCACCACGGTGGCAATGGTGTATTTCTTCTTGGTGGCATCGGACTTCAGCGTCTTGACGGCATCCGGGGTCGGAACCGGATCGGCGGCCATCGCCGGCCCTGCGGCCAGCGATGCGGCAACGATGAGCGAGGACAGCAACTTCTTCATATTGGCGTGACTCCCATGGCAGGCGATGAGCGCCGCGCGGCGGCTGTCGGGCAGCCGGCGGTGCCGGGGTGTTTGCCACCCCACTCCGCGTCGTTCCGTTTTTTGGTGATGCTGCGCCGGGTGGAACGGACGGAACACCCGCCCGCCCGGCGCATGCGCCTCGACATGTGCGGACGCCGTCAGCCGCCGACGATCGCCACGCTGGCGCTGGCTCCGATCCGCGAAGCGCCGGCCGCGATCATGCGGCGGGCATCCTCGGTGGTCCGCACGCCGCCCGACGCCTTGACGCCCATCGCGTCGCCGACGGTGCGGCGCATCAGCGCCACATCCTCGGCGGTGGCGCCGCCGCCGGCGAATCCGGTGGAGGTCTTGACGAAATCGGCCCCGGCCTCCTGCGACAGCCGGCAGGCCAGCACCTTCTCGTCGTCGGTCAGCAGGCTGGTCTCGATGATGACCTTCAGCAGCGCGCCGCCGCAGGCCCGCTTGACCGCAGCGATGTCATCACGCACGGCAGCCGCTTCGCCGGCCTTCAGCAGGCCGATGGGGATCACCATGTCGACCTCGCGGGCGCCATGACGGACAACCCATTCGGCGGCATGCGTCTTGATCGCGGTGGGATCGGCGCCGAACGGGAAGCAGATCACGGCGCAGGGGGCGACATTCGAGCCGGCCAGCCGCTCCGTCACCTGCGGAATGAAGATCGGATTGACGCAGACCGCCTTGAAGGCGTGCGTCCGTGCCTCGTCACACAGCCGCGCGACATCGGCGGGCAGTGCGTCGGGTCGCAGCAGGGTATGGTCGATGAACGAAGCCAGATCGGCCGGCGCCGTCGGGACGCTGGACACGGGCATCTTGATCCTCCCGGGGAGACCCTCGCGGGGCCTCTCCTTTTATGCGTCTGGATGTTAACATCCTAACATTTTCTGATAGGATAGTTTCACCATGCTGACCGGTGTGTCAAGATGAATGCATGCCTGTGTGAGCGTAGCGACAACCGCCGCAATCCGGGCAGCAAGCCATTGGGTTTAACCCGTCCGGATTGCTAGGGTGCGGCCGCGCGTGAACTGGGCGGATCGAAGTGGTGCGGGATGCGGACATGTCGATGAGAAGGGCCGATCGCCTGAGCCGGTTGCAGACCGCGTTGGAAACCGGGGGCTATCTCCGGCTGAAGGATGCGGCCCAACTGCTGGGGGTTTCCGAGATGACCGTGCGGCGGGATGTCGCCTCATGCCATGGGCGCTTCACCTACCTCGGCGGCTATATCGCCGGCGGGTTGGAAGCACCGGGCGGCATGGGGTACATCCTTGACCGCGAGCGGGACGCGCATATCGAGATGAAGCGTGCGGCCTGCGAGGCGGCGGCGACCTTGCTGAAGCCCGGCGAGACAGTCTTCATCGACTGCGGCACCACCACACCCCATCTGGCCAGCCGCATCCCGCCCGACAGCCGGATCACCGTCGTCTGCTATGCGATGAACATCGCTGAAATCGTCTGCCGGAAGCCGGGCGTGCGCGTGGTCATGCTGGGCGGCCTCTACCATGCATCCTCGGCATCCTTTTCCAGCCCGGAATCCCTGGAGATGCTGCGAGGGATCGGCATCAACACCGCCTTCATCTCGGCCGGCGGCGTGCATGAAGCGCTGGGGATCAGTTGCTCCAACTTCCACGAGGTGGAGATCAAGCAGGCCGCCATCGCCAATGCCCTGACAAAGGCGTTGGTGATCGATTCGTCCAAGTTCGATCAGGTCAAGCCGGCATTTTTCGCCAAGCTCGACGGCTTCGACCTCCTGTGCTGCGACCGCGGGATCGATGCGGCGCGGTCCGAGCGGCTGGCTGAGGCCGGCGTCCGGAGCGTGCTGGCCTGAACCGCGCGCACGTCGAGGGCGGTTACCCAGGAAGCCCTGCGGCCGCTTCCGCGATGCGCAATCCTGCGCAGGGCAGCCGGCTTACCTTTGGGGTAAGCGGACGGTTGACAGCCCGCACCGTCCGGTAACATACCTTCCTGACGATGGAATTCAGGGAGACGCCACGATGACCGACACCGCCCCGCCGGTCCTGCTCATCCGCGAGGGTGCCGTGGCGTGGATCAGGTTCAACCGCCCCACCGTTCTCAATGCGCTGGACGAACCCACCGCCGCCGCCTTCCGCGATGCCTGCCGCAGCGTGGCGGAGGAGGGCGGACGGGGACCGACGCGCGTGCTGGCGATCGCCGGAAACGGCCGGGGCTTCATGGCCGGCGGCGATGTCGGCCGCTTCAACGACGATCCCGCCTCGGCACCCGAGGTGGCGGGCGCCATCATCGCCCATCTGCACGAGTCCCTGCGCATCCTCGACCGGCTCGATGTGCCTGTACTGGCTGCCGTGCATGGGCCGGTGGCCGGGGCGGGGATGAGCCTCGCCTGCGCGGCCGATCTCTGCATCGCCGCCGACGACGCCAGGTTCACCATGGCCTATGCCCGCATCGGAGCCACGCCGGACGGGTCGGGCAGCTACCACCTGCCGCGTCTGGTCGGCCTGCGCCGGGCCATGGAACTGGCGATGCTGTCCGACGTGATCGATGCCGCGGAGGCGCTGCGGGTCGGCCTGGTCAACCGGGTCGTGCCGGCGGCGGCCCTGGCCGGGGAGGCCGCGGCGCTCGCCGCCCGTCTGGCCGCCGGTCCGACCGCCGCCTATGCCGGCATCCGCCACCTGTTGCGGCAATCCTTCGCCCGGACGCTGGACGGGCAGCTGGACGCCGAACGCGACCGCTTCCTGGCCACTGCCGAAACGGCCGATTTCCGCGAGGGCATCGCCGCCTTCGTCGCCAAGCGCAAGCCGGACTTCACCGGCCGCTGACCCTTCTCCTCCGCCCGACAAATGGATCGAACCATGCAGAACGACATCGTCATCGTCGGCGCCGCCCGTACCGCCATCGGCGGGTTCGGCGGCAGCCTGAAGGATGTGCCGCCGACCCGGCTCGCCACCGTCGCGGTGAAGGCCGCGCTGGAGCGCTCCGGTGCCGCGGCCGATGCGGTCGGCCATGTGGTGATGGGCAACGTCATCCCGACCGAGACCAACGATGCCTATCTCAGCCGGGTCGCGGCGATCGACGCCGGCATTCCCATCGGCGTGCCGGCCTTCAACGTCAACCGGCTGTGCGGCTCCGGCCTGCAGGCCATCGTCTCGGCGGCGCAGTCCATCGCGCTCGGCGACTGCGACGTCGCCATCGGAGCCGGTGCCGAATCGATGAGCCGCGGTCCCTATTTCGTGCCGGGCGCCCGCTGGGGAACCCGGCTCGGCGACGGCGCGCTGGTCGACTACATGAACGGCATCCTGCACGACCCGTGGCAGAAGATTCACATGGGCGTCACCGCCGAGAATGTCGCCGCCCGCTACGGCATCGACCGCGAGGCGCAGGATGCCCTGGCGATCGAAAGCCAGCGCCGCGCCGCGCGCGCCATCGCCGAAGGGCGGTTCAAGGAGCAGATCGTCCCGGTGGAGATCGCGTCGCGCAAGGGCACCGTCGTCTTCGATACCGACGAGCATGTCCGTGGAGACGTCACGCCCGAAGGGCTGGCGAAGATGAAGCCGGTCTTCCGGAAGGACGGATCGGTGACCGCCGGCAACGCATCCGGCCTGAACGACGGCGCCGCCGCCGTGGTGCTGGCCGACGCCCGCCGGGCCGAGGCGCTGGGGCTGAAGCCGCTGGCCCGCCTGGTCGGCTACGCCCATGCGGGCGTCGAGCCCGATTACATGGGCATCGGCCCGATCCCGGCGACCCGCAAGGTTCTGGAGCGTACCGGCCTGTCGGTCGCCGACCTCGACGTCATCGAATCGAACGAGGCCTTCGCGGCGCAGGCCTGCGCGGTCATCCGCGAGCTGGATTTCGATCCGGCCAAGGTGAACCCCAACGGCTCCGGCATCTCGCTCGGCCACCCGGTGGGCGCGACCGGTGCCATCATCACGGTGAAGGCGATCCACGAGCTGCACCGCAGCGGCGGACGCTATGCGCTGGTGACGATGTGCATCGGCGGCGGCCAGGGCATCGCCGCGATCTTCGAGCGGGTGTGACGCCGGCACCCCGGAGCGCGGTCTGAGGGGGAGGACGTCTACCCTTCGCCGCGCTCCTCCCGCTTGGCCTGCTGCCAGAATGCTTCCATTTCGTCCAGCGTGGCGTCCTGCGGCTTGCGGCCCTGGGCCTCCAGCAGCGCCTCGATCCGGTGGAAACGGCGTTCGAACTTGGCGTTGGTGCCGCGCAGCGCCGATTCCGGCTCGACCTTCAGCCGGCGGGCGAGGTTGACCAGGGCGAACAGCAGGTCGCCCATCTCGTCCGCGACCCGCTCCTGCGCCGATCCGGCGTCCATTTCCGCCCGCAATTCCCGCACCTCCTCCTCGATCTTGTCGAGGATGTCGCGGGCGTCGGTCCAGTCGAAGCCGACCCGCGCGGCGCGGTTCTGCAGCTTCAGCGCCCGGGTCAGCGCCGGCAATCCGGCGATGACACCCTCCAGCGCCGACGGCGCCCGCCCCTCCTCGGCCGCCTTGGCCGCACGCTCGGCCGCCTTGTGGTCTTCCCAACGCGAGGTCTGATGGTCGGCGGTCTTCACCTCGTCCGGTCCGAAGACGTGGGGGTGGCGGCGGATCATCTTGTCGGTGATGACGCCAGCGACCTCGTCGAAGTCGAACAGCCCCTCCTCGTGTGCCATCTGGCTGTAATAGACGACCTGGAACAGCAGATCGCCAAGCTCTTCGCGAAGGGCGGCCTTGTCATCCTTCTCGATGGCGTCGGCGACCTCATAGGCCTCCTCGATCGTGTGCGGCGCGATGCTGCGGTAGGTCTGCTCCAGATCCCACGGACAGCCGCCGTCGGGATTCCGCAGCCGCGCCATCACCTCGATCAGCCGGTCGATGTTGCGGGTCATGTCGTGCCGTCTCCGGATACGGGGGAGGGGAAGGGGAGGGACCGCGACGATAGCCGAGCGGGGCGGGCGGGGGAAGCGGGGAGGGCCATGGCCGACGGCGGTTCACCTCCGGAACCCGCATGCATGATCCCCGGCGAATGGAACATTTGAAACCGGGTGAAACATTTTCCCAGATCATGCCCCGAGGAGTGGTGTAGGATCTGGGTCGCTCATCAGGTTCTCCGGCCGGTCTGGCCGGATGGTCAGGCGGCCACAGCGGGCAGGCTGACGATGGGATCATCGCCGAGCGGGGCGATGGTTTCCAGCGTCATGTAGCGTGCCCGCTGAACGGCCCATTCATCGTTTTGCTCCAAGAGGATGGCGCCGATGAGCCTCGTAATCGCTTCCTCGTTGGGAAATATGCCGACAACCTCGGTGCGCCGCTTGATCTCGCCGTTGAGACGTTCAATCGGGTTTGTCGAGTGGAGCTTGGCCCGATGCTCCCTGGGAAAGGTCATGTAGGCCAGGACGTCTTCTTCCGCCTCGTCCATCAGGGTGGCCAGCTTCGGCAGCTTGGCCCGGACCTGATCGGCCACTTGCCGCCACTGCGTGCGAGCAGATGCCGCATCGTCCTGGGCGAAGGCCGTGGCGATGAAGGCCGCCACGACACGGCGTCCGCTCTTGCCGGCGTGGGTGAGCGCTGTCCTGGAGAAATGGACCCGGCACCTTTGCCACGTCGCCTGGAAGACCCGGGTGACGGCGGCCTTGATGCCGCCATGGGCGTCGGAGATCACCAGCTTGACGCCGCTCAGACCACGGCGCTTGAGCTTGCGTAGGAACTCGATCCAGAAGGTTTCCGCCTCGGACGGGCCGATGTCCATGCCCAGCACCTCGCGCCGGCCGTCGGTGTTGACCGCCACCGCGATGGTCACGGCGACCGAAACGATGCGTCCGTTCTGGCGCACCTTCACGTAGGTGGCATCCAGCCACAGGTAGGGCCAGTCGCCCTCGATGGGACGGCCGAGAAAGGTCTTAACCCGCTCGTCGATCTCGGCGCACAACCGACTGACCTGGCTCTTGGAGATGCCAGACATTCCCATGGCCTGGACCAGATCGTCCACCGAGCGCGTCGAGATGCCCTGGATGTAGGCCTCCTGGATCACCGCCGTCAGCGCCTTCTCAGCCATCCGCCGCGGCTCCAGAAAGCCGGGGAAGTAGGAGCCCTTGCGCAGTTTGGGAATGCGCAGCTCGACGGTGCCGGCTCGAGTTTCCCAGTCGCGATCGCGATAGCCGTTGCGCTGAACCAGTCGCTCGGCCGACCGTTCGCCATGACCGGCGCCGGTCAGGCCCTGCACCTCCAACTCCATCAGCCGCTCGGCAGCAAAGCCGATCATCTCGCGCAGAACATCGGCATCCGCGCCCTTCTCAAGCATCGCGCGAAGCGCCATCATCTCGTCGGTCATCGTGGTCACCCTTCGGTCGGGTTGAGGTGTGGTGACCAGACTCTATCGAAGAACCGCGATGACCGCCCCGCTATGGATAACCGGCCCGCCTACGCCAGCCATCGGAGGGCGCTACGGCGGGCCGGTTCCCCACAGCTCCTACACCACCCCGTGGGGCACGACCTTTTCCCCCCTGTTCCACTGTTCACTGCGCGCAGCCATCGGGGCAGGAAACTGGAATTGAGGTTGGAGCATGAGGGCTCTCCACAACAGGGTTCGGGTGTGGAAGCCTACCACAAATCCCGATACGGAGAAAAATCAGGAATAATATCCTTCCAGCGTCCCCCCCAGAGGCAGGACTGACAGGTCTATGGTGCACTGGACTGACATTTTAGCTTTGCGCTTACACAGGGTATAAGCACATAATAATCATTATGGAAATACACGACGCTCCGGGATCATGCGACATCGCATGATCCCGGAGCGTCTCCCCCTATGGCAAGGGCGATTTCAGTAATGGCCCGGTCCTTATCGCCTGATCCTTATCGGCCGGTCCGGGTGGCGAGCCGCAGGGCAAGCGCACCGGCCGAGGCGGCAGTGGCGACGGCGACCACGCCGTTCCACCCCCAGATCGCCAGAGCCTGGCTGCCCAGCGTGGCGCCGGCCGCCATGCCGATGAACATTCCCACCATCAGCACGGCGTTCAGGCGGCTGCGGGCTGCCGGGTCGATGCCATAGACGATGGTCTGATGGGCGATCAGGGACGCCTGGACGCCGAGGTCGAAGCCGACGGCGCTCGCCACCAGCAGCCACAGGCGGCCATCCTCCGGCACCCACGGGGACAGCGCCATTGCGGCGAAGGACAGAACGGCCAGACCGGCACCCAGCCGGGTCATCAGCTCCGGCCCGCGGCTGTCGGCGATGCGGCCGGCGACCGGCGCCACCAGCGCACCCGCCGCACCGGCCAGGCCGAAGGCACCGGCGGCGGCGGCCCCCAGATGGAACGGCGCGCCATGCAGCATGACGGCCAGTGTCGACCAGAAGGCGCTGAAGCCCAGCGACAGCAGTCCCTGCGCCAGCGCCGCCCGGCGCAACGCGGCATGACGGCTCCACAGCACGGCCAGCGACGCCAGCAGCTCGCCATAGCGCAGGTCGGTCGTCGGTGTGAAACGCGGCAACCCGCGCCACAGCGCAACGGCCAGCAGCGCGATGCTCCCCGCCGCCGCCATGAACACCGCCCGCCAGCCGAAATGCTCGGCGACCGCACCGCTGACGACTCGCGACAGCAGGATGCCCAGCAGCAGCCCGGTCATCACCGTGCCCACCGCCCGGCCGCGATGTTCGGCAGGGGCCAGCGCGGCGGCGGCCGGCACGATGTCCTGCGCCATCGTCGCCGACAGCCCGAGCACGAGGCTCGCCCCCAGCAGCGCGCCGATGGACGGAGCCAACCCCGCCGCCAGCAAGCCCGCTGCCAGGACGGCGGCCTTGGCCAGGATGATCCGGCGCCGGTCGAACCGGTCGCCCAGCGGCGCCAGCAACAGGATGCCGAAGGCGTAGCCGAGTTGCGTCATCGTCGGCACCCAGCCGACCGCGCGGTCGTCGGCCTGGATGTCGGCGCCGAGAACCCCCAGCATCGGTTGGCTGTAATAGAGCGAGGCAACGGCCAGACCGGCACCGGCCGCTAGCAGGAGGACCAGAGGCTGGCTCAGCCCGGTCTCGCGCACCGCCGGCATGGCAATCGGGCTTTCATGCGCATCTTGAATGCTGGACATCGTGTCATCCCCTCAAGGGCTTGGTTGAGGGGGATAATGGCCCTGAAAATCCATGCATGGTAGCCGAACAGGGTGTAGATTTGTTATACACTGGGCGTATGAACGGCGATCTTCTTCCCATCGGCAGCGACCGCATTGCCCTGTTGGAAACCTTCATCCGCATCGTCGATTCCGGCAGCCTTTCGGCGGCGGCGGCGCAGTTGGGCAGCACCCAGCCGACGATCAGCCGCCGTCTGCAGCAGCTGGAGCGCCTGCTGGGCGTCCGGCTGCTGCAACGGTCGACCCATCGGATGAAGCTGACCGAGGACGGTGCGCGCTGCTACGAGCGGGCCAAGGATCTGCTCGACGGCTGGCAGATGCTGGAAAGCGACGTGCGCGGGGCCGACGACCAGCCGTCCGGGCATTTGCGGGTGGTCGCGCCCCATGCCTTCGGACAGCAGCAGTTGATCGGACCGTTGGCCGATTATCTGCGACGCTACCCGCGGATGACGGTGGAGTGGCTGCTGCACGACCGCATGCCGGACTTCATCGCCGAAGGCATCGACTGCGCCATCCGCGTGGGCGAGATCGGCGATCCGTCGGTCATCGCGCTCCGGCTGGCCGAGGTGCCGCGGATCGCGGTGGCCGCCCCTGCCCTGCTCGCCGGCCGGCCGGTGCCGTCCCACCCGTCCGAACTGGCGGAACTGCCGTGGCTGGCCTTGCGCACCTTCTACCGGGACGAGGTGACGCTGACCCATGCCGGAACCGGCGAGATCGCGCGCTTCCCGATCCGGCCGCGCCTGTCCACCGACGGGTTGCAGGCGGTGCGCAATGCGGCGATCGAGGGGTTGGGCGCCGCCATCGGGTCGCACTGGGCGATGGTCGAGGATCTGGCGGCTGGCCGGCTGCTGCATCTGGCGCCGGACTGGCAGGCGGCGGCGCTGCCGGTCAATCTGGTCTATCCGCCGGCCCGCTTCCAGCCGGCCCGCCTGCGCCGCTTCATCGAGGTGATGCGGCGTGCCGTTCCCGTCGCCTTCGGCACGGTCCAGGCACCATAGGCGGTTCGCGCCGCAGTGCGGCGGACCGGATGCGCACTGTCATGATGTAGCAACACTACAGAACCTCAACCGGCGCAGGCATCGGTTCGTCTTCCCTGAAAAATCTCGCTTTTCCTCACTGAATCCGGGCTCCCCCTGCGACCGAATTACCCGGGCGATGCGCTTGCCAGGGCCGGACCGACGAGAGTATGTAGTAAAGCTACAAGGCGGGCGCGAAACCCGGCCCCACCCCCAAGACCGGCATCGGACCGGCATCGGGGCGCGGCAGCAAGGACATCGAGCCAAGGACATCGAGCGATGAACATGGACAGCAAGGATGTGGGCGGCTGGAGCCAGCCGACCCCTCAGACCCTCGACGCACTGATGCCTGACGCCATTGCGCTCGCCGCCGAGAATCTCGGCGTGAAGAAGGCCCATTACGACACCCCCACCCTGTTCGCCCTGGCGGTCCTCGCCGGTGCCTTCATCGCGCTGGGCGGCCTGTTCGCCACCGTCGTGATGTCGGGGGCGGACGGCATGCTGCCCTACGGGCTGACCCGCCTGCTGGGCGGGTTGGTCTTCTCGATGGGGTTGATCCTGGTGATCGTCGGCGGGGCACAGCTGTTCACCGGCGACGCGCTGATGGTTATGGCCTGGGCCAGCGGCCGGCTGCATGCCCGCGAGATGATGCGGGTGTGGACCACGGTGTGGATCGGCAATTTCGTCGGCGCCGCCGGCACCGCGCTGCTGGTGTTCCTGTCCGGGCAATACACCTTCGGCCATGGCGCGGTCGGCGCGTCGGCCCTCTATTTCGCCATGTCCAAGAGTTCGCTGCCGACCGGTCAGGCCTTCTTCCTGGGCATCCTCTGCAACGTGCTGGTCTGTCTCGCGGTGTGGCTGGCGCTGGGCGCCCGCAGCGTCGGCGACAAGATCCTGGCGATCACCTTCCCGGTTGCCGCCTTCGTCGCCGCCGGCTTCGAACACTGCGTCGCCAACATGTATTTCGTCCCGCTCGGCTTGCTGATCGAATGGGGCGCCCCCGCCAGCTTCTGGGCCGATCTCGGCCGCGCCGCGCCCTCCATCCCGGTCGGCCATTATCTGGTCAACCTCGTCGCCGTCACCATCGGCAACTGGATCGGTGGAGCGGTCATGGTCGGCGCCGTCTACTGGTTCATCTACCGGCGCCCCAAGCTGCACTGAGCGGCCCTGACGCGGCACCGGCACGAGACACCTCCCCCAAATATCTCCCCAAGATACCTCCTAGATACGGGACATCCCTTCCCATGAGCGCCATCACCGAAATCCACGCCCGCGAAATCCTCGACAGCCGCGGCAACCCGACCGTCGAGGTCGACGTCTCCCTGGACAGCGGCGCCTTCGGCCGCGCCGCGGTGCCGTCGGGCGCCTCCACCGGCGCCCATGAGGCGGTCGAGCTGCGCGACGGCGACATGAGCCGCTTCGGCGGCAAGGGCGTGCTGAAGGCCGTGCAGTCGGTCAACGGCGAATTGTCCAAGGCCCTGATCGGCATGGACGCCGCCGACCAGCGCGTGCTCGACATGACCATGATCGAGATCGACGGCACCGAGAACAAGAGCCGCCTGGGCGCCAACGCCATCCTGGGTGTTTCGCTGGCGGTGGCGCGCGCCGCCGCCGAGGATGCCGGCCTGCCGCTCTATCGTTACGTCGGCGGCGCCTTCTCGTCGCTGCTGCCGGTGCCGATGATGAACATCATCAACGGCGGCGCCCATGCCGACAACCCGATCGACATCCAGGAATTCATGATCATGCCGGTGGGCGCCGAGACCGGCGCCGACGCCATCCGCATGGGCTCCGAGATCTTCCAGTCGCTGAAGAAGAAGCTGAAGGACGCCGGCCACAACACCAATGTCGGCGACGAGGGCGGCTTCGCCCCCAACCTCGCCTCGACCGAGGATGCGCTCGGCTTCGTCATGAAGGCGATCGAGGCCGCCGGCTACCGGCCGGGCGACGACGTCATGCTCGCCATCGACGCCGCCTCGACCGAGTTCTTCAAGAACGGCAAGTATGAGCTGGCCGGCGAGGGCAAGTCGCTGTCGCCCGAGCAGATGGTCGCCTACTGGGCCGATCTGGTCGGCCGCTATCCGATCATCTCGGTCGAGGACGGCATGGCCGAGGACGACTGGGAGGGCTGGAAGGCGCTGACCGACGCCATCGGCTCCAAGGTGCAGCTGGTCGGCGACGACCTGTTCGTCACCAACCCCAAGCGCCTGGCCGACGGCATCAAGCGCGGCGTCGCCAACTCGATCCTGGTCAAGGTCAACCAGATCGGCACCCTGTCGGAGACGCTGGAAGCGGTCGACATGGCGCACAAGGCCGGCTACACCGCCGTGCTGTCGCACCGCTCGGGCGAGACAGAGGACAGCACCATCGCCGACCTCGCCGTCGCCACCAACTGCGGCCAGATCAAGACCGGCTCGCTCAGCCGTTCCGACCGCCTCGCCAAGTACAACCAGCTGATCCGCATCGAGGAGCAGCTCGGCGTCGCGGCCCGTTTCGCCGGCCGCGGCATCCTCAAGGCCTGATCCGCCAAAGGGTTTCGTCAAAGGGTTTCAGAGCTCCTGGGATCCCGACGCCCGGCAGCCGCCCCGCCCCGCCCTCTCCCGCCCCCGGAGAGGCGGCAAAGGGTGGGACGGCTGCCCCAAAGGGATTTCATGGACGGGCGGCGAGCGTCGTGATCGCTGAGACGTCTCGCCCTTGGCCCCCTCCTCCCGTCTCTCCCCGGGGGGAGGGGGAAGCCCCGCAGGTCCCCACCGGCCCCGGCTCCGACGCCCCTTCCGCCGCAGCTGCGGCATAGTGTCAAGGCCGCCGGTTCCGCTTGGTTTCGTGTTGCAATGCACACTTGATATATTAATATATTTATGGTTCCCGCGCGGCGTTGAAGCCGGCGCACACATGGCGGCGGAACGTCCCCGATTTTTGAGACGCCGCCCCATCGGACCGCACAGACGGGCCGTTCGCTCGACCCGGTCAACCGGAGTGTTCAGACAATGCGTGCCAGTGGTGAAGCTTTCGGCAACGGCGCCAGCGCCGCGGTCGAGAATGTGACCTTCGACGAAATCCAGATCGGCCAGTCGGCCAGCCTGTCGCGCCAGTTGACGCTGACGGATGTCGAGCTGTTCGCCACCGTGTCGGGCAACATCAACCCGGCCCACCTGGACCCGAAATTCGCGGCCGACAGCCGCTTCCAGAAGGTGATCGGACCGGGCATGTGGTCCGGCTCGCTGATCTCCGGCGTGCTGGGCACCACCCTGCCGGGCGCCGGTTCGCTCTATGCCGGACAGAGCCTGCAGTTCCGCCGCCCGGTGGGGCTGGGCGACGTCGTTACCGCCACCGTCACGGTGATCGAGAAGCGGCCGGCCAAGAACATCGTCGTCTTCGACTGCGTCTGCACCAACCAGGACGGCGAGGTGGTGGTGCTGGGCACCGCCGAGGTGATCGCCCCGACCCAGAAGGTCATCCGTCCGGCGCATGAGCTGCCGCAGATCCAGATGATCCGCCACGACAAGCACGACGCGCTCCTGCGCAAATGCGACGAGCTGCCGCCGGTGCTGACCGCCGTCGCCCATCCCTGCGACGAGAGCTCGCTGCGCGGCGCCGTCGAGGCGGCCGAAGCCGGGCTGATCGACCCGATCCTGGTCGGTCCGGCCGAGAAGCTGAAGGCGCTGGCCGCGTCCAAGGGGCTCGACATCGCCCGCTTCCGCATTGTCGACGTGCCGCATAGCCACGCCGCCGCCCAGACCGCCGTCGCGCTCGCCCGTGCCGGCGAGGCCGAGGCGGTGATGAAGGGCAGCCTGCACACCGACGAGCTGATGAGCGAGGTCGTCCGCAAGGAGACCGGCCTGCGCACCAACCGCCGGCTCAGCCACGTCTTCGTCATGAACGTGCCGACATACCCGCGGGCGCTGCTGATCACCGATGCGGCGATCAACATCTACCCGACGCTGGAAGACAAGGTCAGCATCACCCAGAACGCCATCGACCTCGCCAAGGTGCTGGGCGTCGAGGTTCCGCGCGTCGCCATCCTCTCGGCGGTCGAGACGCTGAACCCGAAGATCGCCACCACGCTGGAAGCCGCGGCCTTGTGCAAGATGGCCGACCGCGGCCAGATCACCGGCGGCATCCTCGACGGCCCGCTGGCCTTCGACAACGCCATCAGCCGCGAGGCCGCCATCACCAAGGGCATCAATTCCCCGGTCGCCGGCCAGGCCGACATCCTGCTGGTCCCGGACCTGGAAGCCGGCAACATGCTGGCCAAGCAGCTGTCCTTCCTCGCCAACGCCGACGCCGCCGGCATCGTGCTGGGCGCGCGGGTTCCGATCATCCTGACCAGCCGCGCCGACAATGTGCGCACCCGCCTCGCCTCCTGCGCGGTCGCATCGCTGCTCGCCGCCTCGCAACGCCGGCCGACGCTGTCGCTGGCCGCCGAATAGGACCCCTCGTCATGGTCGCATCCTCCTCCAAATCCGGCAGCGACGCCTGCCTCGTCGTCAATGCCGGCTCCTCCAGCCTGAAATTCTCCGTCTTCCAAGGTGGCAGCGCCGCCGAGCTGGAAGCGGTCGTCACAGGCCAGATCTCCGGCATCGGCACCGCCCCGCGCTTCGAGGCGAAGGACGCCGCCCGCCACAAGCTGGCCGACCACAGCTGGCCGGCGGGCGAGAATCCGGGCCGGCCGGAGCTTCTCCACCATCTGCTCGACTGGATCGGCGACACGCTGAAGGGGGCCACGCTGGTGGCCGCCGGCCATCGCGTCGTCCATGGCGGCACCCGCTTCTCCCAGCCGGTGCGGGTGACGGCGACGGTGCTCGACCAGCTGGAGGAGTTGATCCCGCTCGCTCCCCTGCATGAGCCGCACAACATCGCCGCCATGCGGGCGCTGGCCCAGGTCTACCCGTCGCTGCCGCAGGTCGCCTGCTTCGACACCGCCTTCCACCAGACCCAGCCCTGGCAGTCGCAGACCTTCGCCATTCCGCGCGAGTTGACGGCGGAAGGCATCCGCCGCTACGGCTTCCACGGCCTGAGCTACGAGTACATCGCGCAGCGCCTGCCCCAGGTGGCGCCGGAACTGGCCGACGCGCATGTCGTGGTCTGCCATCTCGGCAGCGGCGCCAGCCTGTGCGCCATGCGCGCCGGCCACAGCGTCGACAGCACCATGGGCTTCACCGCGCTGGACGGCGTGCCGATGGGCACCCGGCCGGGCGCCATCGACCCCGGCGTGCTGATCTACCTGATGCGCGAGAAGGGCTACGGCGCCGACGAGCTGGAAAAGCTGCTCTACCACAAGTCGGGCATGCTGGGCGTGTCGGGCATCTCCAACGACATGCGCGACCTGGAGAATTCCGACCAGCCGGCCGCGGCCGAGGCCGTCGAGCTGTTCTGCCACAATGTCGCCAAGCAGGTCGCGGCGCTGGCCGGCTCGATGGGCGGGCTGGACGCGGTGGTCTTCACCGCCGGCGTCGGCGAGAACTCGACCCTGGTCCGCTCGCGTGTGGTGGAAAAGCTGTCCTGGCTCGGCCTCGCCCTCGACCCGGCGGCCAACCGGGCCAAGGCGACGCGCATCTCCGCCCAGGAGAGCCGGGTGCCGGTCTTCATCATCCCGACCGACGAGGAACGGATGATCGCCCGCCACACCCTGGGCGTCATCGCCGCAGAGGCGCTGAGCCGGGCGGCCTGACCGCGGCGGTCCCCTTTGCCCCCCGGCAATGGTGCTGGGGGGCCGTCCTTCAGCGAAGGGCATCATGGAACAGGTTCCCACCCAACCCACCGCCCAGCCGCCGGAGAATGTCCGGCTCGGCATCCTGTCGATGCTGTTGGCGATGGTGTTGATGACCATCATGAACGCCCTCGCCAAGATCCTGGCCGAACGCTATTCGCTGGGCGAAGTCACCTTCTTCCGCAACCTGTTCGCCCTGCTGCCGGCCGTCGCCATGGTCGTCGCCGGCGGCGGGCGGCGCTGCCTGCACACCGAGCATTGGCCGGGCCATCTGTGGCGCGCCATCGTCGGGCTGGCCTCGATGGTGCTGCTGTTCTGGGCCTACCACCTGATGCCGCTGGCGAATGCCGTGGCCATCTCCTACTCCGCCCCGCTGTTCCTCACCGCCCTGTCGGTGCCGCTGCTGGGGGAGCGGGTCGGCCCCTTCCGCTGGGGGGCCGTGGTGGTCGGCTTCGCCGGGGTGCTGATTATGGTGCGGCCCGGCCCCGACATGGTCGACCGCGGCGCCATGGTCGCCCTGACCGCCGCCGTCTGCTACGCCCTGGCGATGATCGCCATGCGGCAGCTCGGCCGCACCGAGAAGCCGGTGACCACCGTCTTCTACTTCACCGTGATCTCGACCCTGCTCAGCGCGCTCGCCCTGCCCTTCGGCTGGACCACTCCGGACGCATGGTCGCTCGTGCTGATGGCGGCGATGGGCATCGCCGGCGGCGGCGCCCAGTATTTCAGCACCCGCGCCTATTCGCTGGCCCGGGCGGTGGTGGTCGGCCCCTTCAGCTATGCCAGCCTGATCTATGCAACCATCCTCGGCTGGCTGGTCTGGGGCGATGTACCCGCCCCCCATGTGCTGATCGGCGCGACCGTCGTCATCGGCAGCGGCCTGCTGATCCTGTATCGCGAAACCCGCCGGGCTGCCGTTCCCCGGCCGGAGGCCGACTTATGCCCGAAGCCGCAGACCACCGGGCCGGCCAGAACGGCATGAGCCGCGTTCTGCGGCATTTTGGCAGGCCCCGGCCAAAGGAGGCGGAACGCTCTTGCGCCGGCTTCTGATATATTAATATACTTCCTGATGAAGGAAAGGACAGGCATCATGGCTAGGTTCGATGTCGACAGCACTCCGGTTCCCCGCCTGGCCGGCCGGATGCGACTGATCCAGGGCGGACGGGACGCGGACACTCCGTCCGGCCCGGCGCCCTTCTCCCCGGTCCACAAGGCCGGACGGCCGGAGGTTCCGGCGGCCACCACGCTCTGCGCCATCGTCGGCGGGACCGGCCTGTCCGGCAAGCTCGACCTGCTGGCCCGGCTGGTGACGCGGGTCGACGTGCTGGCGCTGGGCGGTGGCATCGCCAACAGCTTCCTGGCGGCGGCGGGCACCGAGATGGGAGCCTCGCTGTGCGACCATGACCTGATCGGCCGGACCCGCACCCTGCTGGACAAGGCGAAGGCTTGCGGCTGCGAGCTGTTGCTGCCGGTCGACGTGGTGGTGGCGAGCGAAGCCCGGGAAGGGGCGGAGGACCGCATCGTTCCCTGCTCCGCCATCGGGCCGGAGGACATGGTCCTCGACATCGGCCCGGCGACGGTGACGCGCTTCACCGCCCGCATCGAGGCGGCCCACACGGTCCTGTGGACCGGGCCGCTCGGCGTCTACGAGATCGCCCCCTTCGACGGCGGCACCAACGCGCTGGCCTGGTTCATCGCCCGGCGCACCCGCGACGCCGGCCTGTTCTCGGTCGCCGCCGGTGCGGACACCCTCGCCGCGCTGGCCGCGGCAGGGGTGACGGACCGTTTCAGCGACCTCGCCAGCCGGGAGTCCCTGGCGGCCCGGCTGGACGGACCCGCGACGCGGGCCGTCCCTGCCTGAGGCAGCCTTCAAAAAACGAATCCCCGGCGGGTCGAATCCCCGCCACCTCGGTTGAAACGGGTCTCCGCCCCCTGCCGGCTTGAGACCGCAATGGAACGACTGGAGCACGATCATGGCTGTACGGGTAGCGATCAACGGTTTTGGCCGCATCGGCCGTCTGGTTCTGCGCGCCATCTACGAGAGCGGCCGCAAGGACGTCGAGGTGGTGGCGATCAACGACCTGGCCGATCTCAAGGCCAACGCGCACCTGCTGAAGTACGACAGCGTCCACGGCCGCTTCCCCGGCACCATCGAGACGGGTGTCGATGAAAACGGAGGGGGCGTCCTGATCGTCAACGGCCACTCCATCAAGGTCGTGCAGGAGCGTGACCCGGCCAAGCTGCCGTGGAAGGATCTGGGCATCGAGATCGCCATGGAATGCTCGGGCATCTTCACCAAGCGCGCCGACGCCGCCAAGCATCTGGAAGCCGGCGCCGAGAAGGTGCTGATCTCCGCCCCGGCGACCGACGAGGACATCACCGTCGTCTACGGCGTCAACCACGACAAGCTGACGGCCGAGCACAAGATCGTCTCGAACGCGTCCTGCACCACCAACTGCCTGGCCCCGGTGGCCCATGTGCTCCACAATCTGGTGGGCATCGAGAAGGGCTTCATGACGACGATCCACTCCTACACGGGTGACCAGCGGATCGTCGACACCAACCACAAGGACCTGCACCGCGCCCGCGCCGCGGCCCTGAACATGATCCCGACCTCGACCGGTGCGGCCAAGGCGGTCGGCAAGGTCCTGCCGGAACTGAAGGGCAAGCTGGACGGCACCGCCATGCGCGTGCCGACCCCGAACGTGTCGGTCGTCGACTTCAAGTTCACTGCCGGCCGCGCCACCTCGGTCGAGGAGATCACCAAGGCGATCTCCGACGCCGCCAACGGCCCGCTGAAGGGCGTACTGGGCGCCTACAGCGAAGCGCTGGTCTCGTCGGACTTCAACCACGATCCGCACAGCTCGACCTTCGCGCTGAACGAGACCAAGGTCGTCGACGGCAATTTCGTGCGCGTCATGGCCTGGTATGATAACGAGTGGGGCTTCTCCAACCGCATGGCCGACACTGCCATCGCGATGGCGAACGCCAAATAGGACACCCGCCGCCGACCAAGGGCGCCGACCCAGATCCAAAGGAGCCGGACGATGAGCAAGACGATCATGTGGGCCGAAACCGACGCCAAGGGCTTCGAGTCCGAGTGCCTGTTCAACGAGGACAGCCGCCACTATGAAGTGATGGTCTGCGCATCGGGCCGCCGGCTCTGCCGGTCGGAGTCGTTCCCGGCACGATCCGATCCCATGCAGGGCATGACCGACGAGGACCGCCGGCAAGCCCTGCACTGTGCCGAGCGTCTGGTCACCGAGATCGAGCACGACCTGGGCGACCGCTGATAGCGCCAAGCGACCGCCCCCGCTCCGGCATGGGGCGGAGCGGGGGCGGAGGGCCGTTGTCGGGAGGGATCGGAGCGTCAGGGGTCAGGCGGCCCTCGCACCGCGCAGCGCCGGCAGCATGTCCTCGGGTTCGGGGCGACGCGTGTAGTCCGGATTGACCTCGGCATAGAGGATCGCCCCGTCCTGCCCGATCACGAACCGGGCGGGCATCGGCAAGCTCCAGCTCGGGTCGCCGTTGAACGCCGGCAGATCGTTCTTCAACCCCTTGTACAGCTCGATCAGATAGTCGGGCAACTCGAAGCGCAGGCCGAAGGCGGCGGCGACATCGTTGTGCGGGTCCGACAGGATCGGAAAGCCGAGCGCGTTCTGGCGCACCGACTTGCGGCTGTTCGGGGCCGTCTGCGGCGAAATGGCGACCAGGCCGGCCCCGAGCGCCTGGAAGGTCGGCAGTGCCGCCTGCAACGCCTGCAGTTCCATGTTGCAGTAGGGGCACCAGACTCCGCGATAAAAGCTGACCACCAGCGGTCCATCGGCCAGCAGTTCGGCCGACGACACCGCCCTGCCGTCGGAATCGCCGAGCGTGAAGGCGGGGGCCTTGTCCCCGGCCTTGAGCGCATGCGCGGCAGCGCCCGAGGCGATCAGTTCGGCAGTGGCGCGCTGCATCGTCTCGATCACCGGGCGGGGAACATTGTAGGGCGGCTTGCCCGCCTGGAAATCGGCCTTGAAGGCGTCGAGCTTGTCCTGGAGCGACATGGGAATTCCTTCGTCGTATGGATGGAGGGAGGGAGATGAGGGTCAGGCGTTCGCAGCGGTGGAGCGGGCGACCTCGGCCGCGCTGATGCCTTCGAGGGCCAGGCCGTAGCCGACGCCTTCGTCGATGATCCGGCGCAGCTTCTGCGTCAGCGCGATGCGCGTGTAGCGGCTGGTGAGCGGCGGCAGTGCGGCCAGTTCCTCGGCGATCCCATGCGCCCGGGCGAGCAGTTGGCCGGCGGGCACGATCTCGTTGACGGCACCCCAGTCCTTCGCGGTTTCGGCGTCGAGGATTTGGCGGGTCAGAATGAAATGGCGGCCGCGCACGCTGCCGATCACCTCCGGCCAGAGCAGGTTCACGCCGTCGCCGGGGACGATGCCGAAATCGAAATGCGGCTTGTCCTGGAAGATCGTTTCCGGCGTGGCCAGAACGATGTCCGCCAGCAGTGCATATTCGGAATGGAGCAGCACCGGCCCGTTGAGGGCGGCGATCATCGGCACCTCGATGTCGAGGATGTTCATCAGGACCTTCCTGCCTTCGCGGAAGATCTTGTCGTAGCCGCGCGGACTGAAGAAATCGAAGCCCTCGGGGCTGATCGCGTCCATGAAGGCATCGCCCGATCCGGTCAGGATCACCACGCGATTCTCCGGATCCGACCCGATCTCGTGAAAGAGGTCGACGAACTGCTCGTGTGTGTGGCCGTTGAAGACGAGCTTGCCGCCATCCGTGTGCAGCCTCACTTCCAGGACGCCGCTGTCCGAGCGGGTCAGGCGGGCGTTGGCGAAGGCAGTGCGATAGGTTTCGAAACGGGACATCGGGGTCACTCCTTGGATGGACTTGGATCGGATTTGGATCGGAAAAGGGAAATCAGGCGTCCCGCGGGACGAGCGTCTCGACGCGGGCGATCGCGCGCCGAACGGCGGGACGGGCCGCGACGGCGTCGAACCAGCGGGCGAGATGCGGACGGCCATCGAGCGTCATGCCGGAAAAGTCGCGGCGCCAAAGCCAGCCGAAATGAGCGATGTCGGCGATGGTGAAGTCGTCGCCGGCGACGAAGCGGCGCTCGCCGAGCAGCGCGTCGAGCCGGTCGAGCACACGGTTCGCCTCGGCGGTGAAGCGTGTTTCGGCGAGCGGTTGCGGCTCGGCCGCAAAGCGTTTGAAGAAGCCGGCGTTTCCGAAAGCCGGGCTCAGTGCCGAGGCGTGGAAGAACAGCTGCTCGAACACCCGCGCCCGGGCCACGCCGTCGTGCGGAAGCAGTTTTCCGGTCTTCTCGGCGAGATGAACAAGGATGGCGGCGCTTTCGGACAGCACCAGCGGCGCATCGGCCGTGTCTTCGCGATCCACCAGCACCGGCACCTTGCCGTTGGGGTTCAATGCGAGGAATTCCGCCGCTTTCTGCTCGCCCTGGCGGACATTGACGGGTTTCAGTTCATAGGCGAGGCCCATCTCCTCGAGCGCGACCGGAACCTTGACGCTGTTCGGCGTCGCAAACCCATAAACCTCGATCATGTTTCGGTTCTCCCTTGCAGCGTCGCTGCCAATGGGAGAGTTATCGCCATTCCCTATCGCACAGGGCAGTCGGTTCGAAGCGATAATGGTAATTCTTCTGAGGAATGACGATGGACCGGTTTCAGGCGATGACCGCCTTCATACGGGTGGTGGAAAACGGCTCCTTCTCGGGAGCGGCCCGGCAGTTGGGGGTGGGGCAACCGGCGATCTCGAAAACGGTCGCGCAGCTGGAGGAGCGGCTGCAGGTGCGGCTGTTGCTGCGTTCCACCCATGGCCTGACGCCGACCGAGGCCGGACTGCGCTTCTACGAGCGTGCGCGGCTGGCCATTCGGGAGGCCGACGAAGCGGAGCTGGCGGCGCGCGGCGAAGGCACGAGCCTGTCGGGGCGGTTGCGCATTTCGGCGGCGACCACCTTTGCCCGGCTGATGATCATGCCGCGCCTGCCCGAATTCCTGAACCGGCATCCCGCGCTGGATATCGACGTGATCCTGGACGACCGGGTGATCGACCTGGTGTCTGAAGGGATCGACGTTGCCTTGCGCATGGGCACCTTGACGGACTCGACGGCGGTGGCGCGGCGGATTGCGAGCGGTGGCCGTTCGGTCGTGGCGACGCCCGCCTATCTTGCCCGTGCGGGCGTGCCGCGGACGCCGGCCGACCTCGCCGGCCATGACGCGGTGGTCTACAGCCAGCTCAGCAACAGCTGGGCGTTCCGCCAGGGCGGGACCGAAGCGTCGGTCGTGGTGCATGGTCGGCTGCGGGTCAGCGCCGCTGAAGGGATTCGGGCGGCGGTGCTGGCCGATCTGGGACTGGCGGTCGCGTCCGACTGGATGTTCGGCCCGGAGCTTGCCGATGGCGCGGTGCGGCGGGTGCTGGAAGACTGGGTGCTGCCGCCGATCGATCTGTGGGCTGTGTTTCCCACCGGCAGGCTGGCGAGCGCCAAGGCGCGCGCCTTCGCGGATTTCGTCGAGGCCATCCTGAACGGCGACGGCGTACCGGTTCCGGACTCACCCTTCGACGGATGCCATTCCAACGGGGCATAGGCATTAGTCGGACAACCCCTCTACGCGCCGTTCCGGCATAGGTTCAGGGTCCGCCCCGTCCGGAGCACCGCTCTGGACCGGCGCTCATCCCATCCCGTCATTGCATCGATCTACACGGAGGCGACATGCTTCTCTCTGGAAAACATGTGCTGGTCACCGGCGGCTCCAGCGGCATCGGCTTTGCCGCCGCCCGGGCACTGGCCGAAAAGGGGGCCGCCCTCGCCATCACCGGCCGGCGCCCTGACCGGTTGGCCGCTGCGGTCGAGGCCTTGCGGGAAGCGGGGGCATCCGTGACCGGCATCGTGGCCGACGTCTCCACCGCCGAGGGGCGCAAGCAGACGCTCGAACGCGCGCTCGATGCGCTGGGCGGCCTCGACATCCTGGTCAACAATGCCGGCGGCGTTCGCGCCGGGCGGCTGGAGCAGGTCACGGAGGAGGACATCCTCGCGATGATCGCCGTCGACCTGACCGCACCCATCCTGTTGACGCGGGCCGCCCTTCCGGCACTGCGCGCCAGCGGCGAGGGGATGGTGGTGAACATATCGTCGGGCCTGGGGCTCATCGGCGCGCCATTCTACGCCACCTATGCCGGCGCCAAGGCCGGGCTGGCCCGGTTCGGCGAAGCCTTGCGCCGCGAGCTGAAAGGCGAGGGCATCCATGTGCTGACCGTTTATCCCGGCGCCACCGACACCCCGATGATGGCATCGAACAATGCCGGTCCGGAGTTGGGCTTTACCCGTGAGAGCGCCGAGGCGGTCGCCACCGCCCTCGTCGCAGGGATCGAAGCGGAGGGGCTCGAGGTGATCCGCGGTGGCGAAACACGGGCGGCGATGATCGCGCTCAACCGGGACGACCCGCTGGCCGTCGATGCGCGGTTCCTCGACCTCAAGGCCCGCCTCGAGGAGGCGGTCAAGGAACATGCCGCCTTGTGATCAGGGGGTGGCACCGAGCTGGGCGATCGGGCAGGGGTTTCGTGCGTTCGCCGTGAAACGCTCGAAACTCCTGCCCTCGGCGCCGCCCTTGGCCCGGTGGATCAGTTTTCCTCGTCTTCGGCCGGCTCTTCGTCCAGGACGACCTCGTCATCGACGGCATAGAGCATGCAGTCCTCCTTGCCGGCCGTCTGCCCGCACTTCTCCACCGCCGCCGCGCCGGCCTCCTCGGCGCTGTCGCGGTCCCAGACCGATGCCCAGCGGCCGGTCAGCGTCACCGCAACCGCCTTGTGCCCGTTGTTGCGCTGGTAGTTCACCATGCCGACCCTGCGCGTGTGGTCGCTGACGAAGGGGACGCGGGCCGGATCGAATTTTCCGGCCCCGACGATCTCCACCGGCATCGGCAGGAAGGTCTTGGCCTCCATCACCACGGCATCGCCGACCGCGTAGAGGGTGCAGGGCTCGTCGGCCCTGTATTGGCAATATTGCAGGGCGCTACGCCTGATGTCGTCCTCGGTCCGGCTGTTCGACTTGTTCGAGAAATAGGCGTAGTTCCCCTTCGCCGAGATCGCCAGGGCCTTGGGCGACGGCAGGTCGGGATAGGAGGCGAGCGCGGCGCGCGACTTGGGCGTGAGATAGGGGATCGCCGCCACATCGACCCGCTTGGCCGGGGGAGCCTGCGGCGCCAACGCCGCGACCGTCGTCGGCGCGCGTTCCGGCGAGGTCGTCTCCGCGCTTGCCGTTGCCGAAGCCAGGGGCGCGCCCAGTTCCGCGACCCTCGCCTCGGCGATGGCGGTGAAGGTGCCCTGGGGAAATTGCTTCAGATAGGCTTCGAACAGGCCGCGGTTGGAACTGCCCTTGATGCTGTCCCAGAACATCGCCTCCTTGTCGGCCGCCGCCGGCACGGGTGCGGCGGCGGCCGGCGCCTGCGTCACCACCGTCGTCGGTCCCAGGAAATAGAAGCGTCCCTCGATCGGCGAGGCCGACACCCAGGGCTGCTGGACACCGCCGGTGTTGCGCTTCACGGCGAGGCCGACGTCGTTGAAGATGTCGAACACCGTCTCCCCCGGTTTCAGCAGGGCCTTCGACAGCGCCTCGGTATAAGGGCTGTTGGCGCCGCTGCCGTCGGCGGCCACGGCGCCCGGCTGGGTCGCATAGGCGATGATCGTGCCGGCCGGCGCCTGCATCTGCGCCAGCCCCGGCGACACCGCCCGCAGGCCGCGCCCGCCGAACGGATTGTTGCGGCAGGCGTCGAGGATGACGATGTTCAGCCGGCTTTCCGCCAGCGCCATCTCGTCCAGCACCATGGCGACGTCGATCAGCTCGTAGCGGACGTCCGATTCCCTGGTCAGGTTGGCCGAGACCGGCAGCAGGAAATTCGTGCCCCGCGTCTGCAACCCGTGTCCGGCATAGTAGAACAGCCCGACATCGGCCCCCGCCAGCTTGGTCCCGAAGCTGCGGATCGCCTGTTCCGTCCCCGCCTTGTCGAGGTCGAGCTGGGCCGCACCGCCGATCAGCTCGAACCCGGCACCGCGCAGGGACTCCGCCATCGCCTTCGCGTCGTTGACCGGATTGGGCAGTCGCGGCGCATGCCGGTAGTCGCTGTTGCCGAGCACCAGCGCGACCCGCCGCTCCGCTCCCCAGGACGGGCCCGACACCCAGACGAACAGGGCCAGAGCCAACGCAACGGTGCGTGCCAGGGTCATCACGGCGTCTTTTTCCTTCGAATCGAAAGCATTGCGGCCACTCTGCCCAGGCAACGCTCCCGGTTTCAAGGCCGGCGACGATCCCCCTTGCGCAACCTCCGGCCGGGTCACCGGTTCAGCCTTCGCCGTCGCCCATTTCCGCGTCCATCGCACGAACAGCGTCGATGAAGGCCCGCAGGGCCGGCGCCATCTGCCGTTGGCGCGGGTAGCACAGGAATCGGCCGGGAAAGGCCGCGGACCAGCGCTCCAGCAGCGGAACCAGCGTTCCCGCCGCGATATGCTGCCTCACCGTATCCTCGACGCAGAAGCCGATTCCAATTCCCCGCAGGGTCGCGCGCAACGCCATGTCCTTGTCGTTGAAGATCAGCGGTCCGTCGACTGCGACCTCGAACCAGGATCCGTTCTCGAAGAATTCCCAGGCATAGGGCATCACATGCCCCGGCCAGCGCCAGCGGATACACCGGTGATCGACCAGATCGCGGGGGTGTTCCGGCCGGCCGTGGCTCTCCAGGTAGGCCGGCGCCGCCACGGCGACCTGCCGCAGATCCGGACCGAGGCGCACCGCGACCATGTCGCGGTCGATCACCTCGCCGATCCGGATGGCCGCATCGAAGCCGCCGGCCACCACATCCACCACCGCGTCATCCAGCGTGATGTCCAGCACGACGTCCGGGTAGCGCTGGGTGAAGGACACCAGCATCGGCTCGATATACCGCTCGGCCGCCGCATGGAAACTGTGGATTTTCACGGTCCCGGCCGGGCGCTCCCGGTACTGCCGCACCTGTCCGACGGCGTCGCCCAGTTCCGAGACGGCCGGCTGGACTCGCCGGTATAGATTCTCGCCGGCCTCGGTCAGCGCGACGCTGCGCGTGGTGCGGTTGAGCAGCCGCACTCCGACCCGCTCCTCGAAGCCGCGCACCAACTGGCTCAGCGCCGATGGGGAGACGCCCAGCCGCTCCGCCGCCCGGCTGAAGCTCAACGTCTCGCCGACAGCGAGAAATGCGCGAAGCTGGTTGTAGTCGCTGCCGGAGAGCATGGGATCCATCGACCGATGATAACCATTATTCAGCTCAGCTTACAAGTCTCGTCAGAAATCCCGGCATTCTGCGCCGGTCGGCCGAGGTGTATCTCCAGGTGCGAAAGGAGACCTTCCATGACCACTTGGTTCATCACCGGCATCTCGCGCGGCCTCGGCCTGGCGCTCGCCAGGGCGGCGCTGGCGGAGGGCGACACCGTCATCGGCACCGTCCGGTCCGGCAAGCCCGATCTGCCCGCCGGCGGCGGCAGCCTGCATGTCCTCACCCTCGACCTCGCCGACGGCGATGCGGCGGAGTCGGCCGTCAGCCAAGCCTTCGCGTTGGCCGGCCGCATCGACGTGATCGTCAACAATGCCGGCTACGGCCTGCTGGGGGCGATCGAACAGGCGACCGACGAGGAGGTTGCCCGCCTGTTCGCGGTCGATGTGTTCGCCCCCTTCCGCATCATCCGCGCGGCCCTTCCCCGCCTGCGTGCCCAGGGGTCCGGCCATATCGTCAACATCACCTCCATCGCCGGACGGGCGCCGGGGGCAGGCGCCGGCCTCTACGCCGCGGCGAAGCATGCGCTGGAGGGGCTGTCCGCCGGCCTCGCGCAGGAGGTCGCACCGCTCGGCATCAAGGTGACCGCGGTGGCTCCCGGCGCCTTCCGCACCGACTTCCTGTCCAGCCATTCGATCCGCAAGAGCGCCACGGAGGATGCGGCCTATGCCGACAGTGTCGGTCGGATGTCCGCTGCCTTCGACGGCATGGCGGGCCGCCAGCTCGGCGATCCGGACCGCGCGGCGCAGGCCATCCTGGCCGCCGTCCGCGCCGACGACCCGCCGCTTCATCTGCTGCTGGGAACCGACGCCCTCACCCGCGCCCGGACGAAGCTCGGCAGCGTGATCGCGGAGATCGACGCCTGGGAAGCGGTGACCCGCGGCACCGACTTCACCGGCCGCGTCTGATACAAGGGGCCGGCTTGCAGGCGAAGCCTGATCAAGCCGGCTTCCGGCCCGTCACGTGCCGATATAGGCGGCCAGTTCGTCGGACGTCCCGATGGGAAAGGCCTGTTTCAGATGGTCGAGGAACGCCGATACCCTGGCGCTCAGCAGCCGCCTGGACGGGTAGAGCGCCCACAGGACGATCTCCGGCTCGTCGGCGTCGCCCCACTGCACCAGCGTTCCGTCGGCCAGATCCCGGCTTACCAGCGACACGGGAAGGCGGGCCACGCCGACCCCCGCCCGCACCGCATCCCGGATCATCACGAGGGATGACAGGGCGAGGACCGGCTCGACCGTCATCCTCGACCGGCCGGCAGGCGTCCTCATCTCCCAGGCGGGGCGCTCGCCGGCCGGCCGGCCGGGCGCCGGGCGGACGACGGCCGGGACCGCGGCGTCTCCCGGGGACCGGGCGAGGCCGGGACTTGCCACGACGACCATCCGGTCGCGCAGGAAGGCCCGCCCGACCAGACTGTCGTCCGGATCCGGATTGACCCGGATCGCCAGATCATACCCCTCCTCGACCATGTCGACGGCACGGTCCTCCGCCGTGACTTCCAGCCTCACCTCAGGATGCTTCAAGGCGAAGCCTGCGGCGATCTTCCCCATCGCAGTCAGGGAGAGCAGCAGCGGCGCGGTGATCCGCAACCTCCCCCGCGGCCTTTCCCCGCCGGACGCGATCGCCGCTGCCGTCTCTTCCAGTTCGGTGAGCAGACGGCCTGCCCGCTCGAACAGCGCCCGCCCCTCCTCCGTCAGCTTCAGCGTCCGCCCTCCGCGTTCGAACAGACGCAGGTCGAGGTCGGCCTCGAGTTCCGCGACCCGGCGGGACAGCGTCGCCTTCGGGCGTCCGGCGGCGCGTGCCGCCCGTCCGAACCCGCCGTGGCGGGCGACGAGATTGAAATCGGCGAGAGCGAGCAAATCCATTCGTTCCACCAGCGAGACAGTTTGTCCAAATCTAACGTCTATCGGCATGAATATGGATCGGTCAATAACAGGGCATCTCAAATCCGAACCGGAGCTTCCCATGACCATCCTCGTTACCGGCGCAACCGGCGCGGTCGGCCGCCACACCGTTGCACAGCTCGTGAAGCGCGGTGCCGATGTGCGTGCCCTGGTCCGCGATCCGGCCAAGGCCAACCTCCCGGCAGGGGTCGGCATCGCCCAGGGCGATCTGCTCGACGTCGACTCGCTGCGGAGCGCCTTCTCCGGCGTCTCCACGCTCTTCCTGCTCAATGGGGTGGTGCCGGACGAATTCACCCAGGCGCTGATCGCCCTCAACCTTGCCCGCGAAGCCGGGGTTGCGCGGGTCGTCTACCTGTCGGTGATCCACAGCGACCTCTACGTGAACGTGCCGCACTTCGCGGGCAAGTTCGCCGTCGAGCGGATGATCGGGCAGATGGGGCTCAATGCCACAATCCTGCGTCCGGCATACTTCATGGACAACGATCTCACCATCAAGGATGTGGTGACCGGCCACGGGGTCTACCCGATGCCGATCGGGGACAAGGGGCTCGCCATGATCGACACGCAGGACATCGGCGAGATCGCGGCCATCGAACTGCTCCGCCGCGAGCGGGCGGCCGACCCGCTTCCGCCCGACCGGATCAACCTCGTCGGTCCCGACACGCTGACCGGTGCGGATGTCGCCGCGATCTGGACGGAGGTTCTCGGGCGCCCGGTCACCTATCCCGGCGACGATACCGCCGGGTTCGAACAAAGTCTCCGGCGCTTCATGCCAGGCTGGATGGCCTTCGACATGCGCCTGATGGCCGAACGCTTCCTCACCGACGGCATGCTCCCCGAGGCCGGCGACGGCGCCCGTCTCACCGCGCTCCTGGGGCGCCCGCTGCGCAGCTACCGCGACTTCGCCGCCGGGATCGCGGCCTCGGCCTGACGACACTCACCGCCAGACGGGAAGGACCGCCATCATGATCTATTCGACCGCGACCGTCCCGGTGAACCCGGACGGCGAGACCGTTCTGAGCCGCGCGCAAGTATGGAAGGGCTTGGTCCTCAAGGCCCGCGACGCCCGTCTGTTCCTCCCGCCGGGTCTCTGCACCCGGTGCGATGTCGTCGAGGAGGGCGCAACCCATTTCGTGCGTGAGGCGACCATCGGCGGCGCCGACATCCGCGAGATCATCGCGCCGGAAGCGGAAAGCAAGGTCACCTTCTTCCAGGCCACCGGGCCGCGCGAGGGAGCGATCGTCAACGAGCTGTTCACGGACGACGCCGGTGCACTCCAACTCCGCTTCTACTGCTATCTCGGCCTGCGCGGCAAGGAGCCGAATGGCCCCGAGGAACAGGCCGAACAGGTGCAGTTCGACAGCGACAGCGGCTACAGGGCCGCCCTGCTGTCGACGCTGAAGCGAACCCGCGACCTGCTCTCGCAGGGCCGGCTCTGACCGCCTGGAGCAGTCCCGGCGGCTACAGGTAGGCGATCAGCCGTCCCGCGGCCAGCACGCCCACCCACAGCAGGAGGGAAGCCGCCCCGGCAAGCCGCGCCGCCGGCGGTGGCTTCCCTCCGCCCGGATGCCCATCCCGATGCCCGCCCCAGAGATGGATTTGCCGGCCCGGTCCGCGATGGAACAGGGCGATGTTGGCGAGCGCCAGAACCAGAAGCCCGATCTTCACCAGAAAGGCCGGGTTGCCGGCGAGTGCCGTCGCTTCGCTGACGAACAGCAGCAGGCCGGTCGGCACCACCATCGCGAAGCCGGCCACTGCCACCGGCAGCAGCAGGCGGGACAGCGCCCGGGCCGGCAAACCCGCATGCAGGCCGATCAGTCGCAGATCGAAGGCCACGATCGACCCGACCAGCAGCGCCAAACCCAGGATATGCAGCACCTCGACCAGCGGATAGAGCCAGAGCGACTGCCGCAACGTCTCACCCAGGCCGGACGTCTCCAGCGCCACCAGCCAGCCGGGACCGAGCGGGCCTTGGCTGTGGTCCATCAGCGCAGCTCGACCGTCTGTCCGTCCGCCGTGATGCGCTCCGCCCGCAGTTCGGCGGGGTCGGCTTTGGCGGCATAGCCGACGACGGTCACCGTCTGCCCGACCTTGATCGCGCCGTCCGGCAGGCCGCGGGCGGTCATCCGGCCGGGCGGCGCCAGCACCACATGCCACAGCGTACCGTCCGACCGCAGATTCAGCATCGCATGCGGGTTGCGGAAGGCGAGCTGCTCGACCGTGCCGGTCAGGGTCAGCGTCTTGCCGGACTCGTAGCCGCCCCATCCGTGATGGGCGAGGGCGGGCACGGCGACCATCGCCGTGGCGGCGCAGGCGGCGGCAACAAGTGCCCGAATCCGGGCGTTGCGGATTCGGGCGTTGATCGGATGGGCATTGACCATGGCGACACTCTCCCTCGAATCAGGCATCCTCGGCTCACATGGGGTGTGCCGAAGCCCCGGCAAGAGGAGGCGAGGCACCACCCTCCGGCCGCACCACCAACGGAGATGCCGATGCCCCGGATGCCCACCCCGTCCCGCCGCTTCGCGATGGCCGTACTGCTCTCCATCCTGCTGCCCGCCGGCCCGGCCCGGTCGATGGAGACGACCGGCCTCGTCGTGCTGATGCGCCATGCGCAAGCGCCGGGCACCGGCGACCCGCCCGGTTTCCGGCTGGAGGATTGCGCGACGCAACGCAACCTCAGCGACGGCGGGCGAGCCCAGGCCGGACGCATCGGCGACCGGCTGCGGCAGCTCGGCATCCGCGAAGCCCGCGTGCTGTCCAGCCGGTGGTGCCGCTGCCTGGACACCGCCCGGCTGCTGGATCTGGGCCCGGTCGCGGGGCTTCCCGCCCTCGACTCCTTCTTCGGTCAGGCGGAGGACGCCAAGGGCCAGACGGCCGGGCTGCGGCAATTCCTTGCCGACCTGCCGCGCGACGGAGCGCCGGTCATCCTGGTGACGCATCAGGTCAACATCACCGCCCTGACCGGCATTTTCCCGGCCTCCGGCGAGGCGATCCTGCTGCGGGCGAACGGCACGCCCACACCCGACCTCCTCGACCGGCTGGCAGATTAGAACGGCCGGCTAGAAGGGCAGCGCCGGGGCCGGCGCTCCCTTGGGCCGGGCGGGGGCCGGCAGGCCGCAGGGCAGGAAGCTGCCGCGGCCGGGGGCCGCCAGCAACGCGCCGTCGCGGCACACCACCTCGCCGCGCGACAGCGTGACCACCGGCCAGCCGGTGACCTCGATCCCCTCATAGGGGGTATAGTCGACATCGTGATGCAGGATGGCGTTGCTGATCGTCACCTTGCGGGCGGGATCCCAGAGGGCGATGTCGGCGTCCGAGCCGACGGCGATGGTGCCCTTGCGCGGATGCAGGCCATACATGCGGGCCGGATTGGTGGCGGTCAGCTCGACGAACTTCGTCAGTTCCATCCGGCCCGTCATCACCCCTGCGGAGAACAGCAGCGGCAGCCGCGTCTCCACCCCCGGAATGCCGTTGGGCACGCAGCGGAAGGGGGCCTTCTCTCCATTCACCTTCTTGCCGCCCGGCCCGTCGAAGCGGAACGGCGCATGGTCGGAGGAAAAGACCTGGAAGGTGCCGCCGGTCAGCCCGTCCCAGATCACCTGCTGGTTGGCGGCGTCGCGCGGCGGCGGCGAGCAGATGCATTTCGCCCCCTCGAATCCCTCCCCGCCCAGATCGTCGGCGGTCAGGAACAGGTATTGCGGGCAGGTCTCGGCATAGATGCGCAAGCCCCTGCCCTGCGCCCACCTGATCTGCTCCACCGCGTCGGCGCCGGAGACATGGACGATCAGGATCGGCACGTCGACCAGCTCGGCCAGCGAGATGGCGCGGTGGGTCGCCTCGCGCTCGGCCACGCGCGGACGGGAGACGCCATGGAAGAAGGGGGCGGTCTGGCCGGCGCGCTCCAGCCTCTCGGTCAGCCAGGCGATGCAGTCGGCATTCTCCGCATGCATCATCACCATCGCGCCCTCGCTGCGGGCGATGTCCAGCACCTCCAGGATCTGGCGGTCGTTCAGCTTCAGCGCGTCATAGGTCATGTAGATCTTGAAGGAGGTGTAGCCGTCGCGGATCAGCGCCGGCAGCTCCTGCCCCAGGACCTGCTCGGTCGGGTCGGTGACGATCAGGTGGAACGCATAGTCGATCACCGGCTTGCCCGCCGCCCGGCGGTGATAATCCTCCACCGCGGCGTGCAGCGACTGGCCCTTCTGCTGGCAGGCGAAGGGCAGCACCGTGGTGGTGCCGCCGAACGCCGCCGAGCGGGTGCCCGACAGGAAATCGTCGGCCATCACCGACGCATCGCCGGTCGGCTGGTCGAAATGGACATGGCCATCGACCCCGCCCGGCAGGACCAGCAGCCCGGCCGCGTCGATCTCCTCCCGCCCGGCGGCGAGCCCGCTGCCGAGCGCCGCCACCTTGCCGTCCCGCACGCCGACATCGGCCTTGAACACGTCCGACGCGGTGGCGACCGTGCCGTTGCGGATGACCAGATCGAAGTCCATGCTGCCCTCCCCTCTTTCCGCTCTTACCCGTGCAGTTCCTGGAACAGGCTGCCCCAGCCCCGGACCCGGCGGGTGTCGACGCCGGTCATGCGCAGCGCCTTCCACAGCACGGTGGACACCGTGTCGTAGACGGGGATGCCCAGCGCCTTCTCCACCCGCTCCGCCACCGGGGCGCCGCGCATGTTGGTGCAGATGATGGCGATGGCGTCGGGCTTGGCCTCCGCCACCTCCATGCACATGCGCTCGATCCGTTCCTCGGAGATCTCGGAGAAGGAGAAGTTGCCGCGGTCGTTCAGGTGCCGCTCGGCCACCACATCGAAGCCGGCGGCGTTGTAGTTGGCGACCATCGTCTCCTGGATCTCGTCGAGATAGGGGCTGACGATGGCGAAGCGCTTGCGCCCCGTCGTCTCCAGGATCTCGTTCAGCGCCAGCATGGAGGTGCAGGCGGCAATCCCGGTCTCATCCTCGATCGCCTTGCACAGCTTCACGTCGGCATCGAAGCCGAGCCAGCCGGCGGAGGTGCCGTTCCAGCCGATCACGTCCAGCCGGGCGTCGGCCAGCAGCCGGGCGGCATCCAGGAAGGGCGCGTCGGTGAACTGGTCGAGCGCCGCGGCGCGCAACGAGATCTCCTTGACGGTGAAGCGGCCGAAATGGGCGCTCACCTCCGGCAGGCCGCTCAGCATGGCGGCGGTCACCGGTTCCAGCACCGTGTTGGAGGACGGGGTCAGCATGCCCAGAAGAACGCGCTTGGTCATCTCGGGGGACTCGTCTTTCTTGGAGAGGGTTGGCTTTGAAGGTTGGGTCAGGCCCGCGCCCACAGGGCGCGGGCGGCCTTGTCGGCCTCGGTGCAGATCTCTTCCAGGTCGGCGCGCACGGGGCGACCGTCCTCGACCAGGATTTCGCCGTCCACCAGCACCATCTCGACGTCGCCGCCGCGGCCGGTGTGGACCAGCGTGCCCAGCGGGTTGATCAGCGGGCGCAGATGCGGCCGGCGGGCGTCGAAGACGACGAGGTCCGCCGCCTTGCCGACGGCCAGCGTGCCGATCTCGTCGGCCATGCCGACGGCGCGGGCGCCGCCCAGCGTCGCCATGCGGAAGACGTCGGCCGGCTGCCAGTCGGCGGTGACGCCGCCCTGGCCGATGCGCCCGGTGGCGAGCGCCCAGCGCATCGCCTCCACCATGTCGCCATGCTGGGTGTCGGTGCAGAGCGCCAGATTGACGCCCGCCGCCTTCAGCGCCGGGGTCGGCGCCAGCCGGCCCGACGCGGCGTTGCATTTCGGCACATGGACGGCATGGGCCCCGGCCCGCGCCAGCCGGGCGATGTCGTCCTCGTCGACATAGAGGCAGTGGGTGGCGAGCAGCTGGTCGTTCAGCAGCCCGGTCTCCTCCAGCAGCGCCGCCGGGGTCAGGCCGGTGGCGGCCTTCACCCGCTCGACCTCCACCCGGCTCTGCGCCAGATGGGTGTTGACGCGCATGCCGCGCGCCGCGGCCTCCACCGCCAGCGTGCGCAGGAAGCCGGGGGAGCAGGTGTCGGGCGCATGCGCCGCCATCTGCACCCGGATGCGCCCGCCGAGCGCACCGTCCCAGCGGTCATGCAGGTCGAGCGTCCGGCGCAGCAGATCCTCGCCGAGCGCCGCATCGAAACTCCATTCGCCCTTCGGCACGCGGGCGAAATCGACGTCGTGCACCCGCCAGCCGGCATGAATGCGAAGGCCCAGTTCGGCCATCGCCTCCAGCGTCGCGTCGGCATGGACGAAATGGTCGCAGACCAGGGTGGAGCCGGCGAGCAGCGCCTCCACCGCGCCAAGGCGGGCCAGCGCGCGGGCCTCCTCCGGCGTGGCGTCGGTGCCCTTGGGCACGCCCGGCGTGTAGGACGGCGCGAAGCCGAGGTCGGCGGCGACGCCGCGCACCATCACCAGCACCGCATGCAGATGGGCGTTGACGAAGCCCGGCGTCACCAGCCGGCCCGGCAGCGCAACGGTCCGCAGGGCCGGCGGTGCGGGCTGCGCGGCCGGTGCCAGATGGACGATCCGGCCGCCGCGGATGCCGAGCGCCGCACCCTCGATCACGCCGGCCTCATCGCCGGTGATGACCGTGGCGCCGGTCAGCAGAAGGTCCAGCGGCTGTAAGGCGCCGGTCATGCCGCGGCGACCTGCCGCTGTTGCAGGCCCTCCTCGCGGATCAGGTTCAGGATGTGACGCTTGTGGTCATTGAAGCGCGGGCTGGTGATGTCGCGCGGGCGCGGCAGGTCCAGCTCGATGCGTTCGCGCAGGCGGCCCGGCCGGCTGGTCAGCACCGCGACCTGCGTGCCCAGCACCAGCGCCTCGTCGACGCTGTGGGTGACGAAGACGATGGTGCAGCGCTGCTTCTGCCAGATGGCGACCAACTCCTCCTGCATGTCCATCTTGGTCTGGGCGTCGAGCGCGGCGAAGGGCTCGTCCATCAGGATGACCTGCGGGTTCAGCAGCAGGGCGCGGGCGATGCCGACGCGCTGGCTCATGCCGCCCGACAGCTCGGCCGGGTAATGGTTCTCGAAGCCCTTCAGCCCGACGAGGTCGATGTATTCCTGGGCGGCGGCGCGGCGGTCGGTCTTGCGCCAGCCCTTGAGGCGCAGGTGGAAGGCGATGTTCTCCCACACCGGCAGCCAGGGCATCAGGGTGGCCTGCTGGAACACCATGCCGCGGTCGGCGCCCGGCCCTTCCACCGGCTTGCCGCCGACGGTGACGGTGCCCTTGGTCGGCTTCTCGAACCCGGCGATCATGTTCAGCAGGGTGGACTTGCCGCAACCCGACGAACCCAGCAGGCAGAGGAACTCGTTCCGCTCCACCGTCAGGCTGACGTCGTCGATGGCCAGCAGGTCGCGCTTGCGCTTGGTGTCGCTGTAGATCTTGGTGATGTTCTGCAGTTCGATGGAGGCCATGGGGTCAGCCCTCCCGGCTCTGGAGCGTGGAGGCGTGCTGCCAGTGCAGCGCCGCGGACATCAGCAGCTTGATCAGCGCGTCGGTGGCGTAGCCCAGAAGCCCGATGCTGGCCATCGCGGCAAGGACGAGGTCGTAGCGCAGGAAATAGTAGCTGTCCCACAGCACGTACCCCAGCCCGCTCTTGACCGCGACCATCTCGGCGGTGACGGTCAGCATCCAGGCGGCGCCTATGCCGATGCGCAGGCCCGCGAAGATGCTGGGCAGCGCCGCCGGGAACACCACATGGCGCAGCAACTGCTGCTCGGTGGCGCCCATCATCGAGGCGGCGCGGATCAGGTTGCGGTCGGCGGTCTTCACGCCATGGATGGTGTTCATCAGGATCGGGAAGAAGGCGCCGAGGAAGACCAGGAAGATCGCCGGCTTGTTGGCGATGCCGAACCAGATGATCGCCACCGGGATCCACGACACCGGCGGCACCGGGCGCAGCATCTGGATGGTCGGCTCGATGGCGCGCTCCACCCAGCTCCACCAGCCGATTGCGATGCCCAGCAGCACGCCGCCGGCCACCGCGATGCCGTAGCCGGCGGCGACGCGCACCGCGCTGGACAGCGCGTCGGCCAGCCAGCGCCCGCTGTTGGCCTGCGACGTCTCGTCGAAGCCGAAGACCCAGTCGGCCCAGCTGTGCAGCACGACCGACGGGGCCGGCAGCAGCGCCGCCGGCAGCAGGCCGGACCGCGACACGATCTCCCAGGCCGCGAGGATCAGGACGGGAACGACCGCGCGCTCCCAGGATTTCGACAATGCGGTCATGGACCGGCTCCTTAAACGCCGTCGGTGGCGGAAAATCTCCGAATACCCCCTCCCCCGCTCCCGCGGGAGAGGGGGTAAGTGCGAGAGCGGCGGAGTTCCCTCTCCCGCGAAGCGGGGGAGGGTTGGGGAGGGGGAAGAACTTGGAGAGGCTGGACCTTCAGCCTGCCCTCAGCCCCCCAATTCGCTCTTCGGCTTCTTCGTCACCGCCTCCAGGAAGCGGTAGTCGATGTTCTTGACCACCGCGTCCGAGACGTCATGGCTGATGTACTTCAAGTCCCGCATCATCGTGGCGATGGCGACGGTGCTGTCCTTGTGGATGGCATAGTCGGGGAAGGCGTTCTTCAGCGATTCCGCGGCGATGTCCTTGTTCAGGCCGGTGTATTTGTTGATGGTGTCGACCCACACCGTCCGGTCGCTCTTCAGCTTGTCTACCAGCGCCACCACCGAGGCCACCGTGGCTTCCACCGCCTTCGGGTGCTCCTTGATCACGTCGGAGCGGGTGACGATCAGGTTGGTCAGGTTGCCGGCCGCCTGGTCGTAGGGCAGCGCGAAATGCGCGCCGACGCCGGTGCTGCGGATCTGCGAGGCGAAGGGCTCCACCGTGCAGATCACGTCGACCTCGCCGCGCTGCAGGGCGGCGGCATGGTCGGACGGGTTGGGGATGTTGATGAACTGGACGTCCTTGTTGACGTCGATGCCGTGCTTCTGGAAAGCGCCGCGCATGTGGATGTCCTGCGCGTTCCCGCGCGAGGCGGCGACGCGCAGCGGCTCGCCCTTGGCCTTGCGGGATGCCGCCAGCGCCTTCAGCCCGGCCCAATCCTCCGCCTTCAGGTCGATGCCCTTGGCGGTGACGATCTCCGAACCGCCATTCACCTGGCCGGAGATGGCGACGATGTCGAAGCCCTTGTCCAGCGCTGTGACGTAGTGGAGGTAGGTGACCTGCGCCACGTCGATGCTCTTGGACACCAGCGCCGTCAGCACGTCGTTGCCGGAGTTGAAGTTGATCGCCTCGATCGACACGCCCTTGGCCAGATCGGGCGTCAGCGCCATCGGCAGGCAATGGGCGCATTTGGCGAAGCCGAGTTTCACCGCCTCCGCTTCGGCGGCCTGCGCGGCCGGGACGGCGCCCGTCACCACAGGCAGGGCCAGCGCGGAAAGACCCAGCGTGGCGGCGGTGACGGCGTTCAGGGAGAAGGACCGGATCGACATTGGGCTTCGGCTCCAGAGGCTGTTGCGTTCCCATGGCGGTCGCAAAGCCCGTGCCAGATTGTATACAAAATCTCTATTTTCATTTTTATATTTAATATCAATATGATAGAATAGTTTTTATTCAAGGTGTGACTCTCGACGATTCTTGCCTTATTTTTGAGCGCATGACATCGTTTGAGCATGAATGCCCAAGTATGATGCAGAACAGACTCCACCGGATCGACATGGACAGCCTCAAGACCGCGAGACCCGCCAGCGGCCCCCTGCGCCGCGAAACGCTGCATCATTCCGCCGTGGCGGAGTTGCGGGCGATGATCCTGGACGGGGAGCTGCCGCCCGGTCGCCGCGTGCCGGAGATGCAGCTGTGCGAACAGTTGGGTGTCTCCCGCACCCCCCTGCGCGAGGCGTTGCGCGTGTTGGCGGCCGAAGGGCTGGTGGAGTTGCGGCCACATCGGGGCGCGGTGGTGACGCCCATCGACCCCAAGGAGATCGCCGCGATCTTCCAGGTGATGGAGGCGTTGGAAAGCCTTGCCGGCCGCCTCGCCTGCACGAGCGGATCGGACGCCGCCTTCAGCGAGCTGAACCGCCTGCACGACGAGCTCGCCGCCCAGTTCCGCGCCGGGGAGCGCGCGGCCTACTCGACCACCAACCGCCGCATCCATGCCTGGATCGTCGCCATGGCCGGCAATCCGGTGCTGGAGGCCACCCACAAGGGCTTCGCCGCCCAGCTTGCCCGCGCCCGCTCCCTGGCGAACTACGACGCCGACCGCTGGCAGGAGTCGCTGACCGAGCATGAGGCGATCATGGCGGCGCTGCGCCGTCGCGACGCCGACGGCGCAGCCGGCCTGCTGGCAGGCCACAGCCGCCGCACCGCCGACGCCGTGCTGAGGACGCTGCGGCAGGGCGTGGAGAACGGAGACCGCTGAGCGGCCGCGCGTGCATGGATTTTCTCCCTGCCCCTCCCCGCAGGCCCGTGACCATGATAGGAATGAACAGGCTGTCTCCGTGCGGGGAGCGTTCCCGATGTCCCACCGGTTTCCCTCTGCCGACTCTGTTCGGCAAAGGATTGTTTCAGCGGAGGAATCCGGGAGCAGGCTCGCGCTGGCCGCCGCGGATGGAACAATGGAACAGGCCTGGATTCCTGTTTCAACCTGTTTCAAACGTTCCATGTCCCTCCATCCCGCGGGAATCGGGGGGCTCGGACGGCCCCATTGCGCGGCATCCGTTCACCGGCATTGCTGGCCGGTTGTATTCGCCTCCCATTTGCCTTACCAAAAGGATCGAAGCCATCGGGAAGCCGTGCCGAACCGTCCGGCATGGAGCGGCAAAAGGGAGCGTCGCCATGCTGAACTATCTTGCTACGCCCCTGCTGGCGGCCACCCGCGGCACGGTAATGGAACCGGATGCCGGCACGCGCAACGCCCTGTGCGATGCCCTGCGCTTCGCGCTTGAAAATTACTATGTCCACCTGCCGCAGAAGCGGGCCGGCTTCGCCATCGATCCGGTGCAGGCCCTGCAATTGCTGAAGGAATCCGACGGCATCCGCTTCAGCCGGCGGCTGCTGTCCATCATCTCCTCCCTGCACGACCGCCACACCACGCTCCGGCTCGCGCCGCCATGGTCCGGCCTGGTGGCCTATGTGCCCTTCCTGCTGGAGCAGTATTTCGAAAACGGCCACCCCCGCTACATCGTCACCAAGCGCTTCTTCGGGTTCGAGGAAATCCCGCTGGGCGTCGAGGTCACCCACTGGAACGGCGTTCCAATCCATCTGTATCTGGAGAATCTGGCGGCAGAGACCCAGGGCGCCCATTGGTCGGCACAGATGCGGCTCGCCCTGTCCAACCTGACCATCCGGCCGCTCGCCTTCATGCTGCGGCCGAGCGAGGACTGGGTGGCGTTGACCTATGTCGACCCATGGGGCAAGCCATACACCGCCACCACGCCGTGGCGCTGCTACGCCTCCCAGCCGGAAGCGGTGTCCGGTCCGGTGTCCGGGGCCTACGCGATGGCGCAGGGCGTCGATTACAAGCTGCTGGCGACCGGCGCCTTCCTGCGCGACGCCGGCCGCACCACGCAGCCCTCGCCCACCGGCTTCGCCTCGCAGGGGCCGTTCCGCCATGGCCGGGTTCCAACCCCGGCCGGCGAGGCGGGCTATCTGCGCATCTTCACCTTCCAGTCCGACGCACCGGCTCAATTCGCCGCGACGGCCGCCGGCATCCTGGCATCCCTGCCGCAGGAGCGACTGATCGTCGACATCCGCGGCAACCCCGGCGGCAACATCCTGGCGGGCCAGAAGCTGGTCGCGCTGCTGGCCGGCGGCCGGATCCCCGGCATGGCCCCCATCGCCTTCCGCAACACCGCCCAGACCCTGGCGCTGACGACCCTGCCGCCGCTCGCCCCCTGGCACCCGTCGATCCGGTTGCAGACCTCCACCGGGCTCGGATTCTCGCAGGCCTTCAGCATCACGCCGCTGGACGACCTGCCGCCCTACCGCTATCCGGGCCGCATCCTGCTGATCGTCGACGCGCTGTCCTACAGCACCAGCGATTTCTTCGCCGCCGACTTCGTCGACAACGGCCTGGGACCGGTCCTCGGCGTCGATCCGCTGACCGGCGCCGGCGGCGCCAACGTGTGGGAATGGGGGGCGCTGATGGAACTGGCCGGCCCGGCTGGCGGCGCCGTCGCTCCGCTGCCCCCCGGCTACGAACTGAACCTGTCGGTGCGCCGCGCCCTGCGGACGGGGACCAGCGCCGGCATCCCGATCGAGGATGTCGGCGTGCCCGCGACCATCGTCCACCACCTGACCAGGACCGACATCCTCGACGAGAACCGCGACCTGATCGCGTTCGCTGCGCGGGTGCTGGGCTGAGAATCCCGCTCTTCAATCCCGGCCCTTGCCGACCAGCAGCCGCTCCAGCCCATAGACGCGGTCGAGCACCAGCATGGCGGCGACCGTCACGAAGATCAGCGCCGCCGACACCGCGGCGACCAGCGGGTCGATGTTGTCCTGGATGTAGAGGAACAGGCGCACCGGCAGGGTGGTGGTCTCCGGCGAGGCGATGAAGACGGTCATCGTCACCTCGTCGAAGCTGTTGATGAAGGCAAGCACCCAGCCGCTGGCGACGCCCGGCAGGATCAAGGGCAGCGTCACCCGGCGGAAGCAGGTCCAGGACGAGGCGCCGAGCGAGGATGCCGCGTTCTCCACCGCGCGGTCCATGCCGGTCGAGGCCGCCAGGATCAGCCGCAGGGCGAAGGGCAGGATGATGATGACGTGGCTCAGCACCAGCCCGACGAAGGTGCCGCCCAGCCCGATCATGGTGAAGAAGCGCAGGAAGGCGATGCCGAGCACGATGTGCGGCACCATCAGCGGCGACAGGAACAGCGCCTGGATCGCCTCGCGCCCGAAGAACTGGTGGCGCGCGATGGCGAGCGCCGCCGGCACCGCCACCAGGATCGCCAGGGTGGAGGACACCGCCCCCAGCAGCAGGCTGTCCTTGAAGGCGCGGATGAATTCCGGGTTGTCGCCGATGGCGCGGAACCAGCGCAGCGACAGCCCGTTGGTCGGCAGCGACAGATAGCCTTCCGAGGTGAAGGCCACCGCGCAGACGATCAGGATCGGCGCCAGCAGGAAACCCAGGAACAGGACATGGAAGATCAGGGCGACCGGACCGTTGCGGTTCATTCGAACACCTGTTTGTAGCGACGTTCGACCAGCCGGTTGCAGCCGACGATGATGACGACGTTGGCGATCAGCAGCAGCACCGCCACCGTGGCGCCCAGCGGCCAGTTCAGCGTGTTCAGGAACTCGTCATAGGCCAGCGTCGCCGCCACCTTCAGCCGCCGCCCGCCGATGATCGCCGGGGTGGCGAAGGCGCTGGCCGCCAGCGCGAAGACGATGATCGAGCCGGACAGGATGCCGGGAACGATCTGCGGCAGCACCACGCGGCGCATCACCGTCAGCGGCCCGGCGCCCAGCGACAAAGCGGCATTCTCCACCTGGGGATCCAGCCGTTGCAGCGACGCCCAGACCGACAGCACCATGAAGGGCACCAGCACATGGGTCAGCGCGATGACCACGCCGGTCTCGGTGTACATGAACTCGATCGGCGTCGCGATCAGACCAAGCGCCATCAGCCCCTGGTTGACCAGCCCGGTCGAACCGAACAGCAGCGCCCAGCCCAGCGTGCGCGAGACCACCGAGATCAGCAGCGGCCCCAGCACGATCAGCAGGCACAGGCCGCGCCAGGGCGACTTCATCCGGCGCAGGATATAGGCCTCCGGCGCGCCAAAAACCGCGCAGAGGATCGTCACCACCGCGGCGATGCGGAAGGTGCGCAGGAAAACCTCGTGGAAATAATCGTCGGCGACGATGTCGGCGTAGTTGCCGAGCTGCCAGACATTCTCGATGCCGCCGTAGAAGCTGAAGCTGTTCAGCGACAACAGGAAGGTCATGACCAGCGGCACCAGCAGCAGCACCGCGAACAATGCCAGGCCGGGAGCGCTCAGCAGATAGGGCACCAGGGGCCAGCGCCGCCGCCGGGGGCCCGCCGGCGGCTGGGTAGCGGCCATTTGGGGATCGCCGGAAGCCGCCATGCTCATGCTGCCTCCCGGGCGGCGGAGGCCGCCTCCGGATCGGCGGGCATCACCGCCATGTCGTCCGCCCGCCAGCCGACCATGACCCGGTCGCGTTCGGCCGGCAGGGGCGAGCCGTCATGCTGGCGGATCACCATCATGCGGCCGGCCGCAGTCTCGATCTCGAACAGCCATTGGGTGCCCTGGAAGACGCGGGCGAGCACGGTGCCGCCGAGGCCGCCCTCGCCGACGAAGCCGACCTTCTCCGGCCGGACGGCGAGCGCCCCCGGACCGGGCGGCACCGGCTGCGACACCGGCCAGACGCTGTCGGCGATGGTGATGACCGTGCCGGCCGCCCCACTGCCGACCATGCCGGGCAGCAGGTTGGTTCGACCGAGGAAATTGGCGACGAAGGCGTTGGCCGGACGGTCGTAGGCCTCCTGCGGGGTGGCGACCTGCTGGATGCGGCCCTTGTTCAAGACGACGACGCGGTCGGACAGCGCCATCGCCTCCGACTGGTCGTGGGTGACCAGGATCATGGTGGTGCCGACGGTGCGCTGGATGCGGCGCAGCTCGATCTGCATCTCCTCGCGCATCTTGGCGTCCAGGTTCGACAGCGGTTCGTCCAGCAGCAGCAGGCTCGGCTTGATCACCAGCGCACGGGCCAGCGCCACGCGCTGCTGCTGGCCGCCCGACATGCGGCGGGGATGGCGGTCGCCATATTGTTCCAGCCCGACCAGCTTCAGCGCATCGGCGACCATGCGGTCGCGGTCGGCCCGGCCGACCTTGCGCATCTCCAACCCGAAGCCGACATTCTCCGCCGCGGTCATGTGCGGGAACAGCGCATAGCTCTGGAACACGATGCCGAGCCCGCGCTCGTTCGGCTTCTTGGCCAGCAGATCCTGGCCGTCCAGCGTCACCCGCCCGCCATCGGCGTCGAGAAAGCCGGCGATCATCTGCAAGGTGGTGGTCTTGCCGCAGCCCGACGGCCCCAGCAGCGAAACCAGTTCGCCCTTCTCCACCGTCAGCGAGACATGATCGACCGCCGTCCAGGTGCCGAAACGCTTGGTCAGTTGGTCGAGAACCAGATAAGCCATACCGTCGTTCCCCTCTCCCTTTTCAGGGGCCGCCCGCTCCCCACCATGGGGGAGCGGGCGGCATCAGCCGATCAGCGCTCGATCTCGCGGGTCCAGCGCTTGTTCCACACTTCGCGGTTCTTGTTGATGGTGTCCCAGTCCACCACCAGCAGCTTGCCGACCTGCTCCGGGCCATAGGGAATGCCGGCCTGTTTCTCGACGGGCAGCTCCACCGTCTTGTTCACCGGGCCGAAGCCGGCGCTGACGGCCAGCGCGGTCTGCGCCTCGGCACCGAGCATGTGCTGGATGAACTTCTGCGCCTCGGCCGCATTCTTGCTGCCGGCGATCTGGCAGGCGGCGGAGCCGAGCACGATGCCGCCTTCCTTGGGATAGACGAAGGTGGCGGGGAAGCCGGTGTCGGCCAACGCCTTGGCCCGGCCCGAACCCCAGACCGCGATCACCGCCTGGTTGCTCTGGAACAGCTCGGTCATCTTGCCGGGCGACGGCTCGTAGGCCAGCACGTTCGGGTTGATCTTGTCCTTGAATTCCTTGAAGCCCGGATCGATGTTGGTCTCGCCGCCGCCGTTCAGGCGGGCCATCATCACCAGCGCGTGCAGGCCGTAGCTGTTGTTGATCGGCGGGATCGCAAGCTTCTTCTTGAAGCGCGGATCCTCGATGTCCTTCCAGGAGGTCGGAGCCGGGATCTTGTTCTCGTCGAAATACGCCTTGTTGTAGAGGATACCGGTGCCGACCGCACCGAAGTTGATCGCCTTGCCCGACGGCATCTTCGCCAGATCGTAGAGCTGGTCGTAGACAGGCGCCTTCTCCAGGTCGGCGCAGAAGTTCAGCGCCACCGCCTGGTACATCGGCCCGTCGTCGAGAATGACGACATCGATCTGCTGGTTGCCCTTCTGGGCCTGCAGCTTGGCGAGATTGTCGGTGGAGTTGCCGGCCACATACTCGACCTTCACCCCGTTCGCCTTCTCGAAGGCCGGGATGATTTCCTTGCGCATGGTCTGCTCGAAGGAACCGCCATAGGCAGCGACGTAGAGCGTCTTTTCCTGGGCCGCCGCCGTCTGGACCGCGGCCATGCCGCACCACAGGGCTGCCGTCGCCATCAACCCGCACATCACGGAGCGCATCGTCATTCTCCTCTCCACTTGTCCCTGTTCATGGTCCTGAGCTTCATTGAGCCTGATCTTCGGTCCATGCCGCCGGGCAGGTCCGGATCGCCGCTTTGACCGTCCGCCGCCTTGCCGTCCGCCATCGCGGCGGGCCGTTTGTCCGGGAAGGTCGTGGTCAGGACATGGAGCAGGGTGATGGTGCAGTCACATAACCGTCAAATCGAATTCCCGCCATCATTCATCCGAAAATGTTATAATTCCGTGCTCCGAACCACTTGCAAGCCGTTCCGGCCTTCGCCGGCCGGTCCTCCCAGGCTGTCGCGGAAGCGTGTCGTCTCCTCCAGGAAGCCGGCCAGGAAATCCTCGGCGATCATCGACAGCGGCACCTGGGCGGAGCGCAGGATGGCGATGTCGAAACCGATGCGGGGCGCGAACGGACGAACGACCAGCCCATGCGGGACATAGTCCTGGGCGGTGAAGGGATCGACGATCGACATGCCATGGCCGGCTGCCACCATGGCGCAGGCGTTCATGGTCAGCTGGGTCTCGACCCGCATCACCCGCCTCACGTCATGATCGGCGAAGATGGTGTCGATGCGATAGCGCAACAGCGTCGGCGGGGTGGTCGAGATGAAGCTCTCGCCTTCGAAATCCTTTGGCCCCAGCACATCCTTGGCCGCCAGCGGATGGCCGGGCGGCAGGATGGCGACGGCGGGAAGCCCGTGGATCTTCTCGGTCAGCACCGCGGCATGCTCGATGGGCGTATGGGCGAATCCCAGCTCGCACTGGCCGGTCGCCACCCAGTCCAGGATGATGGGCGAGGTGCTGCCGCGCAGCGCGATGTCGACCCGTGGCCGTTCGGTCAGGAAGCGCGCGACATAGCGCGGCAGGAACCCGACGCCCAGCGCCGGCATCGCCGCCACCCGCAGGGTTCCGCTGCGCCGGGAGGTCAGGTCGCGCGCCGTCTGCTCGATCAGGTCCAGCCCGACGAAGGCACGGTCGACCACCTGATAGAGCGAGATCGCCTCGCTGGTCGGGGCGATGCGGGGACCGCGCCGCTCGAACAGCGTCAGCTTCAGCGCATATTGCAGGTCGCTGATCAGGCGGCTGACCGCCGGCTGCGAAATGTTCAGCAACTCCGCCGCCGCGGTGATGCCGCCGGTCAGCATGACGGCACGGAAGGCTTCGATCTGGCGCGGATTGATCATGCCGCCCGTCCCATGCCTGCAACGGCAACATAACATTTGGTCATGAAAGGCCCCTTCAAACTGATTTGACAGTTATAGGTTGGCTGCCGATGCTGTCGCAAGGATCGAAGAGCGGCCACGCGTCGCCGGGCAGCATTCTGCGGCGCCCAGCCAAAGAAAGCCATGCGGACCGCAAGCCTTCATACGGGAGTCCGGGGTGCGATGCCGGACCGTCCCGGCATTTGGAAAAGACCACGCGCTGCATTGCCAGGCATTCGGCACCGCCTGCGGGAGCCGGACAAGGAGATGCGCGCCTCACGAAAACGGCGGCGGCCGGTGCGCAAGGGACATTGCGGGAAACCGGCCGCGGGAGTGGAGACGATGACTGAGCCCAGTCGGGGCGGAGAGTATGACGTCGCCGTGATCGGCGGCGGGCTGGTCGGGTCGGCGCTGGCCTGGGGTCTCGCCCGGTCGGGCCGGAAGGTCGCGATGCTGGACGAGGGCGATATCGCCGTGCGGCCGTCGCGCGGCAACTTCGCCCTGGTCTGGGTGCAGGGCAAGGGGCTGGGGATGCCGGAATATGCCGGCTGGACCAAGCAGTCCTCCGACCTGTGGGGCGGCTTCGCCGACCTGCTGCGCGAGCAGACCGGCATCGACGTCGCCTTCCGGCGGTCCGGCGGTTTCATGCCGATGCTGTCGGAAGAGGATCTGCAGGCCCGCGCCAACACCCTGATGCGGCTGCACAACCAGCCCGACATGATCCGCTACCCCTACGAGGTGATGGACCGCGAGACGCTGCGCAAGGAACTGCCCTTCATCGGACCCGACGTGGTCGGCGGCACCTATTGCCCGCTCGACGGCCATTGCAACTCGCTGCGGCTGCTGCGGACGCTGCACAAGGGCATCGGCATGCTGGGCGTGGCATATCTCCCGAACCATCGGGTGGAGCGCATCGACCACCGCGACGGCGGCTTCCGCATGGCGACCGCCGGCGGAGAAATCCGCGCCGGCAAGGTGGTGCTGGCCGCCGGCCACGACAGCTTGCGGCTGGCGCCGATGGTCGGGCTGTCGGCCCCCGTCCGCCCGCAGCGCGGCCATGTCATCGTGACCGAGAAGACCGCCCCCTTCCTGCACCATCCCACGGGCTATGTCCGCCAGACCGACGAGGGCGGGGTGATGATCGGCGACAGCTTCGAGGAGGCCGGCCTAGACACGACGTTGCAACCAGGCGTGTCGTCCGCCATCGCAGAGCGCGCCATCCGCTTCTTCCCGCTGCTGGGCAAGCTGAACGTGGTGCGGAGCTGGGCGGCGCTGCGCGTCCTGACGCCGGACGGCTTCCCGATCTACGAGGAATCGGCGACGGCGCCCGGCGCCTTCGTCGTGACCTGCCACAGCGGCGTGACCCTCGCCGCCAACCATGCGCTGACGCTGGCGCCGCTGATCGCGGCCGGCGACCTCGGCGACCGCTTTGCGCCCTTCAGCGCCCGGAGGTTCCATGTTTCGCAGGCTGCCTGAGATCGAGACCGCCGCCAAGACCGCTGCTGAAACGGTCGCCTTCACCATCGACGGCCGAGCCGCCAGCGCCCGGACTGGCGACAGCGTCGCCGCCGCCCTGCTGGCCAACGGCGTCGTCACCTGCCGCAACACCCCGGTCAGCGGCGCGGCGCGCGGCCCCTACTGCATGATGGGCGTGTGCTTCGACTGCCTCGTCACCATCGACGGCACCGGCAACCGCCAGGGCTGCCAGGTGCGGGTATCCCCCGGCATGGCGGTCGAGACCCAGAACGGCAAGCGCGAGGTTGAGCGATGAGCGCCCAGGGCAAACGGTTCGACTTCGACATCGCCGTGATCGGCGCCGGCCCGGCCGGTCTGGCCGCGGCGGCGCTGGCGGCGTCCAAGGGCGCGTCGGTGGTGCTGCTGGACGAACAGGCGGAACCCGGAGGCCAGATCTACCGCGCCGTCACCGAGACGCCTGTCCGCGACCGCAAGATTCTGGGACCGGACTATTGGCATGGGGCGGAGCTGCTGGGGCCGCTGCGCGACAGCGGCGCCACCCATTGGCCGGGCACCACCGTGTGGAGCGTCGCCCGCCCGCGGGAAGACGCCGCCGACGGACAGCGCCGCATCCAGATCGGCCTGTCGCGCAACGGCGCCGCGGCGATGCTGACGGTGCGCCATGTCATCATGGCGACCGGCGCGCTGGAACGTCCCTTCCCGATCCCCGGCTGGACTCTGCCGGGCGTGCTGGGGGCCGGCGCGGCGCAGGTTCTGCTGAAGACCTCCGGCCTCGTGCCGTCGGGCGCCACGGTGATGGCGGGCAGCGGACCGCTGCTGTGGCTGCTGGCCTGGCAATATCTCCAGGCCGGCGCGCGGATCGACGCGATCCTCGACACCACGCCCAAGGAGAACTGGCGCGCCGCCCTGCCGCTGCTGCCGGGATTCCTGCGCTCCCCCTATCTCGGCAAGGGCATGAAGCTGATGCTGGAAGTTCGGCGCAAGCTGACCGTCATCGGCAACGTCACCGCCCTGCGCGCAGAGGGAGATGGCGCGCTGAAGAGCGTCACCTACACCCGCAACGGAACCGAACACCGGTTGCCGGCCGACACGCTGCTGCTGCACCAGGGCGTGATCCCGAACCTGAACCTCGCCAACGCCACCGGCTGCGCCCAGCGCTGGGACGAGGTGCAGCGCTGCTGGCGGCCGACCACCGACGAGTGGGGCGCCACCTCGGTCGAGGGCGTGTCGTTGGCCGGCGACGGTGCCGGCATCGGCGGCGCCCGCGCGGCGGAAGAGGCCGGACGGTTGGCGGCGCTTGATGCGCTGCACCGGCTTGGCCGCATCGACCGGGCCCGGCGCGACGAGGAGGCCGCGCCCTTCCGCGCCGCGCTGGACCGCACGCTGACCGGACGCAAGTTCCTGGATGTCCTCTACAGCCCGGCGCGAGCCTTCCGGGCGCCGGCCGACGACACCATCGTCTGCCGCTGCGAGGAGATCACCGCCGGCGCGGTGCGCGAGGCGGTGCGGCTCGGCTGCTCCGGCCCCAATCAGGCCAAGAGCTTCCTGCGCTGCGGCATGGGACCGTGCCAGGGCCGGCTGTGCGGCCCGACGGTGACGGAGGTCATCGCGGCAGAGCGCGGCGTCTCCCCGGCCGAGGTCGGCTACTACCGGCTGCGGCCGCCTGTCAAGCCGATCACGCTTGCCGAGTTGGCCGCCCTGCCGAAGACCGACGCCGACATCGACGCCGTCTTCAAGCATTGACGGAAGGCGCCCGATGACCGCGATCGCCTCCCCCCGCCCGACCTTGCCCCAACCGTCCATCCAGCGTCCCGACGTCATCGTCATCGGCGGCGGCCTGCATGGCTGCTCGGCCGCCCTGCATCTGTCGATGCGCGGCGTCCGGGTGCTGGTGCTGGAAAAGGACCATGTCGGCCGCCACGCCTCCGGCGTCAATGCGGGCGGCGTGCGCCAGCTCGGCCGCCATGTGGCGGAGGTGCCGCTGTCCGTCGCCTCCATGGCGCTGTGGCACCACATCGGCGAGCTGGTGGACGACGATTGCGGCTTCGAGAGCCACGGGCAGGTCAAGGTGGCGGAGAGCGGGGCGGAGCTGGCGATGCTGGAGGCCCGCGTCGCGGAACTGCAAGCGCTGGGATTCACCCACGAGGAGGTGGTCGGCCGGGACGAGCTGCGGGCGCTGGTCCCCGCCATCGCCGATCATTGCGTCGGCGCGCTGGTCTCGCGCGGCGACGGGGCGGCGATCCCCTTCCGCACCACCTTCGCCTTCCGGCGCAAGGCGATCTCGCTCGGCGCCCGCTTCCAGGAGGGCGGGGCCGTGACCCGGCTGGTCCGCCAGGGCGGTCTGTGGAGCGTGGAGACCGGCGATGGCGGCAGGTTCGAGGCGCCGGTGGTGGTGAACTGCGCCGGCGCCTGGGCCGACCGCGTCGCCGCCCAGGTGGGGGAACCGGTCCCGCTGGAGGTCATCGCCCCGATGCTGATGATCACCGCCCGCGTGCCGCCCTTCATCAAGCCGGTGGTGGGCGCGACCGGCCGCACCCTGTCCTTCAAGCAGTTCCCCAACGGCACCGTGCTGATCGGCGGCGGGCTGCTCGGCCGGGCGGAGCGGGACGAGAACCGGACCGAGCTGGACTTCTCGCAGGTGACGGTGAATGCCCGCACGGTGTGGGATTTGTTCCCGGCCATTCGCGGCGCCACCATCGTCCGCGCCTGGGCTGGGATCGAGGCGCGGATGCCCGACCAGATCCCGGTCATCGGCCCCAGCGGGACGGAACCGGACCTCTACCACGCCTTCGGCTTCTCGGCGCACGGCTTCCAGCTCGGCCCGATCGTCGGCAGGATCACCGCCGACCTGATCACCGGGGGCGCCACCGACCTGCCCATCGCCCCCTTCCGCATCGGCCGCTTCGCCGACTGACCCCCACATCATCGGAGCTTCCCCCGTGACGATCCAGCGCTTCCACCTGACTCCCCGTCTCTGCGACATGGTCATCCACAAGGACACCGTCTATTTGGCAGGCCAGATCGTCGATGACGGCTCCACCACCGTTGAGGCTCAGACCCGCGACGTACTGCGCCAGATCGACGCCCTGCTGGCCGAAGCCGGGACGAGCAAGAGCAACATCCTGACCGCCACCGTCTATCTGGCCGATATCGCCACCTTCGCCGAGATGAACGCCGCCTGGGACGCCTGGGTCGACAAGGCCAACCCGCCGGCCCGCGCGACGGTGGAGGCCCGGCTGGCCGACCCGTCGATCCTGGTCGAGATCGTCGTCGTCGCCGGCCGCTGACCCTTCCCACCTGCCATTATTCCCGGAGCCTGCCATGAAGCGCCTCCTCACGGGCGTTGCCGCCCTTCTGTTGCTTGTGTCCGGCGGTGTCGCCTCGGCGCAGGAGATCCGCATCGCCACCGAAGGCGCCTACCCGCCCTTCAACTTCACCCAGCCCGACGGCAAGGTCGCCGGGCTCGAGGTCGATCTCGCCAACGCGCTGTGCGAGCGGATGAAGCGCCACTGCACCATCGTGGCGCAGGACTGGGACGGCATCATCCCCGGACTGCTGGCGAAGAAGTACGACGCCATCATGGCAACGATGAACATCACGCCGGAACGGGCGAAGGCCATCGGCTTCTCCACCCCCTACATGGTGGTTCCGGCCTATTTCGTGGCGCCGGCCAAGTCCGCCATCGACGGCTCGCCGGCCAGCCTGCACGGCAAGACCATCGGCGCCCAGGTCTCCACCACCCATTCCCGCTATGTCGAGAAGCATCTCGGCGGCGACGCCACGCTGAAGACCTACGACACCGCCTCCAATCTGCTGGCCGACCTGAAGGCCGGGCGGGTGGACGCCGCCATCACCACCGGTGCCACCGCGTCCGACTGGGTCAAGGGCGACGGTGGCAAGTCGATCAAGCTGGTCGGCCAGCCGGTGATCGACCCCGAGGTGTTCGGCCCCGGCATCGGCGTCGGCCTGCGCAAGGAGGACACCGCGCTGAAACAGTCCTTCGACGAGGCCATCCGCGCGGTCGTGCAGGACGGAACGCTGGCAGGCATCGCCGCCCGCTACGTCGATTTCTCCATCACCCCGTGACCCCTTTCAAAAACCAGGAGCATTTTCCAGTGATCAAGCGCATCGAGAAGACCAAGATCATGCACCGCGTCGTCGTCAACAACGGCACGGCCTATCTCGGCGGCATCATCGCCGACGACGTCGGCGTCGGCATGGGCGGCCAGGTCACGCAGATCTGCGGCAAGCTCGACCAGGTGCTGGCGATGGCCGGCAGCGACAAGACCAAGCTGCTGTCCGCCCAGCTGTTCATCACCGACATGAGTCTGAAGGACGAGATGAACGAGGCGTGGCTTGCCTGGCTCGACGGCAACGACCTGCCGGCCCGCGCCACCATCGGCGTCGCCGACCTCGGCAAGCCGGAGATCAAGATCGAGGTGGTGGTCACCGCCGCCGTCTGATCGGACGCCATCCGGCTGGAGTCTTCCGACGGACCATGCGACGCCCCGTGCCCGACGCGCGGGGCGTCACTGTTTGTGTTACTATTTTGGGGCCGGGCGCAGCAACGCGATCAGCAGCAGTCCGCCCACGATGAACCAGCCGATCACGACGAAGCCGTCGATGTAGGCCAGCACATAGGCCTGCTTGCGCACCGCCGCCGACATCAGCGACAACGCCCGCTGCGTCGCCTCCTCGGTCCCGGTCGAACGGGCGGCGACCCGCGCCATGGTGCCGGCCAGCCGGCCGACGGTGTCGGCGTCTCCCGCCACCACGTCGGACACCAGCCGGAAGCTGTGGAACTGCTCGCGCACGCGGACGAAGGTCTGCATGAAGGCCGCGCCCAGTTCGCCGCCCAGCAGCCGGGCGGTCTGCACCAGCGCGCCCAGCGCCAGGATGTGGGCCTGGGACAGGTTCTTGATGTTGAAGTAGATCAGCGACGTCATGGCGAAGGACTGGCCGAAGGCCTGGAGCATCTGCGAGGGCAGGAAATCTGCGCCGACCCAGTCGGCCGTCAGCTGCGACGCGAGCCAGCAGGCGATCCCCACCGCCGCGAAGCCGACCGCCATCAGCACGCGCGGATCGGCATGGCGCAGCAGCGTGCCGACCAGCGGCGCCAGCAGGAATTGCGGCAGCGCGATCAGCAGCAGCGTGTCCCCCACCTCCAGCGCCCGGTAATTGTTCACCGTGATCAGGTATTGCGGGACGAGGAAGGCGGTCGACAGCATGACCAGCCGCAGCAGCACCAGCAGCAGGCACAGAAGCGGGATGTTGCCGCGGAACAGCACGCCGAAGGTGATCCAGGGCTTCGGACAGGTCAGTTCCTGCATGACGAAGGCGGCGACCAGCAACCCACCCCCCAGCAGCAGGCCGGTGACGAGGCCGGAGTTCAGCCAGTCCAGCCGGTTGCCCTGGTCGAGCGCTGCGTAGAGCATGGCGAAGCCGGCGCTGGCATAGAGGATGCCCCACCAGTCCGCGCCCTTCATCAGGTCGCGGCGTACCGGCTCGGCCGGCATGCCGAAATGGATGCAAAGCGCCATCAGCGGCGCCAGCAGCGCCGTGTCCCAGAACAGCCAGCGCCAGTCGAGATTTTCGATGACCCAGCCTTCGATGGAGGCGGAGAAGTTCAGCGACAGCTCGACATTCATCGCGTAGACGGCGATGCCGTAGACCAGATAGCGCGGCGGCAGGTTGCGGACGATGAAGCCGATGGTCAACGGGATGAAGGTGCCCGACGACAGCCCGGCCAGCACCTGGAAGGTAAGCACACCGGTCAGCGTTCCGGTCAGCGGCAGCGCCAGCGTCGCCAGTCCGTAGGTGACCGAGGAGACCAGCAGCACCCGCCGCGGCCCGAACACCACGCCAAGGAAGGCGGCGGCCGGCGCCACCAGCATCTGCGCCACCGTGTAGGCGGTGGGGATCCATGCCCCCTCGTCGAAGCCGGCACCGATGGCGCCGCGGATGTCGGCCAGCCCGAAGCTGGTGATGCGTGCGGTCAGGGTGGAGATCAGCGCTCCCAGCAGCACGCCCAGCAGCCCGATCACCGGATGATGGGTGAGGACCGGTGCGGCCTCCCGGCCGGCGCCCGGCAACAAAAGCCGCCCAGCCGCCCGTCCGGCGATGTCCGCGCTCACCGCACGGTCTCCCCGGCCGTTCCCTCGGTGTCGATGGTGACGACGACCGACATGCCCGGGCGCAGCCGGTCCCGCAACGGATTGGGGTCGTCGAGGACGATCTTCACCGGGATGCGCTGGACGATCTTGGTGAAGTTGCCGGTCGCGTTGTCCGGAGGCAGCAGGGCGAACTGGCTGCCGCTGGCCGGCGATTGGGCGGCGACCCGCCCGCCGAGCGGAGTGTCGGGAAAGCTGTCGACCCGGATCGTCGCCGGCTGGCCGGCCCGGATGCGGGTCATCTGGGTTTCCTTGTAATTGGCGATCACCCACACCGCCGGCAGCGGCACCAGCGTGATGATCTGGCTGCCCTGCCCGACATACTGGCCGGGGCGGACCTGCCGCAGGCCGACCATCCCGTCGGCGGGGGCGCGGATCGTCGTGCGGTCCAGCGTGATGCGGGCAAGGTCGAGGTCTGCCTGCCGCTGCAGTCGGGTGGCCTGGGCCTGACGGACCTGCACATCGATGCCGTCGAACGCCGCCTTCTGCTGATCGACCAGCGCCTGCCCGGCTTCCAGCGCCGCCTGGGCGCGGCGGGACGTCGCCTGGGCCTGCTGCAGCGCCTGCAGCGTGCCGGCCAATCCCTGTTCGGACAGTGAATGCTGGCGCGACTCCTCCAGCCGCGCCCGCCATGCGTCGGCCTCCAGCCCGTGGACATTGGCCTCGGCTTGATCGACCAGGGCACGCTGGATGCGTTTCTGGATGTCGAACTGGGCGATCGCCGCATCGGCCGCCGCCAGCGCCGCCTCCGCCTGCTCCACCCGGGCACGGTAATCGTCGTCGACGATGATCGCCACCGGGTCGCCGATCCTCACCCGCTGGAAATCCCCCACCGGCATGTCGCGGACGATGCCCGACACCTGGAACGACAGCGGCGTGATGTCGGACTGGAGATAGGCGTCATTGGTGCTCTGCCGCGTCGCCGACCCGATCCAGCGGTCCCAGCGCGTCGCGAAGGCCGCCACCAGCACCGCCGCCAGCCCCAGCACCGCCAGACGGACCAGCCACGGGCTCCAGGCGACCGGCGGAGGCGCGGCAGGAGGAGGCGCGGCGGCGTCTGTCATGCGTGACACTCCAAGGAGCTCGATTCCGGTTTCGGTTCCCCGACCCTACCCCAGGCCCCGCGAAAAGGCGCGGTGCACCAAAGTGTAGCCCCACGGCTCCGGTTCGCGGCCATCGACGGCGACGGCCGCGCCGGGAGAATTTCCCACGAAAATCCGTTCGCGGTACGCATTATGCACAGTTGATATACGCTAAATAGGTATCGTATTCCCTTGTCCCGGCATATTCTTCCCTGTAGCGTGACGGGAACCGCCCGGCGCCGGCAGAGCGCCCAAGGTGGCGGACCAACCCAACCTTCCAATCCGATAAACACCGGGCACCAACCGATGAACTGGCTGAAATCGCTTCTCGTCGCCGGCCTGATCCAGGTCGCCGCCGTCGCCTCCGCTCAGGCCCAGACGGATCTTGACCGCATCAAGGCGGACGGCGTTCTGAAGATCGGGACGGAGGGCACCTATGCCCCCTTCACCTATCATGACGCCTCCGGCACGCTCGTCGGCTTCGACGTGGAGATCGGGCGCGAGGTCGCCAAGCGCATCGGCGTCAAGGCGGAGTTCCTGGAAGGCAAGTGGGACGGGCTGATCGCCGGCCTGGACGCCCGCCGCTACGACGCCGTGATCAATCAGGTCGGCATCACCGAGGCGCGCAAGGCCAAGTACGATTTCTCCGACCCCTACATCACCAGCCGCGCCGTGCTGATCGTGCGGGGCGACAACGACGCCATCAAGGGTTTCGCCGACCTGAAGGGCAGGAAGGCGGCCCAGTCGCTGAGCAGCAACTTCGGCAAGCTGGCAGAGGCGTCGGGCGCCCAACTGGTCGGCACCGACGGCTTCGACCAGTCGATCCAGCTCGTCCTGAACGGCCGGGCCGACGCGACCGTCAACGACAGCCTGTCATTCCTGGACTTCAAGAAGCAGAAACCCAACGCCAACGTGAAGATCGCCGCGACCCAGGACGCCGCCGACCATTCCGGCATCATCGTCCGCAAGGGCGAGGCGACGCTGGTGGCCGCGATCAACGATGCCCTGACCGCCATCAAGGCCGACGGCACCTACAAGACCATCTCGCAGAAATATTTCGGCGACGACGTTTCGAAGTGACGGCACGGGACCGGCGCTGACCCCTCTCTATCCGGGAAGGGGCGGCGCCGCCATGTCCCGGCCCCGATTTTGCGCCCTGAACCCGCGAGAGGCACTTTCCCGTGCTGCACTGGCTTACCCTGATGGCGGACTCGCTTCCGTCGCTGCTGTGGGCGGCGCTGACCTTCACCGTTCCGCTGACGCTGGCGTCCTTCGCGCTCGGCCTTGCCGTCGGGTTGGCGGCGGCGGTGATCCGGCTGTTCGGTCCGGCCCCGCTGGCCGCCGCCATCCGTTTCTATGTCTGGATCATCCGCGGCACGCCGCTGCTGGTGCAGCTGTTCCTGATCTTCTACGGCCTGCCCAGCGCCGGCATCGTGCTGGACGCCTTCCCGGCGGCGCTGATCGGCTTCACGCTGAATGTCGGCGCCTACACCTCGGAGATCATCCGCGCCGTCATCGGCTCGGTCCCGAAGGGCCAGTGGGAGGCCGCCTATTCCATCGGCATGAGCTGGTCCCAGGCGATGCGGCGCACCATCCTGCCGCAGGCCGCGCGGGTGGCGGTGCCGCCGCTGTCCAACAGCTTCATCTCGCTGGTCAAGGACACCTCGCTCGCCGCAGCCATCACCGTGCCGGAGCTGTTCCAGGCCGCCCAGCGCATCGTCGCGACCACCTACGAGCCGCTGATCCTGTATGTGGAGGCGGCGCTGATCTATCTGGCCCTCAGCTCCGTGCTGTCGGCGCTGCAGGTCCGGCTGGAGCGCCGGCTGGGCCAGTATGGCGGTTACCTGGAGGCCAAATCGTGATCCGGCTGTCGAACATCGAGAAGCGCTTCGGCGACCTGACCGTCCTGAAGGGCGTGACGGTGACGGTGGCGGAAGGGCGCGTGACCGCGTTGATCGGCCCGTCCGGCGGCGGCAAGAGCACGCTGCTGCGCTGCATCAACCTGCTGGAAATCCCAACCTCCGGTACCGTGCGCATCGGCGAGGAGGAGCTGTCCTTCCAACCCGGCGGCCAGACGGGCTGGAAGGACATCCAGCGGCTGCGCGGCCAGACCGGGATGGTGTTCCAGAATTTCCAGCTCTTCCCCCACCGCACGGCGGTGGAGAATGTGATGGAGGGGCTGGTCACCGTGCAGAAATGGCCGGCCGACAAGGCGCGCGACCGTGCCATGGCCCTGCTGCGCAAGGTCGGCATGGACCACAAGGCCGATGCCTGGCCGGCGACCCTGTCGGGCGGGCAGCAGCAGCGCGTCGCCATCGCCCGCGCGCTGGCCCCCTCCCCCCGCGTGCTGCTGTGCGACGAACCGACCTCGGCGCTCGATCCCGAGTTGGCGGACGAGGTGGTCGAGGTGCTGGGCACGCTGGCGGCGGAGGGCACCACCATGGTGATAGCCACCCACGATCTGCGCCTCGCCTCCCGCATCGCGCATGAGGTGGTCTTTCTCGACGGCGGGCTGGTGGTGGAAGCCGGCCCGTCGCGCGACCTGTTCACCCGTCCGGCCCGCGAGCGCACCCAGCGCTTCATCGCCACGCTGACCCAGCAGGGGCAGCAGGGCGAGGGAGTCTGAGCAGCTTTTCCGAACTCCCTCCAGGGAGGGACGGGGATCAGAAGCCGCCGGCGAGATCGGCCAGGGCGTCGTGGTCCAGCAGTTCCAACTTGCCGCCGACCAGGATGCGGATCAGTCGGGCCGATTTCAGCTTGGTGAAGGTGCGCGACACGGTCTCGGTGGTAAGGCCGAGATGGTCGGCGATGTCGCTGCGGCCCATCGGCAGGTCGATGGTCCGGTCGCCGCCCTTGCGGTCGCAGAGGCGCAGCAGGAAGCTGGCGACCTTCTCCGCGGCAGTCTTGCGGCCGAGCAGCACCATCTGGTCCTGTGCCGCCATCAGTTCCGAGGTGGTCGCCGACAGCAGCTTGCGGGCAAGGGCCGGCTGCGCATCGAGCAGGACGTCCAGTTCCAGGCGCGGGATGCGCTGGATGGTGGTCGCGGTCACCGCTTCGGCCGTGTAGAGATACTGGGCGGCGAAGGCCAAGCCCATCATGTCGCCGGCATGCAGGAAACCGATGATCTGCCGGCGCCCGTCGGGCAGCATCTTATGCAGCCGGACCATGCCGCTCTGCACCCGGAAGACCGAGCCGGCGGCATCGCCTTCGCTGAAGACCGTCATGTCGCGGTCATAGACCTTGGCATGGCCGAGCGCCGCCAGCGGATCGGCGGCGCTGCGCGGCTGAAGGGCAGGCAGTCCCGCGGCCGGCGTCATCGCAATGGCGGAAACCAGGTACCCCGGGACGGCGCGGCTGGCATTGGCGGCAATGGCGGCGTGCGTGGACATGGGGGCCTCGGCCGTTGCGGTGCGGTCCGGTTCATTCCGGTGTGCACGTGATGGTCCGAAGCTATCCGGCGTCCGCCCTGCTGTGCAGTTCGGTGATGTACCTAAGGAAGTTTGCGTACGTAGGTATACCTACATACAGGAGCCCGACCCTCTGTCCCGTCAAGTGGACCCTGCCGTCGGCGGCAGCAGCCGGTTCAGGGTCTCGATCAGCAGATCCTCGTCGAAGGGCTTCTCCAGCACGGCTATCACCCCGGCATCCTTTGCGCGGGAGAAGGTGGCGGGGTCGCCGCGCCCGGACACCATGATCACCGGCATGCCATGCAGGTCGCCGCCATGACGCTCCATGAACTCCAGCCCGCTCATCACCGGCATGTGCAGGTCGAGAACGAGGCAGCCCTGCGGATTGCCGTCGAACCGGTCGAGGAATTCCTGGCAGGAGGCGAAATCCCGCACCTCGAAGGCGAAGGCTTCCAGCAGGGCCTTCAGGGAATCCCGGACCGGCTCGTCGTCGTCGACGATATGGACGATCCCGTCGCCCGGCGCAACGCCCGGCCCGTCGCCAGATCGATCCATGACAGCCTCCGAATTCCATGCAAGCACGCCGGCGCCGACGGTGCGGCGCGTCATGAACCATAAAATGCAGCGGAGGGCATCGATATAAGGACGATTGCGTATGGAGGCCGGTTTTGATGCAGATCAGCCGTCGCCAGGCGTCACCCCTGCGGCGATCGCCATGCGCACCAGCGACGGCAGGCTGTCGGCCTGCATCTTCTCCATCACGCGGGCACGGTGGATCTCCACGGTGCGCGGGCTGATCGACAGTTCGAAGGCAATGACCTTGTTCGATTTTCCCGCCACCAGCCAGCGCAGGACGTCATGCTCCCGCGGCGTCAGCGCCGACAGCCGGGCCAGGATTTCCGGCGGCACGGCCGGGGATGGGGCGGCAGCCGCGGTGGAGGCGGCGGCCGGCTGCTCCGGGGCGGCGGCCGGTTGGCCGGCTGGGCCCTTCCGGGCCTCCGCCGCATGGTCGAGGGCGGAGCGGACGGCCGAGAGCAGCGCGTCCTCCTCGAACGGCTTCTCCACGAAATCGACCGCGCCGGCCTTCATGGCGCGCACGGCCAGCGGCACGTCGCCATGGCCGGTCATCACGATCACAGGCATGTCGCGACCGTCACGGCCCAGCCGTTCCTGGACCTCCAGACCGCTCATGCCGGGCATCCGCACATCGACGAGCAGGCAGCCGGGACGCGACGGCGCACCGGACTCCAGGAAGGCGACCGGGGTCGCGAAGCTCTCCGCCCGGAAGCCGGCGCATTCCAGGAGGATCTGCAGGGACTCGCGGATGGGCTCGTCGTCGTCGAGGATGAACACCGTCAGGTTGGACAGGGCGTCGGCGGGCGCGGTGTCGGCGGGCATGGCGTCTTCAGGCATCGCCGGCCTCCGGAGCGGCCAGGGGAACGGTGAACAGGAAGGTGGCGCCCGTCTGCGGCGTTTCCAGCCACAGGCGCCCGCCATGGGCCTCGATGATCGACCGGCAGATCGACAGGCCCAACCCCATGCCGCTGCTCTTGGTCGTGACGAAGGGCTGGAACAGCTGGCTGCGCACCGTGTCCGGCACGCCGGGCCCGGTGTCGCTGACGGCGATCCGCCGGAAATCCGGCTCGTCGGGCGCCGGGCCGGTGTGGATGGTCAGCTCCCGCCTCTCGCCTTGCGCCATCGCTTCGATGGCGTTGCGGACGAGGTTGAGGATGACCTGCTGGACCTGGACCTTGTCGACCAGCACGCGGGGATCGGCGGAATCGAAGTCGTACCGCACATGCAACCCCCGCTCCTTTGCGCCGACCAGGGCCAGAGCGCCCGCCTCCTCCACCACCTTGTTGAGGGACTCGACGGAACGGTGGGTCTGGCCCTTTTCGATGAAGCTGCGCAGGTGGCGGATGATCTGCCCGGCGCGGGTGGCCTGGGCGCTCGCCTTGTCGACCATCTCCATCGCCTTGGCCACCGTTTCGGGGCGCTCCATCAGGCGTTTGGCGGCCTTCGCGTAGTTGATCACCGCGGTCAGGGGCTGGTTCAACTCATGCGCGAGGGTGGACGCCATCTGGCCCATGGCGCTCACCCGGCTGACATGCAGCAGCTCCGCCTGAAGCTCCTGCAGCCGCCGCTCGGTGGCCTGCCGTTCGGTCAGGTCGCGGACGAAACCGGTGAAGCGGCGCTGGCCCGACAGCAGGACCTCGCCCACCGCCAGCTCCATCGGGAACACCGACCCGTCGCGCCGCTGACCGGAGACGACGCGGCCGATGCCGATGATCCGGCGCTCGCCGGTGCGCTGGTAGCGCTCCAGGTAGCCGTCATGCTGGTCCCGGTAGGGCGACGGCATCAGCATGCTGATGTTGCGCCCGACGACCTCCGACGCCTCGTAGCCGAACAGCCGTTCCGCCGCCGGGCTGAAGGATTCGATCAACCCCTTCTCGTCGATCACGATGATGGCTTCGGGGACCGTCTGCAGGATGGAAAGCAGGCGGGCCTCCCGCTCGCGCAGCGCCGCCTCCGTCTGCCTGGCTTGTGTCAGGTCGCGGATGATGCCGATATAGACCGGCGCCCCGTCCTGGCTCGCCTCGCCGATCGATAGCTCCATCGGAAAGCTGGTGCCGTCCTTGCGCAGGCCGGTCACCTCGCGGCCGATGCCGATGATCCGGCGCTCGCCGGTGCGCTGGTAGCGCTCCAGATAGCCGTCATGCTGTTCTTGGTAGGGCGACGGCATCAGCATCCTGACATTCTGCCCGACCACCTCGCCGGCGGTCCAGCCGAACAGGCGTTCGCAGGCGGGATTGAAGGTCTGGATCCGTCCGCGGCCGTCGATGATGACGATCCCGTCGGGCACGGTGTCCAGCATCGCCCGCAACTGCGATGAAGCGTCCAGGTTTTCATCCCGGAAGTCGTCGGCCACGTCCCATCCTCAACACTGCCATATCGTCGGCACCAGAGTAGTTGAGCGCAACCGTTGGTCAAGGCTCCATATCGCCGGGATCGGCGCGGCCCCGCCCACAGGGAACGGTTGCGGCGGAAATGCCTGCACGGTCAGCTTGAAAAAGGGTTTGTTCGGACACGATCATTCATTTATCATATTTCAGTCGAAGTAATCAAATAGTAATTATTTTTGCCGAAATTGGCCCCTGCCGCCCCCGGCTGCCGGTCCAATGGGCAGAACGCCCACCCTTCCCATCCTTCCATCGCGTCCGGCGAGCCGTCGGCGCGACCGGCTCAGTCACGCCCCTGTTCCCGCATAGAAAGGCACACCATGCACCGCTGGTTTTCCGACCGGAAACTGGTCCACAAGCTGTTGATTCCGGCGATCCTGCTGCTCGCCGTGATGGGAAGCGTGGTGTGGACCGCCCGTTCGGCGCTGGTCGAGCTGACCGCATCCACCAGCCGCGTGACCGAGGTCGTGGCCGGGCGGCTGTCCGCGGCGCTGGCGATCCAGTCGGCGATGGGCGATGCGATGGATGCGGAATCGAACGCGCTGGTCGCCGGCACGCGCGAGCGCATCGACGCCGCCTTCGGCACCTACAAGGACAACATCGGCAAGGCGCTGGCCGCCATCGACCGGCTGGCCGCCGCCTATGACACCGCCGCCGACCGCGAGGCCATCGCCGGCATCAAGTCCATCGTTGGCGAATATGAACGGGTGTCGCAGAAGGCGGTGGAGCTGGCGCGGGCCTACGACACCGACAGCGCAATCCGCGTGTCGATCGACGTCGGCCGCCCGGTGCGGCAGAAGCTGACCGCGGCATTGGGCGAGCGGGTGGACCGCAGCGTCGAGGAGACCAGGCTGGCGGAGGAGCGGGCGCTGGCCCTGTCGTCCAGCGTCATGACCCGCCTGACGACCGTCGCTGCGGTCGGGTTGCTGGTAGCCATCGGCCTGTTCGGCTCCATCATCGTGGTCTTCGTCGTCCGCCCGCTGCACCGACTGATCGACGACATGACCGCCATCGCCGGCGGCGACCTCGCCGTCACCGTCCAGGGCGCCGAGCGCAAGGACGAGGTCGGCCTGCTCGCCCGCGCGCTCCAGATCTTCAAGAGCAACGCTCTGGCCATCCGGACGCTGCAGGAGGAGCGCGAGGCGCAGAAACAGCAGGCCGAGCGCGACCGGCAGGCCGCCATGCGGGCGCTGGCCGACCGCTTCGACGCCGACGTGCAGGATGTCGTGCAGGCGGTGGCATCGGCGGCGCGCCATCTGCGCAGCAACGCCGAAACGATGACCGCCATCGCCTCGCGCACCACCGAACAGGCGTCGGCCGTCGCCGCCACCACGGCGCAATCCTCCGCCAACGTCGCCACCGTCGCCGCGGCGTCGGAGCAGCTTGGCGGCTCCATCGGCGAGATCGGCCGACAGGTCAACGCCGCCGCCGCCATCGCCCGCGACGCGGTGGAGGAAGGCGAACGGACCAACGCGCTGGTCACCCGGCTGGTGCAGGCGGCGCAGCGGATCGGCGACGTCGTCAGCCTGATCCAGAATATCGCCAGCCAGACCAACCTGCTGGCCCTGAACGCCACCATCGAGGCGGCACGGGCGGGAGAGGCCGGCAAGGGCTTCGCCGTGGTCGCGCAGGAGGTGAAGGCACTGGCCACCCAGACCGCCCAGGCGACCGAGGAGATCGGCAGCCAGATCGCCGAGATCCAGACGGTGACGGATGGCACGGTGACCGCCATCCAGACCATCGGCCGCACCATCAACGACGTCGACGCCATCGCCGGCGCCATCGCCGCCGCAGTGGAACAGCAGACCGCCGCCACCCAGGAGATCGGCCGCAACATCCAGCAGGCCGCGCAGGGCACCCGGCTGGTGACGGACAATATCTCCGCCGTCAGCGGCTCGGCCGGCGAGGTCGGGCGGGCGGCATCGGAGGTGCTGGGCGCCGCCGACAGCCTGTCGCACGATTCCGACCGGCTTCGCGAGCGGATTCAGACCTTCATCGGTGAGGTCCGGACGGCGTGACGCCTACCGCTGGAAAATGGGCCGCCGATCTGCCGGGACGTCAGGCCGACAGCCGTCCCGGCAGATCGGCGAACCCTTCGAGGATGCCGTCGTGCGGCAGGCCGTCGAGCGGGACGCGGGCGTAGCCGTAGGGCACCATCAGCACCAGCGCCACCCCGGCCGCGCGCGATGCCGCCACGTCATGCTCGTTGTCGCCGACGAAGGCGGCCTCGCCGGGCGGAACCCCCAGCCGCTCCAGCAATCCCAGCACCGGTTCCGGCGAGGGCTTGCGGGTCGGGTAGCTGTCGCCGCCGACCACGGCGGCGAAGCGGTCGGCGATGCCGAGATCGTCCAGCAGCCGCGTCGTCGCCGCCATCGGCTTGTTGGTGCAGACACCGAGCCGCAGCCCGGCCTCGGCAAGCCTGCCCAGCGTTTCGGCGACGCCGGGATAGAGCGCGCTACGGGCGCTGGGGTCGGCCTCGTAGATCGCCAAAAAGCGTCGGAGGCAGCGGGCAGCCTCGTCCGGGGACGGAAGCCCGCCGGTGGCGGCCAGCACGCGTTCCACCAGCTTGGGCGCCCCGTCGCCGACGAAGGAGCGCACCGCCGGCAGGTCGACCGGCGGCCGCCCCAGTTCAGCGAGCAGGGCGTTCGACGCATGCGTCAGGTCGGCGATGCTGTCCACCAGCGTACCGTCGAGATCGAAGGCGACAGCGCGGATGGGGCGGCGGCTCAGGGGATCCATGGTGGCTGCACCTTACTGGCGGAGAAAACGGGCCTCGTCGGCTGCAGGAGCGGGGATGAGCGAGGCGCGACCGACAGCCGGTCAGGCCGGCGCGTAGCCGACGGTGCCCTTGATCTCCAGGAACTCCTCGAGGCCGAACTCGGCATATTCGCGGCCGTTGCCGGACTGCTTGTAGCCGCCGAAGGGTGCGCCGGCATCCCAGGCCGGATGATTGATATAGACGTTCCCGCTGCGCATGCGGGCGGCCACCTTGCGAGCGCGTTCCAGCGACCCCGACTGGACATAGGAGGCGAGGCCGTAGGGCGTGTCGTTGGCACGCCGGATCGCCTCCTCCTCGCTGCCGTAGGGCAGGATCGCCAGCACCGGGCCGAAGATTTCCTCGCGCGCGATGGTCATGTCGTCGGTGACGTTGGCGAAGACCGTCGGGCGGACGTAATAGCCGCGGTTCAGCCCCTCGGGACGGCCGGGGCCGCCGGTGACCAGCTCGGCTCCCTCGGCGATGCCGGCCTCGATCAGGCGCTGGATCTTGTCGTACTGGATTTGGCTGACCACCGGGCCGAGCCGGGTATCGGCAGCGGCCGGCGCGCCGGCCTTGAGCCGTTCGGCCGTGGTCCTGGCGATCGCAATCGCCTGGTCGTGCAGGGAAGCCGGCACGAACATCCGGGTCGGGGCGTTGCAGGACTGCCCGCTGTTGTTCATGCAGCTCTCGACGCCCAGCTTCACGGCGCGGTCCAGGTCGGCATCGTCCAGGATGATGTTGGCGGACTTGCCGCCCAGTTCCTGATGCACGCGCTTGACCGTATCGGCCGCCGCCTTGGCGACGAGGATGCCGGCGCGCGTCGATCCGGTGAAGGACACCATGTCGACGCCTGGATGGCGCGCGATGGCCTCGCCCACCGTCGGGCCGTCGCCGTTGACGAGATTGAACACGCCCTTCGGCACGCCGGCCTCGTGCACGGCCTCGGCGAAGAGGGTGGCGTTGAGCGGGGCGATCTCGCTCGGCTTCAGCACCATGGTACAGCCGGCGGCCAGCGCCGGTGCCACCTTGCACATGATCTGGTTGATCGGCCAATTCCACGGCGTGATCATGCCGACCACACCGATCGGCTCCTTGCTGATCAGGGTCGAGCCGCGCAGTTCCTCGAACGCAAAGCTCTCCAGCGTCTCGATCATCCGTGCAAGATGGGCGGTGCCCATCGCGGCCTGCGAGCGATGGGCCAGCGTCGTCGGCGCCCCCATCTCGCGCGACAGTGTGTCGGCGACGGCATCGTACCGCGCCTTGTACGCGTCCAGCAGGCGCCGCATCAGCGCCAGCCGCTCCTCGCGCGAAGTGGCGGAGAAGGCCGGGAAGGCGGCGCGGGCGGCGGCGACCGCGCGGTCGACATCGGCCGAGGTGCCCAACGCGATGGTGGCGAAGGGCTCCTCCGTCGCGGGATCGATCACATCGAGCGTCGCCCGGACCGCCGGATCGACCGCCGGATCGACCGCCGGATCGACCCATGCGCCGTCGATGTAGAATTTCAGGAAGTTCGACACCGGAGCCTCGCTTTCATGGGGTGAGAACCGGCGGCATCTCGGCCGGGCCGGCATCTTGCCTCGCAGCGGACGGTTGATCAACCAGAAGCGGGCCGAAGCGGGGCAGGATGGGGACCGGACTCGGCGGACCTTTCCGCATCCCCGGCTGTTGAGCAGGCCGTAACGCAATTCCGGGAATGCGGCCATGTCCAAGGACGACGACACCACACAGTATGACGGCGCGGCCGGCGGTTGGGGATCGGTGCGCGGCATGCTGTCCACGTTCCGGGAAGAGGCGGATTCCCCGGCGGTCCTGCGCACGCTGATGCGGCAGAACAAGCCAGGCGGCTTCATGTGCACCTCCTGCGCCTGGACCAAGCCGGCCCATCCCCACCCGTTCGAATTCTGCGAGAACGGCGCCAAGGCGACCTTATGGGAGCTGACCTCCCACCGCTGCACGCCGGACTTCTTCGCCGCGCACACCGTCGGGGAGCTGAAGGGCTGGACCGACCACGACCTGGAACGGCAGGGCCGGCTGACCCATCCGATGCGCTACGATGCGGCCAGCGACCGCTATCTGCCCTGCAGCTGGGAGGATGCCTTCGAGGAGATCGGGGCGGAGTTGGCGGCACTCGATCCCAGGACGGCCGTCTTCTATGCCTCCGGCCATGCCTCGCTTGAGACCGCCTATCTCTATGCGCTGTTCGCCCGGCTCTATGGGCACAACAACCTCCCCGACAGCTCCAACATGTGCCACGAGACCACCTCGGTCGCGCTCAAGGCGGTCATCGGCGCGCCGGTGGGGACGGTGGCGCCGGACGATTTCGGCCAGTGTGACGCCATCTTCTTCTTCGGGCAGAACACCGGTTCCAACAGCCCGCGCTTCCTGCATACGCTGCAGGAATGCGCTCGGCGCGGCGTCCGGATCGTCACCTTCAACCCGGTGCGGGAGAAGGGGCTGGAGGTCTTCGTCAACCCGCAGCACCCGCACGAGATGCTGACCGGGGACGGCACCCGGATATCCTGCCAGTACCATCAGGTGACGGCGGGCGGCGACATCGCGGCGATGCTCGGCCTGTGCAAGCATCTGATCGCCGAGGACGACAGGCTGCGGGCGGATGGCCGACCGGGGGTGCTCGACCATGGCTTCATCGCGGAGCACACGATCGGCTTCGCAGAGTTCGCCGCCATGGCCCGCAACACTACCTGGGAGGCGATCGAGGCGGCCTCCGGGCTTGCGCGCGCGGCGCTGCTGGACGCGGCGGGGGTCTACATGGCGGCGGAGCGGACCATCGGCATCTACGGCATGGGGCTGACCCAGCATGTCCATGGCTTCGAGAATGTCGCCGGCTTCGTCAACCTGCTGCTGCTGAAGGGCAACATCGGCCGGCCGGGCGCCGGGATCTCGCCGGTGCGCGGCCATTCCAACGTCCAGGGCCAGCGCACGGTCGGGATCACCGAGAAGCCGGAGCTGGCGCCGATGGACAAATACCGGGAGTTGTTCGGCTTCGAGCCGCCCGGCGAGACGGGCATGAACACGGTCGATGCCTGCGAGGGCATCCTGGCCGGCCGGGTGAAGGCCTTTGTCGGGCTGGGCGGCAATTTCCTACGGGCGATTCCCGAACAGGCGGCGATGGAACAGGCCTGGACCGCGCTGCGCCTGACCGTCCAGATCGCGACCAAGCTGAACCGCAGCCACCTGATCAACGGCAGGGTCGCGTTCCTCCTGCCCTGCAGGGGCCGGGCGGAGGAGGATGTGCAGGAGAGCGGCCCGCAGACCGTGACGATGGAGGACAGCCTCAGCCGCATCCACGGTTCCTTCTCCACCCACGAGCCGGCGAGCCCGCATCTGCTGTCGGAACTCGCGATCGTGGCGGGCCTCGCCAAGGCGACGCTGCCGCCCAACCCCAAGGTCCGCTGGGACGACTGGACGGCCGACTATGCGGCGGTCCGCGACCTGATCGAGGCGACCTATCCCGACCAGTTCAAGGATTTCAACAAGCGGGTCTTCACCCCCGGCGGCTTCCACCGCAGGAACACGGCGCGCGACCGGATCTGGAAGACCGGGAGCGGGAAGGCCGTCTTCACCACGCCCACCATGCTGTCCGCCACCAGCATCGCCGACGCGCCGGGCCGCTACCGCCTGATCACTCTGCGCAGCAACGACCAGTTCAACACCACCATCTACGGCTACAGCGACCGGCTGCGCGGGATCGAGGGGCGGCGCAACGTGCTGCTGATCAACCCGCGGGACATCGAGCGGGCCGGCCTCGCCGACGGTCAGGTGGTGGCACTGGAGAGCGACGCGGGGGACGGAACCCACCGCGAGGTGGCCGGCCTGATGGTGACCCCCTTCGACCTGCCCGACGGCTGCCTCGCCGGCTATTACCCGGAACTGAACCCGCTGGTGCCGCTGTGGCTGCATGACATCCACTCCAAGACGCCGGCCTCCAAGGCGGTGCCGGTGCGCATCCGCAGCTGAGCCTTTTCCCGTAAGACGGCCGGCACCCGGGCGGACTGCATCGCGGCACGGCACGCCGTGATGCAGCCTGCCCCCTGTCATCATCGCAGTCCATGCCTGTTCCGCTCGACCCTGGCGCCGTGGCGGTGGCGCCGCGCCAGGGAACCCCATGCCGGCCGGCATGATGGGGCCGATCTTCGCCAACCGTGCGATGCCTCCATTGTAAGGCATCCGGATAGCTTGAAGATCCCATTGACAGCCGGGCGGTCACACTGCATTTTAAGTGCGTACTTTGGATGCAATGTACGTCAGTTGCCGCCGACCGTCCGGAAGACGCGACCCGACCGTATCCGCCAGCGCACCCATACCCTCGGGGGACATGGATGCCGCGGCCATTGCAGGCCTTGCAAAAGAGCGGAATTGACCATGCCATCGCCCAGGCCGGTGATCACCTGCATCGAAGACCTTCGCATCCTGGCGCGGCGCCGCGTGCCGAGGATGTTCTACGACTACGTCGACTGCGGCTCCTGGACGGAAAGCACCTACCGCGCCAACACGGCCGATCTGGCCGCCCTCCAGTTCCGCCAGCGCATCGGGATGAGCATCGCCGGACGGACCACGGAAAGCCGCATCCTGGGGGAAAGCGTCGCGATGCCGGTGGCGCTGGCGCCGACCGGCCTGACCGGGATGCAGCATGCCGACGGCGAGATTCTGGCAGCACGGGCGGCGGAACGCTTCGGCGTGCCCTTCACCCTGTCGACCGTCAGCATCTGTTCCATCGAGGATGTGGCGGCCAATACCGGCAAGCCATTCTGGTTCCAGCTCTACGTCATGCGGGACCGGGCATTCGTCGAACGGCTGATCGCCCGGGCCAAGGCCGCGAACTGTTCGGCGCTCGTGCTCACCCTGGATCTGCAGATCCAGGGACAGCGGCACAAGGACTTGAAGAACGGCCTGTCGACCCCGCCCAAGCCCACCCTGCGCAACCTGGTCGATCTGGCGACCAAGCCGGGTTGGTGCCTGGGAATGCTGCGGACCAAACGGCGGACCTTCGGGAACATCGTCGGCCATGTGTCAGGGGTTTCGGACGTCTCCTCGCTCGCCGCCTGGGTCAGCCAGCAGTTCGATCCGACCCTGACCTGGGAGGATGTCCGCTGGATCAAGAAGCTGTGGGGCGGCAAGCTGATCGTGAAGGGCGTCCTCGACGTCGAGGATGCGCGGCTGGCCGTCGAGAACGGAGCGGATGCCATCGTGGTGTCGAACCATGGCGGCCGGCAGCTCGACGGGGCTCCGTCGAGCATCGCGATGCTGCCCGCCATCGCCGAAGCCGTCGGACAGCAGACCGAAGTCCTGTTCGACAGCGGCATCCGGTCCGGGCAGGACATCCTGAAGGCCGCCGCCCTGGGCGCCAAGGGCGTCATGGTCGGGCGGGCCTTCCTGTACGGGCTGGGCGCCATGGGCGAGGCCGGCGTCACGCGCTGCCTGGAAATCCTGCAGCGGGAACTCGACCTTACCATGGGATTGTGCGGCCTCACCGACATCGGCGCGGCCGATCCCTCCATCCTGATCAATGGCGGCGGCGCGAACGACAGCCGGCACAGGCCATCCGCCCTCCCGCCCGGCGTTCCCGATCTCGCCGCCCGCCCCGGCCACCGGCCCATATCCGCCGCATGACGGACAGCCGGACCGGCGCCCGGCTGAACTTCGAATACCAAGACTTCGACCGAGGAAGGAAACGTGATGTTCGGTAAGTACAAGATGCACGAGAACAGCGGGGTCAACCCGCCCTACGCGCCGGCCTATCCGCTGGAATGGGAATGCCCGCTGCGCACGGTCGAGGTCGTGACCCGCGTGGAGCAGTCCAAGGTGGCGAAGCTGCTGGCGGACACGCCGTTCGAACTCGTCAACGATCGCGTCGCCTTCCGGTTCATGCTGTCGCCCGGGCACACGCTGGCCCTGCATGCCGGAGAAATGTTCGACCTCATGGTTTCGGTGCCGGTGCGCTACGACGGCCTGTTCACCCATACGCACATCTTCATGTACTGCTCCGACCCCATGGGCATCGCGGCCGGCCGGGAGGTGTTCGGCTACACGAAGAAGGATGCGACCTACCGGTTCGACGAGGCCGCCGACGGCAGCATCGAAGGCTGGGTCAAGCGCCGCGGAACGCCGCTGGCCGACTTCACCTTCACGCCCGACGATACCGCGCCGGCCGTGCGGCTGGTCGAGGAGGACGAGCAGCCGGCCGGCGAGATCCATGTGCGCCGCGTTCCGCACCCGGAACGGCCCGAACCCGTCTATGCGGACATCGTCTACCGCCGCACCCCGCTGGAATATTCGCCGCCCCGCACCGGGCGGGCGACGATGACGCTGCATGCCTCGGAGTATGATCCCATCGCGGCGCTCGAACCGGAGATCCTCGGCGCGCATTTCATGGCGTCCGACGTCTATGGCGGCGGCTTCGCGGTCGAGGACCGGCGCCTGCTGAAGCGCCTGATCCCCTGACCGGTTCGCGCCGGCAGCCCTGAACAGACACAAGAAAGAAGCATCGCTTCCGGCGGGGCATCCCCCTTGCAGCGTCCTTGCGCCGCCGAACCGTTGGGAGGAAACAATGTCCATGAACAGCAAGGGATTCCACCGCCGGCACGTCCTGGTGTCGGCCATCGGCATGCTCTGCCTGTCGGGCGTCGGCGCGCAGGCGCAACAGGCGCAGCAGGCACCGCTGAAGATCGGCGTGCTGACCGACATGTCCAGCCTTTACGCCGACATCACCGGCAACGGGTCGATCAGCGCGGTGCAGATGGCGATCGAGGATTTCACCGCCGGCCGGAAGACGCGGCCGATCGAAGTCATCAGCGCCGACCACCTCAACAAGGCCGACATCGCCGCGGCCACGGCGCGGGAGTGGATCGACCGCGAGGGCGTCGACGTCATCGTCGACGTGCCCAATTCGGCCGTGGCGCTGGCCGTCGGCAACATCGTCCGCGACAAGAACAAGGTGATGCTGGCCTCCGGCCCGTCCTCGTCCGACCTGACCGGGAAAAGCTGCTCGCCGAACACCATCCACTGGACCTACGACACCTATTCCCTGGCGACCGGCACGGCGACCGCCGTCGTCGAATCCGGCGGCAAGAGCTGGTTCACCCTGACCGCCGACTACGCCTTCGGCCACGCAATGGAACTGGACGTCAAGAACGTTGTCACGAAGATGGGCGGGCAGGTGGTGGGAAGCGTGCGCACCCCGCTCAACACCCAGGATTTCGCCTCCTTCCTGCTCCAGGCGCAGGCGTCCAAGGCCCAGGTCATCGGGCTGATCAACGCTGGCGGCGACACCATCAACTCGATCAAGCAGGCGGTGGAGTTCGGCATCACCAGCGGCGGCCAGCGGCTGGTCGCGACCGTGCTCTACGTCAACGACGTGCATGCGTTGGGATTGCCGGTGGTGCAGGGGCTGCAATTCACCGAGGCCTTCTATTGGGACCTCAACGACCAGACGCGCGCCTGGAGCAATCGCTTCGCCGAACGCAACGGTGGCCGCAAGCCCAGCGCGCTCCAGGCGGGTGCCTATGCTTCGGTTCTGCATTATCTGCGCGCGGCCGAGGCGGCGGGCGGTTCCGCCGACGGCAAGGCGGTGGTCGAGAAGATGAAGGCGATGCCCACCGACGACCCGCTGTTCGGCAAGGGCAGCATCCGCGTCGACGGCCGCAAGCTGCACGACATGTATCTGTTCGAGGTCAAGAAGCCGGACGAATCCAAGTATCCGTGGGACTACTACCATGTCCGGAAGGTCATTCCGGCGGCCCAGGTCTGGCGCCCGCTGGCGGAGGGCGGCTGCTCGCTGGTGAAGTCGTGAGCGTCGCCCTGGTGACCGGCGGCGGCGGAGGCATCGGCCGGGCGACCGCGCTCGCCCTCGCCCGCGACGGTGCCGACGTCGCCATCGCCGATCTGGACGTTCCGCAGGGGGAGGAGACGGCCCGCCTGGTCGAGGACGCCGGACGCCGGGCGCTCTTCCTGCGGACCGACGTGACGGACGGTGCAGAAGTCGCCGCCTGCGTCGACCGGGTGGAACGAAAACTTGGGCCGATCAGCGCCTTCGCGAACAATGCAGGCATCGAGGGGGTCGTCGCCCCGATCCATCTCTATCCGGACGAGGTGTTCGACAGTCTGCTCCAGGTCAACGCCAAGGGCGTCTTCCTGGGCCTGAAGCATGTCCTCGCCCGCATGATCCCGCGCGGGGCGGGTGCCATCGTCAACACCGCCTCGACCTCGGCCGTCCGCGGCCGGGCCGGGCTGGCCGGCTACGTCGCAACCAAGCATGCGGTGCTGGGCCTGACCCGCGTGGCGGCGCTCGACGTGGCAGGAACCGCGATCCGGGTGAACGCCATCCTTCCGGGCCCGGTCGAAACACGGATGATCGAATCGCTGGACGAACAGGCGCGGCGGTCGGGCGGCATCCGCCGTGCCGGAGCCGCTGCCTACGGCAAGCCCGACGACATCGCGACCGTGATCGCCTTCCTGCTGTCGGACAAGGCGAAGCATGTCAACGGCGCCGCCTGGACCGTGGACGCCGGCGCCACGATTGCCTGAAGGGCCGCCCGGGCGGCGGTTCCCTCCCCTTTTCCCAGATCGACGCCGTGGAACGGCGGACGACCAGCCAGGATTACCTTGCCATGAAGCTCTGCCAATTCGGCGACCCGAACCGTGAAAAGCCCGGCCTGATCGACGGCCAGGGGCGGTTGCGCGACCTCTCGGCCCTCCGCGACGCCATCACGGCGGACGACCTTTCGCCTGCCGGGCTTGCCGCGCTCGCCGCCATCGATCCCGACAGCCTGCCGCTGGTTCCAGGCACGCCGCGCCTGGGCGTGCCGTACCGCGGCATCTCCAAACTGGTCTGCATCGGGCTCAATTATTCCGACCATGCGGCGGAAACCGGCCTTCCCATCCCGTCCGAGCCGATCATCTTCCTGAAATCGACCACGGCGATCTGCGGGCCGGACGACGACACCATCCAGCCGCGCCATTCGACCAAGCTCGACTGGGAGGTGGAGCTTGCCGTCGTGATCGGCAGCGAGGCCCGCTATGTCAGCGAGGATCGGGCACTCGACCATGTCGCCGGCTATTGCGTGATGAACGACGTGTCGGAACGCGCGTTCCAGATGCAGTCCTCGCAGTGGGACAAAGGCAAGGGATGCGACAGCTTCGCGCCCATCGGTCCCTGGCTGGTGACGGCGGACGAGGTACCGGACCCGCAGTCCCTCGACATGTGGCTGGACGTGAACGGCCGGCGGATGCAGTCCGGCAACACCCGCACCATGATCTTCGGCGTGGCGACGCTGGTGTCCTATTGCAGCGCCTACATGACCCTGCGTCCGGGCGACGTCATCGCCACCGGAACCCCGCCGGGGGTCGGCATGGGCATGAAGCCGGAACCGGTCTGGCTGAAGCCGGGCGACGAAGTTGCGCTCGGCATCGAAGGCCTCGGCCAACAGCGCCAGCGCGTCGTGGCATGGCCCGGATGATTCGCGGGGTTCAGGACCGGCCGGGCGCGTCTCCAGGCGCGAGATAGGGAGGGAACTGCAGCTGCGTGGTGCTGGCGATGATCTCGAACCGCTTCAGCCAGCGGTCGTCGGCGACCTTCAGATGATCGTGGAGAGCCTGCGCCGCACCGCCGGCATCGCCGCGCAGGGCCCGTTCGACGATGTCCAGATGCTCCCTGAGCGCTCCCTCGATCATTTCGACGGGAACGCCGAGGAACGGATGGAACAGGTAGCGCGTCGGACCGAAGACCATATGGGTCCGTTCCAGCGCCCGCAGGATCTCCTTGTTGGGACAGAAGCCGAGAATGCCGACATGCAGGTCGCGCTCCACCTGATCGAAGGCGGAACTGCTGGGACTGGAATGGTCCAGCGCCTGCCGGATGTTCGCCCGGGCCTTGCGCAATTCCGCCGCCGCGATGCAGGGCAACGCCTTCAGCAGCGCCTGGGGTTCGAGAAGGCGACGCATCTCGTAGAGATCGCGGATGTGTTCCGGCGTGATGCGCCGTGCCAGCCAGTGGCCGGCATTGTCCTTTTCGATCAGCCCCATGCCATGCATGCGGGCCAGCAGGTCGCGCGTCACCGTCCGGCTGACATCGAAATGCAGTGCCAGCTGCTTTTCGTTGATCCTCACCGCCCCGAACAGGATACGGATGAAAAGCTCCTGCTCCACCTCCTTGTAGATGCGTTCCCATTGCGGCGTCGCCTGGATCTTGACCGGGTCAAGGGTGGCGAGCGGCCCGTCGCCACCGGTTTCGTCCTTGCCGGCAACGACGAACCCCTTGCCGTCATGTTCATCGAGGATGCGGTCGGCGCAGAGCGAGCGCAGGGCATGCCGGGCCGGTGAGCGGCTGATGCCGAAAGCCTTGGCGACCTGGGCTTCCTGCAACCGCTCGCCGGCAACGATCCGTCCGTCCGCGATCATGGATTTCAGCAATAGATACGCGCGCTCCTGCAGCGATACCGTCCTGTCGCCGCCTTCGGAGCACTCGTCTGTCAGAATCGCGCTTTTCATTGGATCGCCTTGATGACAACGGGAGACGGGCTTTCAACCGCTACAATCATGATCAGCCGCCGCCATTCCTGCACATCTCCCACGCCATGCGAGGCCATCCATCCACAGCATGAGGGAACTCGAATTGTCAAGCAACTGAACGATTGATTGAGGAACTTTGGATGCACTATACACAAACAACTGCCGCTTTGAACGATCCGGATGCACGGAACGATACCAATCGCTCCGGTTTCCTGCCCGCCCCCGACGACATCATCCTGTAAGCGCGCAACCTGACAAAGGAGTTCAAGGGCTTCGTCGCAGTCAAGGAGGTGAACCTGCAGGTTCGCCGCGGCACCATCCATGCGCTGATCTGCCCGAACGGCGCCGGCAAGAGCACGGTGTTCAGAACCTGTTTGCAGCGGGCTTGTGCCAGCCGGTGCTGAGCGGGATGCTACTTTAAGCTGAAGAGAGGTGTTGCGCCGGGCGGCTGGTCTGGTAGGGCGGTGGGCATCGTCAACAGCCATTCGAGCCACATTTCATGGGCAGCGCCCTTCGTCCCGCAAGCACCACGCCGGCGTCCTGGGACGCGTTCTCCGACGTCGATGCCTTCGTCGAGGAGGTGCTGGTCGAACCGGCGGCGATGGCGGCCGACGGCACGCGTCCGCCCGCACCGGGGCCCAAAGCGTCTCTCACCGGAGCCGGGCTGCGCAAGGCAATCATGGCCATCTGGTGCGTCGGCTTCTGCGGCATGCAATGGCGCGCCATCGGCCAGCTCACCGACATCCCGTTTGGCACGCTGTACACTCTGTTCGCCCGCTGGACACGGCTTGGGCTGTGGCGCCGCTTGCTCGATCGGCTGCGCCGCACATGGCGTCTGGCCTGCGGCGATACGGCGGAGCCGAGCGCGGTGGTGATCGACAGCCGCACCTGCCCAGCGGCTCCGAGTTGCTTTGCGCGTGGCGTGGACGGCGGCAAGAAGATCCGTGGCGTGAAGGTCCATATTGCCGTCGAGAAGTACGACATTCCGCTGGCGATCGATGCAGCGCCGGCCAACGTGCACGACACCAGAGGCATCGTGCCGGTGCTGCGCCAGTTCGCCGGATGTGGCTTCCAAGGGCCGGCCATCGGCGATCTCGGCTATCGCGGCGAACGTCTGGCCAAAGCCGCGGAAACGTTCGGCATCACGGTCCGGCCGATCGCCCGCGGCCGCAAGGGGGTATTCATCCCGACCGAGATCGCCTGGGTGGTGGAGCGCTCCTTCAGCTGGATCCGACGCTACCGGAGATTGAACACCATCGTCGAGCGGACGAAGGAGCACCTCGTCGCTTTCGTCCAAATCGCCTTTATCTCGATCCTCGCACGGCACCTGAAGCGGTTCGTTCCCCAGGAGGTCAGCGCATAACTGCTGCAAACAGCTTCTGAGTTTACACGGAACGGTTTCGCGACGCGCCCTCCAGATGGCGCAGTATGAGATCGGGGTCGTAGTTGCTGCCGGACGCCACGACCGATTCCCAGCGATGGACGAAGGGTACACGCGCCGGATTCTTCTGAAGAAGTTCACGTTTGAGGAACGGACAGCCCATCTCGGTGATCAGGTAATCCCAGAAATAATGGCTACCGTTCAGCGGCTGGCCCTGGTCGACGGCATGACACAGCACCGCCAAATAATCGCGGTGGCGATGATCGAGCAAAGGAGAGGTGAGAAGGTCTCCGATGCGCACCGCCTCCCTGATCTCCGCAGCCGCTTGGCGGTAGGGGAAGAGCGCGGCGCAGCGCAGCCCGTCACGGATCAGCGCCCGTGACAGACCAATCTCGTACCGCCGCACCACCCAGGTCTTGGACTGCACGTAACGCACGCTGCGCCAAAAGCGCCGGAAAGCCTGGCTGCGCAGGGCGCGCTGCTTGAAGAGAAGAAAGTAGCTTTGAAGGTGGTAGCCGTGTTCCCAACTGTCGGTGATGCCCCAGACGACGGCCCGCTCCGCGTCCGTCCGCTCCAGAAGGGCCGACAGGTCGCCGAAGGGACCATAAACACTGTCGTTGACCAGCAGAAGTTCGTCCAGCGCCTCGATGTCGCCGATCAAGGTCAACCCGTCCTTGAAGGCTCCGAAGTCATAGCCCAGGTTGCGCCGCCGGGCGATCACCGCGCAGTAGCCCTTCAGCGCGACGAGCGCGTCCGGGACCAGCAACGGCGCGTTGCTGACAAAGACGATGGCGAAGCCCGCGCGGCGCAGTTCCGCCAGATGATAGAGAACATAGTCGTGGACGACCCCGTGCCGGTCGTAATGCACGAACACCGCGATCCTTCCGCCGACCGGCAGAGGATATCCCCCGTCCCAGTACTCTTCGATGCAGCCGCTGCGGTGGTTCAGCCAACTCAGGAGAAAGGCGATATAGGCACAGGCATGCGCCCCCATGCGTTCGAGGAACAGCCAAAGCCGAACCGCACATACAGAGATCGGGGCAAACCTGAAAGCGCTCGTCATCGTCAGGCCCCCAACAGCCGGTCCGCCCACTCGCGGCCGGCGGCGGGAATTTCCGGCAACTGGCCTCCACCCGCCGCCGGGCTCGCCGTCATCAGATCCCTTGCCGCCTCACGGGCCTCGTCCATCCGCCCGGCCCGTTCGAGCGCCAACCCCTCATGGTGGCGGGACGGCCAGAACAGGACAGGTGCCGCTGCGGGATCGATCCGGCAGGCCGCCCAGAGCCGACCGAACGCCGCCGCCGCCCCAACGGGATCGGCACTATGGTTGAGACGCAACATCCCGATCGCGAAGGCCAGCGACAAGCGCTCGCCGTAATTCTCGCCCCCGTCCCCGTCGGGAATATCGTCGCCCTCGGCAACCAATGTGGCGGCGGCCTCGTAGGCGCCTGTATTGACCAAAGTGACGATCAGCCGGCCGCGCGTCCTTTCTGTGCGCTCCGCCGAAATCACCGAGGCGGATGCGCCGCTTCCAACCTGCCGCAAGTCGTGCCAGGCGCGCAGCGCTTCACCGGCGTCGGTCACGGCCAAGGCCGTCACCCTTTCGCACTGGGCGTTGGCGGCAAGGTCCGCGGTTTCGCCGTCATCGGTGCCCATACCCTGCAGCACCGTCCGAAGACGGGCCGCGAAGGCCGCCGCCGCCCCGAAGGAGCGCGCCGCACCGGCAGCGTCACCGCGGGCATTGCGCTGAACGATGCCCTGGGCATGGAGCACGCCGCAAAGGTTGAAGGGAAACCGCTCCGCCAGATCGGTGAAGGTCGCCTCGCCCGGCTGGGGCAGGACGATTCCTTCGGGCACGGCAAGGTCGAAGCCGTAGGCGGACATCCAGCCCTGCCGCAATGCCTCCAAAATCGCCTCGGCCTCGCGATAGCGGCCGGCGTTCACCCGCTCCTTGAGAAGACGGTGCCGGAACCCGTCACCGAGTGGCGTCCCGGCCACGTGCAGGGCGGTTCGCCCCTCCAGATAGCGTTCGTAGGCGGCCCGGTCCAAAGGACGGGTGGCGGGCAGCGGCCGGTCGGAAGCAATGGCACGCAGACGGTGATGCTCCTCCTCGACCCGCACATGGGCGAAGCCGGCGCGCTCCAGCGCGTCCTTCAGCGCACCGGCGGAGAAAAGCACGATATGATAGCCCACGCTGAGAAGCGGCAGCAGGGTGCCTGCCTCCGTGGCGGGATCGATCGCGGCGGCGTTCGGCGTGGTCAGCACCAGCACCCCGCCCGCCGACAGCATTCCTCGCGCTTCCGCCAGAAAGGCGCCGGGGTCGGCCAGATGCTCGATCACTTCGGAGGCGACCACGGCATCCCATGCCGCGGTTTCCTCCGGCATGCCCTGCGCGCCGACATAGGCATGCCGGATGTCCAGCCCAAGAGCCTCCCGTCCAGCGCGTGCGAACAGGCCGGGGTCATAGCCACGGACGGTCCAGCCGCGCTCTCGGGCGCCGTAGTCGAGGGAGAAGCCGTAACCACAACCGATCTCCAGGCAGCGGCGAATCGGCAGCAGGTCGAGAATGGCGGTCGGCTCCAGCATGACGTCCGGCCCGCCGCCCTGTTCGACGTAGAACTTGATGTAGCTTTCGGCGTCGGTGCCTTGTTCGTAATCCCCGTCCGGAGGTGGGTCGAAAAAGGCGCTTCCGCAGACCGGGCAGTCATGAAGGCGGTAAAGGCGCCCTTGTCCGGTGGTGTGGCGGATGGTGAGGCGATGGGGTTTGGCCCCGCCGGCCGAGCAAATCGGACAGGATTGCTCGACCGGCTCTCCGGGGCGCCAGTCGATCATGGGTTCGTCAAGCTCCTTCAGGGCTTCCATCGCCGCGCTCTCTCTCTGGCCCGCCGCCAACTCCAGCCATCGCCGGGCCGCCGTCGGATCGGCTGGCACTCCAAGACCGTGCATATAAAATCGACCGAGATTGGTCCGGGCACCGGCATGGCCGGCTTCGGCGGCCCGGACGGTCCAGTTCACTGCCGCCCGGTCGTCCCGCGGCACCCCGTCTCCGGCGGCGTACAGGGCACCCAGCCGGAAGGCGGCATCGGCGCTGCCCGCCGCCGCCGCCCGCTCGTACCACGACACGGCAACCACGGGATCGCGGGGAACACCGATCCCCATGGCGTGCACGAGACCGAGATTGCACAGGGCGTCCGCGCTGCCGGCCTCTGCGGCGCGGGAAAAGCAATCGATGGCGCGGGCCGGATCGGCGCCGGCGAAGGCGCCCCCTGCGTGAAGCGTGCCCAGTTCCACCTGAGCGGGAACATCCCCGTTTTCGGCGGCGCGTTCCAGCCAGCGGACGGCGGTGTCCATGTCGCGGGAGACTCCGCGTCCGATCCGGTGGAGCCCGGCCAGGATGCGCTGGGCCTCCCCATGGCCCAGTTCGGCCGCCATGCGATACCAGCCCGCCGCCTCTCCCGGATTGGAGGGAACGCCGCCGGTATCGGAGCCATGAAGATCGCCGAGCGCCACCATCGCGTCGGCATCGCCTTGAAGGGCGGCGCGGCGCAGCCAGCTTTCGCCGTTCGTCCGATCCGCCGGGATGCCTTGGCCGTGAAGGGTCAGCGTGCCGAGCGCCCGTTGGGCCGCCGCCATCCCCGCCTCGGCGGCTTCCCGGAAACAGTCGGCCGCTTTCGCGAAATCCTGCGGCCCGCCAAGCCCGCGGGCGTGAATGAGCCCGAGAAAGTAGAACGCCGCCTTCTCTCCGCCCGCCCCGGCGCGGGCGAACCAGACCGCAGCGCCGGCCGGGTCCGGCGGACCGAGATAGCCTCCGGCCAGAAGCGTGCCGAGACCGAGCTGACCGCCCGCATGCCCCTGCTCCGCCGCCCGCTCGTACCAGTGCCGCGCCTCACCGTAATCCGGCGCGCGATCGACGCCGTTCGACAGGATGCAGCCAAGAAGCGCCTGCGCCGACGCCACCCCCCGCTCCGCCGCCACGCGCGCCCAGCGCACCGCCTCGCCGACATCGCGGTCCAAACCGACGCCATTGGGATAGAGCGTATTCAGTACCGCCGCCGTCGGGGCGGTGCCCGGCGTCTGGGCGGAACCGTGGAAGCACAATTCGGCCAGCCGGGCCTGAGCGTCGGCGTGCCCCTGCTCGGCAGCGGCACGATACCACCGGACGGCGTCGAGCGCGTTGGCGAGAACGCCGTCGCCACGATCGAAGGAGCCGCCCAGACGGAACTGGGCTTCGGCACAGCCGGCCGCCGCGGCGGTTCGCCAATCCCGCGTGGCACCCGCCGTGTCTCCCCGGCCGTGCCGGCGGAGGGCTCTGGCATGGAGCCGGCGCGCCCGTGCCTCCCGCCCGAACAACCGGTACAGGACATTCGTCAGCACTTCACGGCTCCCGCATTCCTTCCGCCACATTTTCCCAGATGCGGTCCAGCACATAGGAGATCAGAGTGCGCGACCCCACGATGATATCGGCGGTCAGCGTCATGCCTGGAACCAGCTGGAAATCCGGTGGCATCCGGCGCAGCGCCAAGGAGTCGACGGTGATCCGCGCCTTGTAGAAGCGGGGACCGATCATCGCCTTGGGATCCGTGACGGAGAAGGAATCGCCGCTGATCGTGCGCACGACCCCCTTGGCAGTTCCATATTCGACGTATCGATAGGCGTCAAGCTTGAGCTCCGCCCGATCCCCGACTTTCAGAAAGCCCTGGTCGGCGGCGGCGATGTCGGCCTCCACCTCCAGGGGCGCCCGCACCGAAACCAGCGTAACCAGCGTCTGCGCCGATGTCAGGACCGAGCCGACCGACACCCGCGCCACTTCCAGCACCACCGCGTCGTCGATCGCCTTCAGCTCGACGAGGTCGCGGCGCCTCTGCGCCTTGGCAAGTTCCTCGCGGGCATGGGCAAGGTCTACCGTGTTGGTCACGAGTTCCTGAATGGCCGACCCTAGCCATTGCTGGAGAAACCCTTCCCGTTCGGCGGTAAGCGCGTCCAACTCATGCTGGGCGGTCTTGGCGCTGCCCTCGGCGGCGGTGAGGCTGCGCGAAATCTCGACACGCGTGTCGCTGGCCATCAGCACGTTGAGGCGGCTGCCGGTCTTGTTCTGCTCCAAGGCCATGCGCATCTGCTCGACCTCGGTTAGGAGGCTGAGACGGGTGCGGTAGAGCCGTATTTCCTCACGGACGCGGGCCAGGGTCGCCAGCGTCGCTTCCCGCCGCTGGTCGTAGGTTGCAAGCTTTGACTTCTGCTCCGCCCTACGGTGGCTGGCGATGGCGGCCTGGAGCTGCTGGAAGGGATCCTGGGCATCGGTCGGCTGGTAGATGCGGCCGTCGCGCTCCGCTTCCAGCCGGGCGACGGCAGCAGCCAGCGCGGCGACCTGATGCTCGAGCTGCGCCGCGTCGGCGGCGGTGATGGTCGGGTCGAGGGTAGCCAGAACCTGACCGCGCCGCACCGTCTGGCCTTCGCGGACGTCGAGGCTGCGGACGATGGAGGTTTCCAACGGCTGGACCACCAGGGTGGGTGCCTGCGACACCACCCGTCCGCGCGCTTCCACGATCTCGTCGATCCTCCCGACGGAAGCGAGCGCGATGCCGCACAGCACCATCAGCGCCAGCAGCATCACGGCCAAGCGCGCGCCCAGCGGATCGCGCCCTCCGGTGATCCCGGCGGTTTCCGACTGGAAGTCGTTGATCGACTGGCGGGCGTCGCGATCCTCGAACCGGCGGCGCATCATGACGGCACCCGGGCATCCAGATGGCGGTTCTGCTGGAACCACAGATGGCGGTAGATCTCCGAACGCTCCAACAGCGCCTCGTGCGGACCGGCATCGCACAGCCGGCCGCGTTCGAACACCAGGATCTGATCGCAATCGACCAGCGAGGCCAGCCGGTGGGAAATCACCACCAGCGTACGCCCCTGGGCGATGCGCTTGAGGTTGGCGTTGACGATCGCCTCGCTGTCGGGGTCGAGGGCGCTGGTCGCTTCATCGAAGAGCAGGATCGGCGGGTCGCTCAGAAGCGCCCGCGCGATCGCCAGACGTTGCCGCTGCCCCCCGGAAAGGTTCGCCGAACCCTCCTCGATCATCGTTTCATAGCCGCGCGGCAGGCGTTCGATGAATTCCTCGGCACCGGCCAGCCGGGCGGCCCGAACGATCTCTTCCGGTCCGGCATCGGGACGGGCGGCGGCGATGGTGTCGCGAATCGTGCCGTGGAAGAGGAAATTGTCCTGGAGCACCACGCCCATGCTGGACCGCAGATGCTCGAGGTCGTATTCGCGCAGCTCCACCCCGTCGATCCGGATCAGCCCGCCATATTGCGCGTATAGCCCCTGGAGAAGCCGGGTGACGGTGGTCTTGCCCGAACCGGAGCGTCCCATGATCCCGACGATGCTTCCCGGCCGGATCGTCATCGACACCCCGTCCAAGGCGGGAGAAGCGGCACCGGGATAACGGAAGCTGACATCCACGAATTCGATGCTCCCCCGCATCTCCGGCCGCAGGCCGCGCCGCCCCCGCCCCTCCTCGGCCGGATGATCGACGACCAGGGAAATCTCCGACACCGCTCCGCGTATCTCCTGCATCTCCTGCAGCAGCGAGGCGAGCTGCACGATGGGCGCGGTCGCGCGCGACGCAATCATGGCGAAGGCCACCAGCGTCCCGGCATAGACCGGCTCACCGCTGGTGATCGCCACATAGGAGCCGAAGCACAGGGAACCGGCATAGATGGCCTTTTCGAGCGGCTGCAACAGGGTCTGGGGCTGATTCGACAATTCCTGGAACGCCGTGCTGGCCCGTACCGCCTCGGCCACCCGGACATCCCATTCCACCTTCTTGCGCCGTTCCAGCGCCAGGGCCTTGATGGTTCGCATGCCGTGGATGGCTTCCACCAGGAATGCCTGCTTGCGGACTTCCGCCTCCACGACCCGCCGATGGGCGCGCCCCAATGGACGGATGTAGAGCGCCACGATGAGGAACATCAGGGCCCCGAGTCCGAGCACCCACAGCGACAGCAGCGGATCGAGCGCCACCATGGCCGGGATCAGCACCAGCAGCGTCACCGTGTCCAGAAGCGTGCCGAACAGCCGTCCGGTCAGGAATTGGCGGACCCGCCAGACCTGAGCCAGCCGGTGGGTCACGGCGCCGGTCGAGTTGCGCTCGAAGAAATCTATGGGAAGGCCCAGCAACCTGTCGACGATGTAAAGACTGAGACGGGCATCGATCCTGGCCGTCCCGCGGGCGATCAGATGGCGCTTCAGATAACCGAAGGCCGTATCGAAGACGAGGAAGAAACCGATCGTGCCCACCAGCACGGCCAAGGTCGAAAGCCGCTGGTGAACCAGCACCTTGTCGACGATGATGCGGTAGATCAGCGGCGGAGCCAGCGCGAAGATGCCCAGCATCACCGCCGACAGCCCGACGGCGCGGAAAATGCGCTTCTCGCGAAGCACCTGCCGAAAAAGCCAGTGGAAGCCGAACGCCGTCTCCTCGTCGTTGAGATGGTGGCGGCGCTTGAGGAAAAGCGCCTCACCGGCCCAGACGTCGGCCAGCCGCATCTCGTCCACACAGACCAGCGCGCCTTCCAGGCTGACGGGATCGCGCAGCACGGCGACGGCGGGCCGGGCGTCGGCGCGCAACTCCGTCAGAACCATGGCCCGCCCGTCCTTCAGGCGAAGGAGGAGAGGAAGCGCTCGCCCCAGGCCCGAAAGATGCCGCCAGCGCAGCCGGGCCTTGCGGGCAACCAGCCCATTCGCCTCGGCCAGGCGGGCGAGTCCCGGCAGAGACGGTTCCCTGTCACCGCCCAGATCCTGGGCCAGACGATCAGCCGCCAGATGTATGCCGTGAACGCGGGCGATCTGAACCAGGGCCATCAGACCGGAGGGGACCGCCGTGGATACGTCCGTCATCTGCGGCCGCTCCAACTCGATCCAACCGCCTTGGCACACCGCAGAGGAAACATTTGAATTTATGGTCTGTAGTTTTCCCTCCAGCCATGTTACTCAATTTAAGTTAAAAAGAAATGCAATCCTGGCAGGATGCATGCGTTGGACCTGAAGCAGGATGAACGGCAATTTGCGGGTATTCGCCCTCTTGTCCGCCCCCAGCCATCGGGTCGACCCGTGAGTGAAATAGACTCCGCGACGTTCGCCGCCCAAAACATCCATCAGGCCGCGGGTTCTTACCTCGGCATGTTCGAAAACGTCGCGGAAACCGGTGACGGACTCTGGTTCGCGGAAGGCTGGGTCGTGGACCTGGAAGCGTCGGAACGTCCGGTGGTCGTCGAGCTTCTCGTCGACGGCCAAGGTGTCGCTGCGGCGGTCGCCGACCTTCCCCGGCACGACCTCGGGGCGGCGGCCGGGCGTAGCGCCAGGGGATTCCGGATCGTCCGACAGCGCCCGGGCTCGGCGGCGGCCGGATCCACGATGGCGGTTCGTGTCGCCAACACCGACTGGCTTCTCCCCGGCTCCAGGCCCGCTCCACAGCCGGGAGCTCCGCCCGCCCGCCGCCACGTCCGGGGGGATGTCGATGGGGTCGAGGGGCTGACGGTTTCTGGCTGGGTTCACGACCCGGCGGCGCCCGCCGACCGGTTGTCGGTCGACCTCATGGCTGGCGACCGGGTGATCGCCTCCGGCCGGGCCGACCGCTTCCGCAGCGACCTGCTGGACGCCGGTATCGGCGACGGCGCGCACGGATTTCGAGTGACCCTGCCGCCGGACTTCGCCCATGTCGCGTCCCACGCGGTCCAGGTCGTGGTGCGCGAAACCGGACGGCCCTTGAACGCCGATACGGTGACCGTCGAGGGGATCCCGACCCTTCCTGCCGGAACGCTGGAGACGGCCAGTGAGGAAGAGTTGCGCTCGCAGGTCACCGCCCTGGCCTGCGCGCTCGACCGCCTGACGGTCGGACGACAGACCTCGCTGCCGTTTCGCGATTATCCGGCCTGGAAGGCGATGTACGGCACGGCGGCGACCCCGGCCGACGCTCCCCAGGGCTGGCGGTGTCTGGTCCTGGTGATCGGAAACGACGACGACGCCTCCGCCCGAACCGAAGCCAGCCTCGCCGCGCAAAGCCGCGCACCGGATTGCGTGCTGTCCCTTTCCGCCGAAGGCCGGATCGGCGACCTCGATGCCGGGAGCGGCGGACTGGTTGCCGACCGGCTCGCGGTGGTTCCCCTTCTGGCCGGCGAAACCCTCGCCCCGGATGCGTTGGTTCGGCTGACCTCGGCGCTTGCCGGCGGTGCCGGCATCGCCTACGGCGATTACGAGCGGATGACGGACGACGGGCCGGAACCGCTGTTCTCTCCCGACTGGAACGACAGCTTCTTCCTCCATCGCCACTACATCGGACCGGCCTGCGCCATCGCCGGTGCCCGTCTGGGCGCGGTAGACCCCAATGACGGCCCGGCCGACCTGTTTTTCCGGGCGGTCGAGGCGGCCATGGCGGAGGGCGGCGGCGTCCACCATATCCCGCACATCCTGGCCGCCCGCCCGGATGGAGCCGCCTGGCCGGACGAGGCTGCGGCGGTGGAACGCCATCTCTCGCGACGCGGTCTACCGGCACGCGTCGGCCCCGCCTCCACAGCCGTTCCCGACGCCCGGTCGATCGACTGGGAGCCACGGAGCGCACCGCCCTCCGTCAGCGTCATCGTGCCCACCCGCGACGCCCTCGCGCTGGTGCAGGCCTGCCTCGACACCCTCCTGCACCGCACCGCCTATCCTGCGGTCGAGGTGATCCTGGCAGACAACGGCAGCCAGGATCCGGCAACCCTGCGCTATTTCGCCCAGATGGCGCGGAGCGGCGGGATCCGCATTCTGCCCTGCCCTGGACCGTTCAATTACGCCGCCATCAACAACCGCGCGGCCGTGGAGGCGCGAGGCGAGATTCTCGCCTTCGTCAACAACGACATCGAGATTCCGGAGAATGCGGGTGCCGACTGGCTGGTGCGCCTGACCGCCCATTTCGTCCGGCCGGAGATCGGCGTGGTCGGCCCCAAGCTGCTGTATCCCAACGGAATGGTTCAGCATGGAGGCGTCGTCCTCGGGGTGAACGGGCTGGCCGACCATAGCTTCCGCCATGCCCGAGGCGATGAACCGGGCTATGACGGGCGGCTTGCCGTGCCCCATGAGGTCTCGGCCGTGACCGCGGCCTTCCTCCTGACCCGGCGCAGCCTTTTTCTGGAACTTGGCGGCTTCGACGCCGAACATCTGCCGGTCGCCTTCAACGACGTCGATTACTGCCTCAAGGTCGGGGCGGCCGGACAGCGGGTGCTGTTCGACCCGACGGTCGCCCTCCTCCACCGGGAATCGGCGACGCGCGGCACCGACTCCGCCCCTCACCGCCGCGGTCAGGCGTGGCGGGAGAACGAATGCATGAAGCGGCGATGGGCGGGGATCATCGGCGACGACCCCTTCTACAATCCCAATCTCGGCCTTGACGGGCTGCCTTTCAGCGGCATGGCCCTCCCGCCCCGGCGGCGGAGGGCGCCTTGACCCACCCCACCAAGCCCCGCAACACCACCGCCGACCAAGGCTATCTGGACGGCTTCGACGGGAAAACCCTCAGCGGATGGGCGTGGGACGGTGGCGACGGATTCCACATGGTCGACATCCTCCTCGACGGCCGGCGGATCGGAAAGGCGGTGGCCGACCAGTACCGCGCGGATCTCAAGGCGGCAGGAATCGCCGACGGGTGCCGCGCCTTCCGCTTCGATCTGCCCGACGGCCTTCTGACCGGCCAGCGCCAGACGCTGTCTGCCCGGCTGTCCGAATCCGGCCGGGAACTCAACGGCTCTCCGCTGGAGATCATGGGCTTCGACGACGACGCGACGGCGCCGTCCCCGGACACCGACCTGACCTGCAATCCGGCCCTCGCCGGGGCGGCCGAAGGGGAAACGGTGCTGCGCGGCGGGCTGCACGAGGCGGCGCCGGGCCTTTGGCTCGAAGCGGTGGGGGAAACTCCAGCGGAGGTCCGCGCCGCCCGCGCCATCATCGACGGGCTTGGCGGCACGACGGCGGGTATGCGGTTCGAGATGCCCGACCCGCCGCCGGCTCATGCTTCGCCCGCGGTTCGTCTCATACATGCATGGCGCCCGTTCCCCTATGTTCTGGCCGGACCGCTCACCCTGACCTTCACGCTGGCCGGATCGGAGGCCGGGCGACGGAGCGGGTTGTCCGTCGGGATCGGGATGGTGAGGGACGGCGCTCTCATCCTTTTCTGGACGACGGCCGTCCGGCGAATTCCACCCGGCACGCAGCAGGTCGCAGTGGCGGTCGACGCGCCGGTGCTGAACGCCGCCGCCGGGCGTTGCCGGGCGGAGGGCGGGCGCGCGGTGGCGGTCGTGGAGTTCCGGGGGACCGGCACCGTCACGTTGTCGCCGCCCGGCCTCAGGCTCGGCCGGCAGCACCCGGATGCCGCCCCCACCGGACTGCGGGACTTCGAGGATCCGGCGATCCGCGCGCAGTGGACGGCCTTGCAGCGGCCCGTTGCCCCCGCCCGGCCCACCGCGATCACGGCGGACGGATCCTGGATCTGCGCCGATATCCTGAACGTGCCGGAAATCATCGTTCCGATCTTCAACGCGCCGCAGGCGGTCGCCGGTTGTCTGGCGGCGATCCGTGCCGCCACGCCGCGTCCCCATCTGCTGACGCTGGTCGACGACGGTTCCCTTGAGGAGACGGCCCGACTTCTTGACAGCGCGGCGGCGGGAAATCCCTGGGTACGGGTCATGCGATCCGGCCGCAACGAGGGGTACACACGGGCGGTCAACCGGGCGGTCACATCCTCGGCCGGTCATGTGGTGGTGATCCTCAACTCCGACGCGCTGGTGACGCACGGCTGGCTCGACGGCCTCCTGGAATGTCTGGAGACCGGTGGCGACGGAGAGGCCGCGACGATGATTGCCGGTCCCATGTCGAACGCGGCGAGCTGGCAGTCGGTCCCCTGGACCCGCAACGCGGAAGGCTGGGCAGTCCATGCGCTCGGCCCGGAGGAGACCCCGGAGGACCGCGCCCGGCTGTTGCGGACGGTCTCGCGGCGGATCTTTCCGGCCGTGCCAATCCTCAACGGATTCTGCCTCGCCATCCGGCGGCGCCTGTTCGAGGACATCGGACTCTTCGACGAACATGCGTTCCCGGACGGCTATGGCGAAGAGAACGACTTTTGCCTGCGCGCCGCCGATGCCGGATTCGCGATGCGGGTAGCCGATCACGTCTACGTCCACCACCTGAAGTCGCAGAGCTTCGGCACAGACCGGAGGAACGCGCTGACGGCGCGCGCCAATACCATTCTGACCGTCCGCTACGGCCGCGCTCGCCTCCACGGCATCGAAGAGACGATGGCCGCCCAACCCGACCTCGCCGCGGTGCGCCACGCCTTCGAAGTCGCATTCGCCCGAAGCGGCGGGAGGGACGACCGGTGATCGGACGCATCCTCTACATCCTGCCCGCCGCAGGCTACACCGGCGGGGCCAATTCCGTCGTGCAGGAGGCGGCCGGGCTCCTGCGCATGGGACTAGACGTTTCCATCGCGGTCGACCGGCGCAATCATGCGGAGTTCGCGGGGGCCTATGCCGGGCTGCCGGCCGTGACCGCCGCCCCTGTGCTGGCCACCTATGATGACCCGGCCGGGCTCGCCGGGCTGCTCGCCACATCGAAAGTCGCGATCTGCACGGTGGCGACCTCGGTCCCGGCGGTGATCGGCGCCTGGGAACACCTGCCCGAAGCCGACCGGCCGAGGCTTTTCTATTACATCCAGGATTATGAGCCGCTGTTCTTCGATCCGGGGACGGAGGACTGGACCGCGGCCTGCCGATCCTACGAGTTCGGCGGGATCCTCCAGGGGATGGCCAAGACCGACTGGCTCCGCGACACGGTCGAGGCCCGGCACTCCATAAGGGTGTCGCGGGTGAAGGCCAGCATCGATCACGGCGTGTACTTCCCCTATCTCGCGGCGCGCGGCGGCGACCAGCTGGTCCTCGCCGCGATGCTGCGTCCGCACACGCCGCGTCGGGCGCCGCGCCGGACCTGCCGCCTGCTGAACCGGCTGGCGGCCGAACTCGGATCCCGCGTCCGGCTGGTCGTCTTCGGCTGCGGGCCGGAGGAAATGCGTGAGCATGGCTTGATGCTGGATCCCGCGATCGAACGCCACGGCCGCATCATCCGCGAGCAGGTGGCCCGGATCCTGAGGCGCACCGACCTTTTCCTCGATCTGTCGGATTATCAGGCGTTCGGCCGCACCGGGCTGGAGGCGATGGCCTGTGGCGCCGCAGCGCTGCTGCCGGTTCACGGTGGTGCCGGCGAATATGTGGTTCACGGCGAAAACGGCTATCTGGCCGACACCCGCGACGAAGACGGGCTGTTCCACACGGTCGAAGCCTATGCCGCCCAGGCCCCGTCGACCCGCCGGGCGATGGCCGTGGCAGCCATGGCGACGGCGGCCGACTACAATGTGGAAAAGGCCTGCATTTCTGTTCTTGGCGTTCTTCTCGGCACACGGTGACAGTCATGAGCAACATTCCACCCGACGCTTCCTCTCCCTCCCCCTCCGGCCATCTTGCGGTGGAGGGGTCTCCGGCCTTCCTTTCCGGGCTGGGGTTCTACGATCCGGCGCTGGCCAAGCGGCTGAAGGATGCCGCCGGGCGGAGCGATGCCGGGGCGCGGGCGGTCCTCGCGGCGCTGATCGATTCGGCCGACCGGGCCCTCGGCACCCCCTTGCGCACCGTCCTCCAGAAAACCGAATGCGCGCCAAGCGGCGATCCCAGGGATTATCACAGCCTGGCGCCCTACTGGTGGCCGGATCCCGACACCAAGGACGGTATTCCCTACCAGCGGCGCGACGGCGAACGCCTGCCCGAAGCCGATCTGCGGGCGCCGGAAAGCCTCAAGTTCGACGTCTCGCGGTTCCAGGGTGTGTTCGACGATGTGACGGTCCTGGCCTGGGCGCACCATTTCACCGGCCGGGCGGATTATGCGGAAAAGGCGCTGGCGGTGGTCCGCGCCTGGTTCCTCGACGAGCAGACGGGAATGAATCCCAATCTGGATTACGCCCAGGTCCGGCGGGTCCATCGCCGCAACCGTGGCCGCCCGTCGGGAGTGATGGAAGCGAAGGCGATCGCCTTCCTTCTGGACGCGGTTTCGCTGCTCTCCGCCGCCGGCGCCTTCCCGGACGAGGATCGGGCGGCTCTCACCGATTGGTGCCGCCGTTACGCCGGATGGCTGGAAAGCAGCGACTCCGGCCGCAAGGAATGCGCGGCCCAGAACAATCATGGGACCTGCTTCGAAATGCAGGCCCTGTCGCTGGCGGCCTTCCTGAAAGACGCCGACGCCGTCCAAAAGGCGGTGGAGCGCTGCCGGGGCCGCCTCGCAGACCAGTTCACGCCCGATGGTCGGCAGCCGCAGGAGGAAACGCGCTCCATCCCCCTTCATTACCGGCTGTACAACCTGCAAGCCTGGTGCGTGGTCATCCATCTCGCCCGGCGCAGCGGATGCGATCCGGCCCCGCCCGGCTCACCGGCCCACCGGATTTTGGCGGGGGCGGTTCGGGACGTCATACACGACGTCGGGGTCTGGCGCCGCGACGGGAGCAGCATGGAGGCCGGCGACTGGAACATCGGGCGGCGCCTCGGCCGTGGAAAGCTTGGACTCCTGGTGCGGGCCGGCGCCACTCTCTTCGACATCCCCGAGCCCGCTGGCATGCGCGCCGATCCCCACCCCACCCGTGACCCGATCTGCTGGGAACTCGCCTTCGGCTGGCTTCCTCCCTCCGAATCAAGCCCGCCCGACCCCGTTTCCCCCTGAACCCCGTCGCCGCGCGGGGCACGAACAGGGAGCCGGCATCAGGGAGCTGGCGGCACCCGCCCATCGCGCAGCGTGTCGAGCAGGTCGAGATAGCGCGGCAGGGTCACGGTCGTCAGGTCGTACCGTTCAACCACGGTGCGGCGGGCGGCGGCTGAAAACGCCGCGCGGGCGTCGGCGTTCCCGAGAACGCCGACCACCGCGTCGGTCAGCGCGGCGGTATCGAAGAAGTCCACCAGCCGGCCGTTCTCGCCGTCGCGCACAACCTCGGCCACCGGTGGCGTCGCCGACCCGACCACGGTGCAACCGGCGGCCATCGCTTCCAGCATCGACCAGGACAGGACGAAAGGATAGGTCAGATAGACGTGGGCGGAGGAGACGCGCAACGCCGACAGGAACGTGCCGTAAGGAACCTGGCCGAGAAAATGAACCCGGCCAGTGTCGAGCCGGCCACCGAGTTCGGCCAGCAGACGCTCACGGTGGCAGGGGGCGCCGGCCAGCGGCGGGCCGTAACTGACCTCGTCGCCGCCGATGACCACCACCTGCGCCGCCGGGCGGCGGCGCAGGATGCCGGGAAGGGCGCGCATGAACTCTGGAAAACCGCGATAGGGTTCCAGATTCCTGGCGACGTAGGTGACGACTTCGTCGGCGGCTGTGAGCGACCGTCCGCAGGGAAGACGAAGACGGGCCTGCGGATCGGGGGTCACCGTCCGGGTATCGACCCCCTCATGGATCACCGAGATGCGGCGGCCGATATCCGGCGGATAGAGCGACCATTGCCAGGCTGTCGGAGTCTGGCCCCAGTCCGCGGCATCGGCGCCCAGCAGGTTGATGACATTCTTGGTACGCAGCCGCGGCCCGTCGTTGGGCCGCAAGGGGGCCGCAGGATCGAAGCCGACATCGGCCTGCCGGGATCGGTAAAAGAACTCAAAATAGGCCAGCAGCGGAACATCGGGCCAGACATCCTTGATGTAGAGCGTTTCGCCCCAGCCGTTGTGGCCGATCACCAGATCGGGGGTGAAGCCCTCCCGCTTCAGCCGCAGGCACAGCTCATGCACCATCTGACCGGCGATCACCCCCGCCTCCAGGTCGAGAAGGTAATGGTGCAACCCCGGCGTGGTCTGCCGGAACGGTTGGTAGGTCAGCATCTCGACGCCGGGGAGCGGTTGGGCCGCGTTCTGGGTCACGAACACGACCCGGTTCCCGGGACGGGAGGCCAGATGCCGCACGACATGGCGGTATTGGCCGGGGCTGTTCTGATGGATGAAGAGATAGCGCAACGGCCTAATCCAGGCTTCGGTGGGCGATGGCGAACAGTTCGTATTCGGCGGTTCGCCGCAGGACCGTCGTCCCGGTAAAGCCGGCCTCGGCGAGGAGCCTGGCAAGCCGTTTGCGGGTGAAGCCCGTCCGATGCGCCATCAGCGTGCGGCCTGCGGCCAGCAGCGGGGAAAAGCCGAAGACCATGTCGATCGGCCGCACCGGTCCACTGGCCGCGACATAGAGCACCTCTTCCGCCAGGTCGTTGGCGATCAGCGCCGCGACCGCCTGCAGATCGGGGGTGGCCAGCATGAGCACCCCGCCCGGCCGCAACACCCGGCACAGCGCCGACAGGGCGGCCGGCACCTCGTGCGTTTCCAGATGCTCCAGCGTGTGGGAAAGCCACAATGCATCCGCCGCGCCATCGGCGATCCCGTCCAGTTGCGGCAACGCGGCCAGCAGGTCGGGCCGGCAGGACGGATCGGCGTCCACCCGTACCTCCCGCCAGCCGGGGGCGGGAAAATGCTCGCGAAGCCGGGCATCGGCACCGGGGCCGCAGCCGATGTTGAAGACCGATCGGGTCATCAGCGACCGCCGCCGACCGGCCGCGCGACCAGCCTGATGTTCATCCCGATCAGCGGGTCGCTGATAGCGTCCGACCGGCAGAGCGCTCCCCCGGCGAGAGGGCCGACCCGTGCGCCGCTGAGGAACAGTCCCTCGGCCATGCACTCGAAGGCGGTCGCTGCGGCGCCGCGAAGCCGGATCGCGAACCCCATGAGCGGGATGCCGAGCCCCCGGGTGCCGCACAGCGTGCCGGCCTCGATCCATGGCGACTCCCAGCCGGCGCCGGTGATGCAACGGTATTCCATGGCGTCCGCGGCGACGGCTCCGCGCGGCATCGCCGCGAAGGCTTCGATCCACAGCCTTTCTTCCGGACAACCGGCCCAACCCTCGCCGGTGGCCGCCTGGTCCCCCCGGTTGCGGACATGAGCAACCAGATCGACCGTGGCGGTCACGGCCAGGACTGGCCGTTGCGCTGCTCCCCCCTCCAGCGTCGTGGGCGCGCCGGCCAGCCGGCTTATCTCCAACGCCAGCCGCTCGCTATCGCCCTCTTCGGTGTAGGACGTGAGGATGAACCGGCCGATGCCGCCGCTCACCTGGACCGCAAGGGCATCGCCGACACGGACAAGGGCTCCGGCGGATCCCGGCGCCGCCCCCATCATCGCCACCTTGGCGGGATTGCCAGGTGCCTCGGCGAACAGAATGAAGGGCATGGTTCCGCCCGGCGCGGCGGCTGGACCGCCGGTCACCTTCAAGGCATAGAGGCCGGGTTCGAGCGACAGACGGCTGGCGGCGGCGCAGAGCCCGCCGGCTGGCGGCGGAGCAGCTGGAAGGGGCAGGCTCATCATGGAGAGCGATCCGGGGGAGGGAGACAGGGAACGGTGCCGCGGCAGGCTGCAAGCAGGGCATCGTTGACGGCCCCGGCCCCGCTGTCCAGAGGCAAAAGCCAGCCGCCGCCCAGGTCCCGGATACGTTCGGCCATCGCCCCCAAATCGAAGGCGAGCACCGGCAATCCCGCCGCCCAGGCTTCCGACAGGGCGTAGCACCAGGTTTCGGGCCAGACCGACGGCAGGAAGACGAGATCGGCTCCGGTTTCCGCGATCAACCCGGCGGCTTCGCCTTCCCGGTAGGGACCGGTCACGAAAACCTGACCGGTCGCGAACAGACCGACATCGTCCTGGGAATGCCCGACCAGAATGAACTCCAGGGGCAGAGCACGGGTGGCGGCGTCCCGCGCGCAGTCGTGGAGGACATGATAGCCCTTGTGGGCGCCCACCGCACCGATCACGCAGATCCGCCAGGGCTTCGCATCCGTCCCGCCCGGCCGACCGGCGGGACGGCGCGGAATTGGCGGGCGGACATCATCCCAGGACCGAACCGTGACGGCTGCCCCTGGAACGTGCCGCCGGATCCGGTCGGCGGCGTCCCGGCTGGGTGCCAGAACTGTCCGGGCGTTGCGGAGAAGCGTGGCATGTCGGGCACGGTATCCGGCAACCGACAGCCCTCGCCCGAAACGTGAACCGTTGAGGGCGACGCAGCGTGTGCAACGCCCGCCATCCTCCCCCTCGTCCGGGCCGCCGCAAAAGCGGCCGGACCCGTCGATCATCGTGATCCGCGGGCAGATCGGGCCGTAATCGTGGAGCACGACATCGAGGAGCACGCCCAACCGCCCGGCGAGCTCATCGACCATGGGATCATGGTTCAGCAGATGATGGATCTCAATCGCCGCAACTCCTGCCCGAAGAAGAAACTCGCACAGCGCCTCTGCTTCCGTGGCGGGCGTGAACACCAGATCCTTGAGGTCGGGCTGGTCGTAGACCTCGACCCGGCAACGGGCGGGCCTGCCTGCCGCCGGCGGGTGGGGCCGCAGGATCAACGTCCGCAGCCCATCGGCCTCCCTTTGCCGGCAGCGCTCCTCGACATGCCGGGCGACGCCGCCCCCGAGGTCGAAGGTGACGAGAAGCAGGACGTTCCCGTCCGCTCCCGCCGCCACGAACCGGGCCTCGTCCAACCGCCGCCGGGCGGCGGCCAGCGGGTCGGCGGCGGCGAAACGGCGGATGAGCCCGTCATAGCCGGGATGCAGCGCGTTGAGGGCGGCGAGGTTGCGGGCCAGAAGCCGGGACTTCTCCGAACCGAAGGATCGGCTGCCGACATGCCCCACGAAAACGTCGGCCGCAGCCACGTGACGCCAGCCCATCCGGCGCGCCCGCAGGCAGAAATCATTCTCCTCGCCGTAACCGCGTCCAAACCGTGTTTCCGACAGTGCCCCCACCTCGTCCAGGCAATCGCGGCGAAGATACCAGCAGAAACCCACGCCGGTCGGGATCTCCACCCGCAACCCGGCATTGGCCGCCGCCGCCAGGGCGTCGCGCGCGGCGACACCGTCCCGATCGGGGATCGGGCCGCCGCCTGACGGGTAGCTGAGAATGGAAGCGTCGTTCGACAGCGCGGTCGCACTGCCCACGCCGGGGGAGCTGTACGCCGCCGCCCGCAGCCGCCGCCACCAATCGCCGGCCGGCAGCGTATCGGCGTTGAGCAGGATGGCGTCGCGATCGGCATGGACCGCCAGCCCCCTATTGGCGCTGGCCGGGAAGCCGAGGTTGGATGGGTTGCGGACGAGATGAATGCGCCCCGACGCCGCCAGCGCGCGAAGTTCCTCAGTCAACCCGGCATCGGGACTGGCATCGTCGATCACCACCACGGTCCCCGGCATCGTCGCCGTGGTGTCCAGCACCGCCGCGATGCAGGCCATGGTCTCCGTCCTGCCACAGTAGACAGGAATGACGACGTCCACCCCTGCCGCCATCCGGGCCTGGGCCTGCCGCGGCGGTGGCTCGTCCACCGGCATGGGGATCGGCGGCAGACCGGCGGCCAGCACCCGTCGCCATGCCTCGCCATCCTTCGGCGTCCCGAGAACCCGTGCCACCGCCGGCCAGTCCGTCCACCCGACCGGACTGCCCTCCAGGGGAATGCCCGCGGCGGCGACCCACAGGCGTCCCGGCGTCAATCCGCTGTCGCCGAGGTCGAGGTGAAAGGCCCCGCCCACGGCCGTCACGATCCGCTCTCTCGCCCTTTCGTCGATCACAGTCACGGTCATATCCCGGCCGGGACCGCCGGGCCGCCGAACCCAGCCGGTCAGCCGGGATCCCGTCAGCGACACCTCTCCTTCGATCGCCCGGCGCCCGGTTCCTTCGGAGGATGCGGTGCCTACAGGCGCTCCCAGGAACGCGACCTCTCCGAGGAACAGCGCGACCGGCTCCCCGCGCCATCCGGGCGGCATCGGCAGAGCGAAGCCCGCCAGAAGCACATCGGGGCACCCTGCTCCGATCCCGAAACGCTCCAAAAAGGCGGCGGGCAGCTGGCCGTTGGGAAAGAGCGTTCCGTCCGCGACGCCCGCGATCCGCAGCGACAGGCCCGGACCGCTGCAGACCCGCATGGCACCAATGATGCGCATGGTGTTCGGGGCGATTTCATCCAAAGCCATCCATCCCGGAACCGTGCCGGAGTGAACCGCCTGATCCGCCAGCCCGGCCAGAATCGGCGTCCGGCGAACCGGCAGCCGGCCGAGCAGACTTTCGACAAGAGCTGCGGCAGCAGCCGCCTCTCCGGTCAGGAACCGGGCAGACGCGAGCGCCATTTCCGCCTCGGTCCCCGCACCCATGGCCAAGGATGCGTCAAGATGCGGAATCGCCTCGTCCGCCCGACCGGCGGCGATCAACAGGGCGCCGAGAAGCGCGGCCAGCGACGCATCATCGGGCGCGACACGTCGGGCGCGCCCGGCATAGCGCAGAGCCGTCGCCCTATCGCCTGTGGCCGCCGCCGCGCGGGCCAATGCCGCCAGCGCTATGCGATGGCAGTCCGGAACACCGAGGAGAATACGGGCAAGCTCCTCGGCCTCGCTGAACCGTCCTTGGTCCAGCAGGGCGTCGAGGCGTTCGGCAGGATCGTCGCTGGCATTGATCGGCATCCCGCACCCGCAGCCGGCGATGCGTCAGGCGAAATGGGACGTGTTGAGCCCCGTGAAGCCGACCAGCGTGATCTGGGTTCCATCGGCCAGCGCGATGATGGTGTTGCCCCCCTGCACGACAGCATTTTCGACCAGGCTGGCGGCACTGACGCCATAGCCCTGGACTGCCAGCTTGTTGCCGGAGGACGCACCGAAATCGCCGATCATCGAATGCCCGCCGCCAAACACCGTGGAGAATACGAAAAGATTGTTGTCGGCGCCGCCGAGCAGCGTCGAGTTTCCGGTTCCACCGATGACCGTGTCGTCGCCGCCACCGCCGCGCAGGGTGGAATTCCCCGAACCGCCGACCAGCAGGTCGCCGCGCGAACTGCCGGTCATGTCGGTATTGCCCGTACCGCCCATCAGCGTAACGGTGCTGGCACCCGACACGGTGGATGCACCTTCGCCGGCAAACATCGCGGTGTTGCCGCTGCCGCCGACCAGAAGACCTTGGCCGGTGCCCCCCAGCAGCGTGGAGTTGCCGGCGCCGCCGAACAGCGTGGAGTTGCCGGCGCCGGCCTGAAGCACCGAGTTGCCGCCGCCTCCGACCAGAATTGAGTTGCCGCCGCCGGCAATGATGGTGTCGTTGCCGGTCCCGGCAAAAACAGTGTCGTTGCCGTTGGCATAGACGAGGTTGTTTCCGCCGAACAGCCCGACCGTGTTGTTGCCGGCGCCGGCGGATATGGTGTTGTTGCCGTTGGTGGTGATGACGACATCGTCGCCCCTGCCGGCCACGATGTTGAAACGATCCGTCGCCTTGGCTTCGGCCGCGGTGCCGATGACAGAACCGCCGTCGCCACCGACCACGGTGCCCGAACCGGTGCCGGTGTTGATCTGGGTCCCGGAGACGTCGTTGCCGACCAGCAGCCGGTTCTCACCCGCCCCGCCGGCCACGCTGACTGCCCGTTCCGTGTCGGTGACCACCAGGACCGAATTGTCCCGGCTCACCGCGGCGACCGTGTCGACACCCGAAACGGTGACGACCTCCACCTCGGTCCCGCTGCCGTTCCAAACCGATGTGTTGACGATGGACGGGTTGGAGAGAATCGAAGTGATGGCCGAAGAGGGCACCGTCGTCGTCGGCGTCGTCCCGGTGGACGAAACGGTTTCGGTCCTGACGACTGTGGTCGAGAGCGTGGACATCACGTTGGTCACGCTGGCGCCGTTAATACCGCCGCTGATGGTATCGATGGCCATGGATGCCGACTTCGCTTCGTTTGTCGCCGCAGGGTTGCTATCCTGTGCCAGGATTCGCTGTTACAGCGTATCCTAGGTTTTCGTAGGAGTCCTTATAATAAATTCGACTGATTGTAACACGATTCCGCGCCCAGCAGCGCCCTCTCGACCCAAGCTTCGGTGTAGTCCAGCCGGACCGGCGAATAGCGGTGCTCGTCAAACGCAGCACTTCCCGATTGGGTCAGCGAGTTCTCGTGGTGCAGACCGATGGCGAGACAATCAGGCAGCGAGCGAACCGCCCCCCAGCCGTAGCGCATCCGGATACGGGTCAGAAACTCGGAATCGGCGCCCGTCCGAACCTCCTCGAAAAGGCCGACAGCCTCGACCAGCTCCCTTCGGAACAAGGTGGATGCCGGATTCAGATGTCCGTACCCTCCACCCCGGCGGAAGACGATGTGCCCGTCCCCCGTCATCCGCAGCCAGTTCGACGTCGAGCACGCCACCCTGTCGTCCATCGCGTCAAGCTGGCGCCGCAGATGCGCGGGATGCATCCAGTCGTCCGAATCATGAAAGGCCAGGAACGCACCTTTCGCCTGTTCGATACCTCGGTTCTTGGAAGCGTAGGTTCCCCGGTTCGCGTCATTTAGGATGACGGTGACCCGCGGGTCGCGACGGGCGAGCCGGGCGATCACGGCCTGAGACCCGTCGGTGCTGGCATCGTCGATGATGATGAGTTCGAGATCGCCGATGTCCTGAGCAAGGACGCTGCCCGCCGCACGCTCCACGGTGGCGGCCGAATTGAAGCAGGACATCATAACCGACACCTTCGGGAATTCCCCCGACCGGTCGCGGGCGGCCCTGTGGAAGGCGAAGGGAGCGGGGATGATCGAGCGGTCGTGGCTATCGATCTCCAACCCATGCATGGCGCCGTACATCCGCAAGAGGGAGAACCATCCTTCCCGGTCGCCGCGGTCGAGAGCCAGGTTGGCGAAGCCCGGCAGATGCTCGCCCTGGAGGCCGGACAGCCCGGCCGCCCGGCTGAACATGGCGGTCGCCTCCACCGGCCGGCCGTCGGCGCGCAGGAACTCGGCGACCATGAGCGCTTCGTTCTTGTCCATCAGCGGGTTGTTGAACAGGGCGACCCCGGCGAGGGTAAGCGCGGTTTGACGGTCGCTATCGAAAACCGCCGACAGATAGCGGACGAGCAGATCGCCGCGCGTCGGAACCTCGTGGAACGCATCCCGGCACAGCCGCGTTCCGACGGCCTGATTGCCGCTCCGCAGTGCCCAGCGCGCGGTGAGCCCCATCAGTTCCAGCCGATCCGTCTCTGCCACAACTTCCAGATAGGCGGCATCGTCGAGAATCCGGGTTCCGATCGCGAAGGCACTTCGGTTGGCGTTGAGACTGGCGAGAACGCGGGCCGCCTCGATCATCAGATAAGGCCGCAACGGCCCGGCAACCGTCCAATCCCCCCGCTCGCACGCCCGGTGCAGAAGGACCAGGACCAGTCGAAAGTCGGACTTGCCAAGAGCCCGCATCATCTCCCTGGATTTGCCCGGATTGTCGCCCGCCTGCAGCCCCTTGGCCAAATCGCCGATCCGGCACAGATAGGTTCCATGCCGCCCCTTGACCGACAACATCCGGTCCCACCAGCCAGCCAGCCCACCGGGCGAAACGCGGAAGGACGGATCGGGCGAGGCCAGCGCCTCGCCGAGGTTTCCGGCCGCCAGGATGGTTCTGTTCGCGTCCTTCAGCAGCCCATTCCGGGCTGCATCCTCACGCAACGCGCCACGGAACAGCTTGTCGGCGAACACCACGGACACCATGGCATGAAGGCCGTCCTGCGCCTGCCCCGCCTCCCGCGCTCCATCGGTCAGGGGAAGCGCAGACAGCAGGGCGTGCCGGATCGTCGGCGGCACGGCCACGTCCCCAGCGTCCCGGCTCCGCGATTCCGTCGAGGCCGGGCAGAGTGCCGCATCGAACAGGCCGCGAACCAAGGCGTCCCGCTCCGGCAAGGGCCGGTTCTGATTTCGGACATGCTGTCTGAGAAAGAGAACCGCTTCGCGGATCATGGACGTATGATTGAATTGAGCTGACCACTGATAATCCAATTAAGTGGCACAAAGCCGGGCAGGCGTCCAGCCGATACCGTGGCCGGAACATCATGCGCCGGAAGTCAAAACCTGTTTGCAGCGGGCTTGTGCCAGCCGGTGCTGAGCGGGATGCTACTTTAAGCAGAAGAGAGGTGTTGCGCCGGGCGGCTGGTCTGGTAGGGCGGTGGGCATCGTCAACAGCCATTCGAGCCACATTTCATGGGCAGCGCCCTTCGTCCCGCAAGCACCACGCCGGCGTCCTGGGACGCGTTCTCCGACGTCGATGCCTTCGTCGAGGAGGTGCTGGTCGAACTGGCGGCGATGGCGGCCGACGGCACGCGTCGAGCCCGCACCGGGGCCCAAAGCGTCTCTCACCGGAGCCGGGCTGCGCAAGGCAATCATGGCCATCTGGTGCGTCGGCTTCTGCGGCATGCAATGGCGCGCCATCGGCCAGCTCACCGACATCCCGTTCGGCACGCTGTACACTCTGTTCGCCCGCTGGACACGGCTTGGGCTGTGGCGCCGCTTGCTCGATCGGCTGCGCCGCACATGGCGTCTGGCCTGCGGCGATACGGCGGAGCCGAGCGCGGTGGTGATCGACAGCCGCACCTGCCCAGCGGCTCCGAGTTGCTTTGCGCGTGGCGTGGACGGCGGCAAGAAGATCCGTGGCGTGAAGGTCCATATTGCCGTCGAGAAGTACGGCATTCCGCTGGCGATCGATGCAGCGCCGGCCAACGTGCACGACACCAGAGGCATCGTGCCGGTGCTGCGCCAGTTCGCCGGATGTGGCTTCCAAGGGCCGGCCATCGGCGATCTCGGCTATCGCGGCGAACGTCTGGCCAAAGCCGCGGAAACGTTCGGCATCACGGTCCGGCCGATCGCCCGCGGCCGCAAGGGGGTATTCATCCCGACCGAGATCGCCTGGGTGGTGGAGCGCTCCTTTAGCTGGATCAGACGCTACCGGAGATTGAACACCATCGTCGAGCGGACGAAGGAGCACCTCGTCGCTTTCGTCCAAATCGCCTTTATCTCGATCCTCGCACGGCGCCTGAAGCGGCTCGTTCCCCAGGAGGTCAGCGCATAACTGCTGCAAACAGCTTCTTAAGCTCAGCCGAGGTTGATGTCGGAGAGCGAGAGCACCGCGCCGTTATACACGCCGAACAACCGGACCTCGGTGGCGGCCACCTGACCGTCGCCGTTGGTATCGACCACCTGGTAGAGACCCGAGTTCGTGCCGTTGTTGGCCAGAACCAAGATGCTCACACCAGCCGACGAGTTCGTCAGCGTCCCCAGAGCCGAGCGGAAACTGGCGAGGTCGATGTCCGTCAGGCTGCCGCTCACCGCCGAGGTCAGGCTCACCAGCTCGTTGGTGACGCTCACCCCGTTGGTCGCCGCGGACGCCGTGGTCAGCGCCGAGTCACCATTCTTGTCCGCCGTCGTCCGGGCCGTACCGGTCAGCTGCACCTTGTCGGTGCCCGTCTGGAAGTTGCTCACCGAGATGAACCCGGTGTTGGCCCCCAGAGCGCCGATATCGGTGAAGGACGAGTACACGACCGTGTCGGTCCCGCTGCCCGACGCCAGGCTGATGCTGTCGCCCGTGCCGCCGAGGAAGCGGATCGAGCCGGCAGTCACCGTCACCGCGTCGGTGCCGGTGCCGCCGATCAACGTCTCGACGTTGCTGAGCGACATGGTCACACCGGTGTTGCCCAGGGTGATCACGTCGTTGCCGGTGCCGCCTGTCAGCGTCTCGATGGCGCGCAGGAGGATCGTCGAACCGCCGTCGCCCAGACTGACCACGTCGCTGCCCGCGCCGCCGACCAGGATCTCGATCCCGCTCTCGGCCCGCATGGTGACGCCGGTGTCGCCCAGGATCACCAGATCGCTGCCCGCACTGCCGGTCATGGTGTCGATGCCGCGGGTGATGACGGTGTTGCCCGTCGCACCCAGGGTGACGACGTCCGAACCGGTGCCGCCGACCAGATACTCGACGCCCGAAGCCAGCATCGTCACGCCGGCGGCGCCGGTGAAGACGATATCGGTGGAAGCGCCGCCGGTCAGGGTGTCGATACCGGTGACGGTGATCGTGTTCGCCGTGTCGCCGAGCATGATCACGTCGGTGTCGACGTTGCCGACCAGAGTATCGACCGCGCGGGTCAGCAGCGTGCTGCCCGTGGTGCCCAGCGTGACCACGTCGGTCGCCGCACCGCCGATCAGCAGCTCGATGCCGCTGCCCAGCGCCATGGTGATGCCGGTGTCGCCCAGGAACACCCAGTCGGTGCCCGCACCGCCCGACAGAGTGTCGATGCCGCGGGTGATGACGGTGTTGCCCGCCGAACCCAGGGTCACGACGTCCGAACCGGTACCGCCGACCAGGAACTCGACGCCCGAGACCGTCATCGTCACGCCGGCCGAACCGGTGAAGACGACGTCGGTGGAATCGCCGCCGGTCAGGGTGTCGATGCCTGTCACGGTGATCGTGTTGACCGTGTCACCCAGCGTGATGACGTCGGTGCCCACGTTGCCGATCAGGGTCTCGATCGCACGGGTCAACAGGGTGGTGCCCGAAGTGCCAAGCGACAGCACGTCGGCGGCCGAACCGCCGACCAGCGTTTCGATGTCGGTGCCCAGCGTCATCGTGTTGCCGGTGTCGCCCAGGATCACCAGGTCGGAACCCGCACCGCCGATCAGCGTCTCGATGCCGCGGATCGTGGCGGTGTTGCCGGCCGTGCCCAGGGTCAGGACATCGGTGCCGGCAGCGCCGACCACGAAATCCGCACCCGACACGGTGAGGGTCGCACCGGTGGTGCTCGTTAAGATCACCTCGACGCCCGTGCCGCCGATCAACGTCTCGATGCCGATCGCAAGGATGGTGCCGCCGACCGTGCCGATGGTCACCACATCGGTGCCCACGCCACCCGTCAGCGTCTCGATGCCAGACACCAGCAGGGTGTTGCCCGCAGTGCCCAGCGTGACGATGTCGGAAGCGATGCCGCCGGTCAGCGTCTCGATGCCGCCCATCAGGAGCGAGTTCGCCGTGTTGCCCAGCATGACGGCGTCGGTGCCGGCGCTGCCGGTCAGCGTCTCGATGCCGCGCAGCAGCACCGTGTTGCCGGCCGTGCCCAGGGTGACGAGGTCGATGCCCGTGCCACCGATCAGGATTTCGAGGCCAGACGCCAGCAGCGTCGAACCGCCCGAACCCAGGAACACCAGGTCCGAACCGGCATCGCCGGCGATCGTCTCAAGCGCGTTGACAAGCAGGGTGTTGCCCACCGTGCCCAGCGTGACGACGTCGGTGCCGACATTGCCGGTCAACGTCTCGAGCGCCGATACCAGCAGGCTGTTGCCCGCCGTGCCCAGCGTGATGGCGTCGATGCCCAAACCGCCGGAAAGCGTCTCGAGACCCGAAATCAGCATCGTGGTGCCGGTGTCGCCGATGGTGATGACGTCGGTGCCGACGGAGCCCGTCAGCGTCTCCAGGCCGCGCAGGATCAGCGTGTCGCCCGCCGTACCCAGCGTGACGGCATCGGCGGTGGTGCCGCCGACCAGGATTTCGATGCCCGAGACCAGGACGGTGGTGCCGCCCAACCCCAGGAAAATCACGTCGGTGCCCGAGCCGCCGGTGATCGTCTCCAGCAGGTTGGCGAGCAGCGTACCGCCGGCCGAGCCAAGCGTGACGGCATCGGTGCCGACGCCGCCGGTCAGCGTCTCGAAGGCTTGGACCAGCAGGGTGTTGCCGGATGTGCCCAGTGTCGCAATGTCCCTCGCGGTCCCGCCGATCAGCGTTTCCAAGGCCGAAACCAGAAGCGTGCCGCCCACCGAGCCCAGAGTGACGACGTCGGTGCCCGAACCACCGGCCAGCGTCTCAAGCGCCGAGACGAACAGGGTGCTGCCGGCGGTGCCGAGATCGATGACGTCGGCGGCGGTGCCGCCGACGATCGTCTCGAACAGTGAAACCGTCGCGGTGTTGCCGGTGTCGCCAAGCGTCAGGATGTCGGTGCCGGCATTGCCGGCCAGCGTCTCGATGCCGCGCAGCAACAGCGTGTTGCCGGCACTGCCGAAGGTGACGACGTCGGTGCCCACGCCGCCGATCAGGATGTCGATGCCCGACACCGAGACCGTCGAACCGGCCGAACCCAGGAACACCAGCTCCGAACCGGTGCCGCCCGTGATCGTCTCGTACAGGTTGGCGAGCAGCGTGCCGCCGGCCGGGCCGATGGTGACGACGTCGGTGCCGACATTGCCGGTCAACGTCTCGAGCGCCGACACCAGCAGGGTGCTTCCCACCGTGCCCAGCGTGATGGCATCGGTGCCCGAACCGCCGGACAACGTCTCCAGCGCCGAGACCATCATCGTGGTCCCGGTGTCGCCGATGGTGATGACATCGGTGCCAACGGAGCCCGTCAGCGTCTCCAGGCCGCGGACGGTGGTGGTGGTGCCGGTCGTCCCCAGTGCAACGATGTCCGGAGCGCTGTTCGCCGTCTCGACGTTGCTGCCGCCGACCAGCGTTTCGATGCCCGAGATCAGCAGCGTGCTGCCACCAAGCCCGGTAAAGACCACATCGGCACCCACGCCGCCGGTCAGGCTTTCCACTCCCCCCACCAGCAGCGTACCGCCAGCCGAGCCAAGCGTGACGGCATCGGTGCCGACGCCGCCGGTCAGCGTCTCGAAGGCTTGGACCAGCAGGGTGTTGCCGGATGTGCCCAGTGTCGCAATGTCCCTCGCGGTCCCGCCGATCAGCGTTTCCAAGGCCGAAACCAGAAGCGTGCCGCCCACCGAGCCCAGAGTGACGACGTCGGTGCCCGAACCACCGGCCAGCGTCTCAAGCGCCGAGACGAACAGGGTGCTGCCGGCGGTGCCGAGATCGATGACGTCGGCGGCGGTGCCGCCGACGATCGTCTCGAACAGTGAAACCGTCGCGGTGTTGCCGGTGTCGCCAAGCGTCAGGATGTCGGTGCCGGCATTGCCGGCCAGCGTCTCGATGCCGCGCAGCAACAGCGTGTTGCCGGCACTGCCGAAGGTGACGACGTCGGTGCCCACGCCGCCGATCAGGATGTCGATGCCCGACACCGAGACCGTCGAACCGGCCGAACCCAGGAACACCAGCTCCGAACCGGTGCCGCCCGTGATCGTCTCGTGCAGGTTGGCGAGCAGCGTGCCACCGGCCGGGCCGATGGTGACGACGTCGGTGCCGACATTGCCGGTCAACGTCTCGAGCGCCGACACCAGCAGGGTGCTTCCCACCGTGCCCAGCGTGATGGCATCGGTGCCCGAACCGCCGGACAACGTCTCCAGCGCCGAGACCATCATCGTGGTCCCGGTGTCGCCGATGGTGATGACATCGGTGCCAACGGAGCCCGTCAGCGTCTCCAGGCCGCGGACGGTGGTGGTGGTGCCGGTCGTCCCCAGTGCAACGATGTCCGGAGCGCTGTTCGCCGTCTCGACGTTGCTGCCGCCGACCAGCGTTTCGATGCCCGAGATCAGCAGCGTGCTGCCACCAAGCCCGGTAAAGACCACATCGGCACCCACGCCGCCGGTCAGGCTTTCCACTCCCCCCACCAGCAGCGTACCGCCGGCCGAGCCAAGCGTGACGGCATCGGTGCCGACGCCGCCGGTCAGCGTCTCGAAGGCTTGGACCAGCAGGGTGTTGCCGGATGTGCCCAGTGTCGCAATGTCCCTCGCGGTCCCGCCGATCAGCGTTTCCAAGGCCGAAACCAGAAGCGTGCCGCCCACCGAGCCCAGAGTGACGACGTCGGTGCCCGAACCACCGGCCAGCGTCTCAAGCGCCGAGACGAACAGGGTGCTGCCGGCGGTGCCGAGATCGATGACGTCGGCGGCGGTGCCGCCGACAATCGTCTCGAACAGTGAAACCGTCGCGGTGTTGCCGGTGTCGCCAAGCGTCAGGATGTCGGTGCCGGCATTGCCGGCCAGCGTCTCGATGCCGCGCAGCAACAGCGTGTTGCCGGCACTGCCGAAGGTGACGACGTCGGTGCCCACGCCGCCGATCAGGATGTCGATGCCCGACACCGAGACCGTCGAACCGGCCGAACCCAGGAACACCAGCTCCGAACCGGTGCCGCCCGTGATCGTCTCGTGCAGGTTGGCGAGCAGCGTGCCGCCGGCCGGGCCGATGGTGACGACGTCGGTGCCCATGCCGCCGGTCAGCGTCTCCAGCGCCGACACCAGCAGGGTGCTTCCCACCGTGCCCAGCGTGATGGCATCGGTGCCCGAACCGCCGGACAACCTCTCCAGCGCCGAGATCATCATCGTGGTCCCGGTGTCGCCGATGGTGATGACATCGGTGCCGACGGAGCCCGTCAGCGTCTCCAGGCCGCGCAACAGGACCGTGCTGCCACCGGCACCAAGGGTCACGATGTCGGTGCCGGTTCCGCCCACCAGGGTTTCCACAGCATCGATCACAAGGGTGTTGCCGGTAGCCCCCAGTTGGATGAATTCGGTACCGGCGCTGCCGATGATCGTCTCCAACAGATCGGCCGACAGGCTGGTGCCGCCTGTCCCCAACATGATGACGTCGGTTCCCGCAGAGCCCGTGATCGTTTCGAACGCCGATGCCTGGATCGTCGTGCCGGCGGTACCGATCAGCAATGTGTCGGCGGTGGACGAACCGACAACCGTCTCCAGGGCGCCGGAGAGGATCGTCGCGCCGGCCGAGCCGATGGTGACGATATCGGTGCCGGCGCCGCCCACCAGGGTTTCCAGCAGGGAAACCAGCAAGGTGCTGCCGGCCGTGCCCAGCGTGACGACGTCGGTGCCGGTGCCTCCGATCAGGGTTTCCAGCCCCAAGACCAGCATCGTGGTCCCGGTGTTGCCGATGGTCACGACGTCGGTGCCGCCCTGTCCCGCCAGGGTTTCCAGGCTGCGCAGCAGGATCGTGCTGCCACCGGCGCCGAGGGTGACGATATCGGTGCCGGCACCGCCCACCAGGGTTTCCACGGCGGTCACCAGCAGCGTGTCACCGGAGGAGCCCAGATAGAGCAGGTCCGATCCCGCACCGCCGGTGAGTGTTTCCAGCAGTTCGGCAAGGATGGTGACGCCGCCGGCGCCAAACGTGACGATGTCGACCCCCGTCGAACCCGTCAGCGTCTCGACGGCGGCGAGCAGCAGCGGAACACCCGTGGTGCCCAAAGTCACAACATCGGCACCGGCTCCGCCGATCAGGGTTTCCAGCCGGTCCGCCAGCAGGGTTCCGCCTGTGCTGCCAAGCATGATGACGTCGCTACCGATCCCACCGGCGATCGTCTCGATCATGGTCGCCAGCAGGGTGACGCCGGAGGTCCCGATGGTCACAGCGTCGCCGTCGGTCGAGCCGGTCAATGTCTCGAGAAGCTCGACGAAGACGGTGCGGCCCCCGCTGCCGAGCGTGATCACATCGGCTCCAGACGATCCGATGATGCTCCTGTATTGGGCCGAAACGGACAGGGTGCTGCCGCCATCGTCCAATATGAGGACATCGGCGCTCAGGATGCTGACCAGGGTTTCCAGCCCGCTGAGCTGAAGCGTCTGGCCGGTTGCGATGACGGTTTCGATGCCGGTGACCTTAAGCGTGGCACCTTCGGCACCGATCACGACGACATCGGTGCCGGCCCCGCCGATCAGCGTTTCGACCGCGCCCGCCAGCAACGTGTTGCCGGCCGTGCCCAACGTCACCACGTCGGTCCCGGCGCCGCCGATCAACGTCTCGATACCGATGACCGACAGGGTGTTGCCACTCGTGCCCAGCGTCACGACATCGGTCCCGGCACCGCCGATCAGCGTCTCCAGCAGCGACACCACCATCGTCGAGCCGGCCGTGCCGATGGTCACGACATCGGTGCCGACGCCGCCGATCAGCGTCTCCAGCCCATCCACCAGCAATGTGCCGCCCGCCGAACCGAGCGTCACCATGTCGGCGCCGATGCCGCCGGTCAGCGTCTCCAACAACGACACCAGCAGCGTCGAACCGGTCGTGCCGATGGTCACGACATCGGTACGGGTACCGCCAATCAGCGTCTCCAGCCCATCCACCAGCAGCGTGCTGCCAGCCGAACCCAGCGTCACCCTATCGGTGCCGGCACCACCGGTCAGCGTCTCAAGCAGCGACACCACCATCGTAGAGCCGCTGGAGCCGCTGACGATCACATCGGTGCCGGTCCCACCGATCAGAGTTTCCATCCCGGCGACCAGCATGGTGTTGCCACCGGTGCCAAGAACTACACTGTGATCGATAGAATTCGTACCGATCAGCGTCTCGATATTGGAGACGCCCAGGATATATGTCCCTGAAAGGGTGACGACATCCGTGGCCGAGGAACCGACGACATAATCAAGATTCCCGACCGATATCGTCCCGCCATTCGTTCCGATCTGGACGGTAAGCGTTCCGCTCCCTGAGCCGGTAATCGCCTCGATATCGTTTACCGTTATGGTTTCCGTGGTGCTCAGCAGGTAAGTGATAATGTCGGAGCCCAAGCCGCCGAACAGGGTCTCGACCTGCCTTACGGCCAAACTGTTGCCGGCATCGCTCAGCGTGATGACATCGGTGCCGACCCCGCCGGTCAGCGTGTCCAACAGCGATACTGTCATCGTGCTACCGCCATTGCCGACGGTGACGACATCCTTGCCGGCACCACCGGTCAGAGTCTCCAGCAACCGCACCGACAGCGTGTTGCCACCGGTGCCCAGCGTCACCACGTCGGTACCGGCACCGCCGGTGAGCGACTCCAACAACCTGACCAGCAGCGTGCTGCCACTGCTGCCGATCGTCACCATGTCGGACCCGATACCGCCGGTCAGCGTCTCCAACTGCGCCGCCGCCAGCGTCGCACCGCCCGAGGCAACTGTCACAACGTCGGTGCCGCTCCCGCCCGTCAGCGTCTCGATCCGCCAGACGGTCAACGTGTTGCCGGACGAGCCCAGCATCACCGCATCCAACCCCGCGCCGCCGGTCAGCACCTCCAGGTCACTCGCCAGCAGCGTGTTGCCACCCGTGCCCAGCGTCACCACATCGGTACCGGTACCGCCGGTCAGCGTCTCCAGAAGCCGCACCAACAGCGTCGAACCGGCCGTGCCGATCATCACCACATCGGTGCCGACGTCGCCGGTCATCGTTTCCAGCCGAGAGACCAGCATGGTCGAACCGCCGGTTCCGAGGGTCACGACATCGGTACGGGTACCGCCGGTCAGGGTCTCCAATCCCGCCACTCTGGCGGTGACGCCGGCAGATCCCAGCGTGATGACGTCGGTGCCGACGCCGCCGACGATGCTCGTTATCAATGACACCGTGGTGGTGTTGCCCTGCGCCCCCAGGTTCAATACTGTCGTGCCGCCTGCACCGCCCGCGGTGACGAATTCCACGCCCCACGCGGCGACCTGCACGCCATTGGAGCCGAACAGTACGACATCCGTTCCAGCACCACCGATGACAGTTTCAGTGGTGTAGACCGCAATCGTGTTGCCGGTGTCGCTCAGGACGACGACGTCGGTGCCGGTACTGCCCAGCATAGTTTCCATGCCGGACAACGCCACGGTGTTGCCCGACCCCAACAGTGTGATGAGGTCGGTACCAACTCCGCCGAGCAGGGTTTCCACCTCCCTCATCGTCGTGGTATTGCCCGCCGTGCCCAGCGTGATGACGTCGGTCCCGACGTTGCCGGTCAGGCTTCTCAGCCACGACACCGTCATGGTGTTACCGGCCGAACCGGCCAATGTGATCACATTGGTGCCGCCGGTGCCGGACAGCGCCTCCACTCCGCTCACCCGCATCGTCGAGCCGCTGGTGCCCAGCGTGACAACGTCGGTGCCGGCCCCGCCGGTCAGCGTCTCGACCGCGCGGACGGTGAATGTCGCCCCGATGTCGCCCAGCGTGATCACATCGGTGCCGGCGCCGCCCGTCAGGGTGTTGATCTGTGACAGCGTCAGCGTGTTTCCCGAACCGCCGAGCGTCGTGACGACCGGCGCGATATTCCTGAAATAGGAGAAATCTCCGCCGCCGGTGCCGAAGAGCGCATCGATGTCGCCATCGCCGTCGAGGTCGATGAAGGTCGGATTGGGAGAGCCGCTGATGGAGATGCCATAGACATCCGTTCCAACCGAGGAAAAGGTCGGAGATGCCGTCGTGCCGGTATTGATGTAGACGGCGTTCTTGACGACAAGATCGATGTCGCTATCGCCGTCGAGGTCGACGAAGGTCGGGGACGCGGAGCCGGCCGCTTCGTTCGTGATGCCGAAGGGGTTGCTCCCCTCCAGGCTGAAGGTCGGCGACGACGAGGTTCCGACGTTACGATACAGAAGAAGATCCCCTGCCCCATTCCCGATCAACAGATCGGCGTCGCCATCCCCATCCAGATCGGCGAAGGCCGGATCCGCATTGGTGCCTACATTGGCGATTGCGAAGGGGTTGGTGCCTTCAAGGGAAAAGGTCGGCGATGACGCCGTTCCATTGTTGCGGAAGAACTGCGTATCGCCGGCGGCGTTACCGATGAACAGATCGAGATCGCTGTCACCGTCGATATCCACCAAGCTGGGTGTCGCATTGGTGCCGACGTTGGAAATTCCGAAAAGATTGGTGCCCTGCAGGGAGAATGTCGGCGCCAGCGATGTCCCGACATTGGAGAAATAAACCAGGTCGCCGTTTTGATTTCCAACCAGCAGGTCCAGATCGCCATCTCCGTCGAAATCCTGGAATGTCGGTGATGAAGATCCGCCGACATTCGTCACGCCGGAGATGCCGCCGCTGACCAGCGTGAAGGTTGGAGTGGCCACGATCGTTCAATCCTTCCAATACAGCGGCAAATCCCGTGCCGGTTCAGCGGGTGCACCGGACCGGCCGGTCATTTCAAAAAGTCTGTCCGATTCTCTGTCGCTTCGGCCGGCACACACGGGTCGGCCGCCAGTCATCGAAAAAGAGAAAAAGAGCAGGCCGCATGTCTCATAAGTAGAAGATATGACTATGCAGCCGGCGGTCTCCAGCCAATCGGGCAGGTGCGGCACGCCATACGGCATTGGATCGACTTGTCCCCAGCCTGTCACCCGACCACTCCCAGCTTTCCCGATAACCTTTGCATGGCATCGTTGACACCAACAACATACTGAAAATAAGTGGATTCGGAATTTATGGCATCCCATAATCGTGGGATTGATCGGATAGAAAATGGCAGTAACATCCATCGGAATCCAGTTAGAGATTCACCTGATTTCTGCAAAGCGCGGATCGCATGCAGGCGTCGGATGTCTGGATGCCAGGATGTTGGCGATCACCAACCACATTCGGAGGGTGGTTTCTTGACATCCGCACCGATCTCGAGTCTTGCCCGGTAAAGATGGAAAGCCATCCGCGTCCAGCGAGTGGCCGCCAGTTCCGACATCACCCCCACATCGGGCCATCTGCCGACGATCAGGAGTGTATCGAACCTATAGCGCAACTCCAGTCTCCATGCCATCAGAACAGGAAAACTCCACCTCATCGCGAACAATGATTGGGAAAATTATTTCTGAGGCAGGAATATCAAAAATATTTTATGCTACACCCATCGATTATTGCTTAGCAATTTTTATTGCAAAAGAAATGTTATTTGATGTTTTTTTCTTGAAAAGAAAATTGAACGGACGCACCTAGAAATAAATTTTCAGCGGCAAAATTCTATATTCCCCCCACCGCCCACGATCCAGACGTCGGAAATATCCCGCTTCGCCCTACTGGTAACTTGACAATCCCTCCCACGCTCTCGCTCTTATAGGTAGAATAAACATTCGCTGGAGCCTTCCTGTTTGGGCAGGCGCCGGCCCATCGTCGTTTTCGACCGGGATCTTTTCGCGATGCAAGATGCCAGCTCCCGTACAGCCATCCTGAACGGACTCATCGCCCATCTGTAGAGGCCGGCTGGAACGGTGAGGCGCTGAAGGCGATTTCGGAATGCTGCGACGCCGCAAGGGCGGCGGGTTTGGGAAGCGACGCCGCAGCGATGGAGGTGCTGGACAGCGCAACCGCCGGTCTGGACCCCATCCTGCGGGAATCGGCACTCGCCCATGTTTCCGGCGATCTGCACCGGTACCTGCGCATTCTCGACATGCTGGACAATGTGCTGGATCTGACACCGCTGGAGGGCATTAACCAAATCTACTGGTCGATGCAGCGCCAGCTGTTCCTGATGCGCATGGACATGACATCGGTTCCTGATTTCGTGGCCGGCCGGCTGCCCCCCTTCTACGAACGCTTCCTACGGCAGATGTCCATAAGGCTGCGATTGGCTCCGGCGGCACGGCCGGCGGGGCGGCCGGACACGGGCAGAATCGTCATCGTGACCAACCAGTTCCTGTCCGACCAGCATCAACCATCGCGCGACCTGCTGCTCGCAAGCCCGCTGCAACGGGATCTTGGCCGCGAGGCTCTGGTGGGTGCTGAACACGAACATGCTGCCGGACCGCTATCACAGCCCCTTCGTCCCGCCCTTCGCAGCCGCCGTCGAGGAGAGGCTGTCAGGCGAGCAAACGATCCAATTCGAAGCCGGAACCTGTCGCCTGCTGTCCTCCACCGAAGCCGGCCTTTCCGCTTCGGCCTGTCGCTGCGCCGCACCGACGACAGCGCGACGCGCGCGGACATCTCCATTCCGGAAACGGCATTCGTCTGCATCGTGGTCGGCAACCGCCTGGATGCGGAAGTCGATGGCGGGTTCCTGGACATGCTCGAACAGATGCTGGACAGGAGTCCTCAAGCGCTGGTGCTGTTCGCCGGCGGGGTGGACTCCCTGCGCGGACGGCTGTCCGGCAACCGCCATGCCGCGAGGCTGCTCTGTCTCGGCCATGAGTCGGTGCTTGCCTTGCCCGACATCTCGCAGGATGTGATCGACCGGCGGATCGACGCCCTGTTCGTTCTGAACCTCTTCGAAATTCCTCGTCCGACGGTCGAAATTCTGTGCGCCTACATCGCCGGGTTCGGCGCAAGACCGTCAGTCATCCACATCTGTCTGAAGCATCCGCTGGAGGAGATCGGCGCCCGCACGGCGGAGGAAATCCGCGAGACCGACCGCTGGATGGTGGAGAAACGCATCTCCATGTGGTGCATGTGCCAGGGATCGGCGGAACAGTCGGCCCGGCTCGGCCTGACACGGGTGTTCCACGAACCGCTGGGACTCCATCGCTGGATTTACACGAGCCCGGCGCAAGACGGTTCGGTCGATCTGTACAAGCGCTGGATGTCGCACGACACGCCCGGCCTGCGGCGCCATCCCTATGCCGCGATGAAGGGACAGTCGGATGCCAAGGATGCCGAGGCAGCGGTGCGGAACCGCTTCCTATATCTGGGGCAAGGCTGGCCGGACCATATCGAATCCGGTCGCGAGCCGGTTGCCCCCGCTGTGCAGCGCGATGCGGATGCCGTGTCCGCCGCGATGATGGAGCAGCCGAGGCTGCACCGGCTTGAGGCGATGGACCTTTGCGGGCTGGCGGATCGGGCGGCCGGCCCGGCCTGGACACTCGACTTCAACCGTGCCTTCACCTTCGCCTTTGCGGTGGAGAACCGCCGCCGCTTCGCCGCCGCCCGTCGGAACGGCTTCGGCGAAGTCTTCGCGCTGTGGGGCAATGGCTGGGAGCGGTTCGGAATCGATGCCGGACCGATGTCGCCCCTGCCGCGGAACGCCTACCATGCCGCCAAAGCCTGCCTGGATTTCGGCAGCCTCGCCTACGACACCGCGATCTTCCCGAGGACGCTGGAGATCCTCAAACGGGACGGCTTGCTGGTCAGTTGGCAGCACACCGACACCGCCCGGCTGTTCGGCGCGCAGGAGGACGACCTGACCTTCACCGACGAGGCGGATGCGGTCCGGCTCCTTTCGGAATTGGCCGGGGATCAGGACCGCCGCGCGAGAGTGCGCTCCGCGCAACTGGATTGGGCTTTCGACAGTTTGGCCCTGACCGCCATTCCGCCGGCGGTGACCGCCACCGCACAGGCCTGACCGGATCCGCTGCCCGTCCCCTGCCGAAGCGCATTCATCCGGCGGAAAGCTCCGGTACGGACAGTGCGCCGGACTTCCGCGGCAGCGCCACCTCTCGCATCCGCAATGCAACGCAGAGCGTGGCTACCGCACCGGCGGAGACGTACCAGTCGGGGGAGATGGGGTCGCCGGTGATGCGGATCAGCCAGGTGACGATGAACTGGGCGAAGCCGCCGAACACCGACACCCCGATGCTGTAGACGATCGACAGGCAGGTCGCCCGGACGCGGGCCGGGAATTTCTCCGTCAGCAGAAGCAGGCAGGATCCCGCTCCGACCGTGTCGAAGGCGATCAGCAGCGCCGCCGCCCCCTGGCTCGCCATCTGCCAGCCGACGCGCAGGCCGCGGCCGGCAGGACGTCCCAACTCCATCAGCATGGTCATCGCCACGCCGATCTCGCCACCAGCCGAAAAGCCCTGCAGGATTCGTCCGACGAGGACGACGACCGGAGCGGCCCGAAGGCCGATTGGACCGGAAAGAACAGCTTGCCGATGGTCAGCGCGAAGAAGCTGTAGATGGTGAAGTCGTAGAGCTCCAGCGCGTTGCCGACCGACAGGGCCAGGATGGTGGCGCGAGGCCACGGTGCGCACGGCTCGCCGGCGCCGATGCTCGATGAGGTCATGGCCTGCCTCCTGCTTCCGCTGTCACGGAAGAGCGGAGCCCGGACGGACGGCGACCGGGAAAGGACAAGCCGCTCATGGGAATTCGATCAACTGCCATACACAAAAGGAGAACCATCAATTTCGGGATATCGAATGGAGAAAGAGTCGTCTCTTTTTGTAGAATTGCCACAAATCAAGACATAAAATCATCGAACCCGCCTCGCTTCCATGCCGGTTATTTCCATTTATTGATTATTGATACCTAGGGATAGCTTAAAAAAGGGTCAAATTCCGGTAGCCATTGTAGTCACCGGCGTTCCGCGGCGCCCATCCGACGACCCGTTGACACACAGACAGGGGATATTGACGATGCAATCCGAAGGCTCCACGTCGATGCCGGCGGTGGGCGCCGCACCCTGATCGTCGGCGCCGTCGGCGCCGCTGTTGCCACCGCCGAGCGTCAGCCCGCCGGCAACCACCCCACCCATAAACCGGAAGGAAAACGGACGATGACCAACGGCAAGACCGAAGACGGGTTCGTCACGGCCAAGGACGGTGCGTCGATCTATTACAAGGATTGGGGCCCGCGCGATGCCCAGACCGTCATGTTCCATCATGGCTGGCCGCTGACCGCGGACGATTGGGATGCCCAGATGCTGTTCTTTTTGAACCACGGCTACCGCGTCGTCGCTCATGACCGGCGCGGGCATGGGCGCTCGACCCAGACGGCGACCGGGAACGAGATGAACAGCTATGCCGACGACGTGCTGGCCGTCGTTGCAGGGCTGGACCTGAAAAACGTCTTCCATGTCGGCCATTCGACCGGCGGCGGTGAAGTCGCGCGCTATCTGGGCCGCCACGGCACCGCGCGGGCCGGCAAGGCGGCGCTGCTGGGCGCCGTTCCGCCGATCATGGTCAAGACCGAGGCCAGCCCCGGCGGCCTGCCGATCGAGGTGTTCGACGGCTTCCGCGCGGCGCTCGCCGCCAACCGCGCCCAGTTCTTCCGCGACATCCCCTCCGGCCCTTTCTATGGCTTCAACCGCGACGGCGCCAAGGTCTCGCAGGGGGTGATCGACAATTGGTGGCGTCAGGGCATGATGGGCGGCACCAAGGCGCATTACGACTGCATCAAGGCCTTCTCCGAGACCGACTTCACCGAGGATCTGAAGCGGATCGACATCCCGGTGCTGGTGATGCACGGCGACGACGACCAGATCGTGCCGATCGCGGATTCCGCCCTGCTGTCGTCCAAGCTGCTGCCGAAGGGCACGCTGAAGGTCTACAAGGGCTTCCCGCACGGCATGGCGACCACCCACGCGGAAACCATCAACGCCGACCTGCTGGCCTTCTTCAAGGCCTGAGCGCCCACCGGACCCCGCAGGGCCCTGAGCGTCGGCAGCGTCCTGGAACTGGGCTGGGTCGGCGGGTTCTGCGTCGCGCTGGCCTGCCTGCTGGAATTCGCCCCGTCCAGGGCACCACGGGTGGCGGACACCGCGGCGGAGTGAAATGCCGCCATTGAACAAGGCCGCCGGGCTTTCGTCCGACGGCCTTTTCGTTTTCAATCGGGTCGGTTTTCATTCCGGTCGGGGGGTCGGGAGAAGCCCGTCACACCGGGATCGGGTTCTCGGCGATGTAGCTGTTGAAGCCCATGACCAGCGCATGTTCCTTCGGGCCGGCATTATCGCGCATCGACCGGGCGCTTTCGACGATGGCCTCCTCCGCGCCCGTGCCCAGCGCCGCCATCGTCTGTTCGATGAAGGCGTCCAGCGGCATCGCGCGGGGATCGTCGCCCTTCTTGATCAGGTCGGTGTTGACCCAGGGCGGCGCGATCTCCTGGACGGTGACGCTGGTATCACGCAGCATGAAGCGCTGGGACAGCGTGTAGCTGTGCAGCGCCGCCTTGGTGGCGGAATAGACCGCGGTGGTGGCCAGCGGCGTGTAGGCGAGCACCGAGGTGTTGTTGACGATCACCGAGCGCGGCTGTGCCTTCAGATGCTCGACCAGGGCCGAGGTCATGCGGATCGGGCCGAGCAGGTTGGTGGTGATGATCGACTGGGCCTGGGCGTCGTCAATGACGCCCGACGCGTCGTCGAACGGCATGATGCCGGCATTGTTGATCAGGACGTTCAGCGTCGGGTTCCCGGCGATCAGCCGCTCGGCCGCGGCCTGGATGCTGACCGGGTCGGTGATGTCCAACTCGATCCCCTTCATGCCGGGGTTGGCGGCGGTCACCTCGTCCAGCAGGGCCTTGCGCCGGCCGGCGATGATCACCTGGTTGCCCAGCTTGTGGAACGCCTCGGCCAGCCCGCGGCCGATGCCGGAGGTCGCGCCGGTGATGAAGATAGTGTTTCCGGTGAGCTGCATGATTGGATGTCCGTTTTGAAGATGAAAGGAAGCAAGAAGAGGAATCTGGGAAACGAATTCCTTCACCTCCGGCGTCGACTTTGATGATGTGGAAGATTACCGCACCAAAGACGTCCCGGGATTCATATGTAGGTATTAATATTGACGGCATTGGACTTTACGTTGATGCCGTCGACTCCGGCATCGACATGCGGTTGCTCTCGACAGACCGGCGGATCACCTGTGGCGGCTGGCCGTAGGCGCGCAGGAAGGCACGGCGCATGCGCTCGCGGTCGGCAAAGCCGGTTTCTCGGGCGACGATGTCCATCGAATGACGGCCTTCCTCCATCATCACGCGGGCCGCCTCCAGCCGCAGATGCTCCACCGCCTTGGCCGGTGTCTGGCCGGTCTCCTGGCGGAACAGGCGGCTGAACTGGCGCGGGCTGAGATTAGCAGCCTCGGCCAGCTCCTCGACCGACAGTTCGTTCGTCAGGTTTTCCTTGGCATGGACCAGCGCCCGCCGCACGCGGTCGGAGCGCGGCTCCAGATCGAGCAGGGCGGAGAATTGCGACTGTCCGCCGGGGCGGCGCAGATAAACCACCAGCTTGCGCGCCACCGCCTTGGCGACCTCCGCGCCGAAATCATCCTCGACCAGGGCCATGGCGAGGTCGAGGCCGGCGGTCATGCCGGCCGAGGTCCAGACATTGCCGTCGACGCTGAAGATGCGGTCCTCCTCCACCCTGACCTTGGGATAAAGGCGCTGGAGGGTGCGGGCATGGCTCCAATGGGTGGTGGCGCGGCGGCCATCGAGCAGGCCGGCTTCGGCCAGCACATAGGCGCCGGTACAGATGCCGGCGACCCGGCGCGAGGTGCCGGCGGCGTCGCGCAGATAGCCCAGCAGCCCGGACGAGGATGGTTTGACCCGCAGCGAACCGATGGTGACGGTGGTGTCGAAGACGCCGTCACCGAAGGGCTGCGTCTCGATGGCGAAGCCCAGGGAGTTGCGCACCGGCCCCCCTTGTTCCGACAGGACATGGACCTGATAGGCAGGCCGGCCGAGCACGAGGTTCGCCATCTCGAAGGCCGACAAGGCGGCCATTCCCATCACCTGGAAATCCTCGAACACCACGAAACCGATGGTGAGCATGTGCCTCTCCGCCTCGCCACGCTGGCCTTGTCCCGATGCCCCACGTCCGAAGCCGTGTTGACGGGGACCAGACTATGCGGCGGCGGCCTTGGCTGGAATGTCAAATACACCATGATTCCGGACATCGTCATCGCCTGGACCGTCCGAAAAGCCACTCCGAAAGACGTTGACAGATTAAATTATGATCATAATCTAAAAAGCATGATGATCGTCATTTAATCTGCGTCCCGTCGGGCCGCCGTTCCGGAGATCTCGACCATGCCGAATTCCCCCACCCAGGACCGTATCCACGACCCCGTCGTCATCGTGTCGGCCGTCCGCTCACCGCTCGGCCGCTTCCAGGGAGAGTTGGCGGCGCTGCCGGCCCCGGTACTTGGCGCCCGCGTCATCGCCGCAGCGGTGGAACGGGCCGGACTGTCACCGGCCGGTATCGACGAGGTGCTGATGGGTTGCGTCCTGCCCGCCGGGCAGGGCCAGGCACCGGCCCGGCAGGCGGCCCGCGGCGCCGGACTGCCCGATGCGGTGGGTGCGACCACGATCAACAAGGTCTGCGGGTCGGGAATGAAGGCCACCATGCTGGCCCACGACCTGATCCGCGCCGGGTCGGCGGACATCGTGGTGGCGGGCGGCATGGAATCGATGACCAATGCTCCCTACCTGCTGGCCAGGGCGCGCGGCGGCTACCGCATCGGCCATGACCGGCTGCTCGACCACATGATGCTGGACGGGCTGGAGGACGCCTATGAGGGCGGCCGCGCCATGGGCGATTTCGGCGAGGCGACGGCGCAGGCCTATGGCGTCTCCCGCGCCGACCAGGATGCCTACGCGGTGGAGACGCTGAGCCGCGCCCGTGCGGCGGTGGAAAGCGGCGCCTTCGCGGCGGAGATCGTGCCGGTCGCCGTTCCCGTCAAGGGTGGGGAGCGGCTGGTCGAGCAGGACGAGAATCCGCTGAAGGTCTCGCCCGACAGGATTCCGACCCTGAAGCCGGCCTTCCGCCGCGACGGGACGATCACCGCCGCCAGTTCGTCCGCCAATGCCGACGGTGCCGCGGCGCTGGTGCTGACCCGGCGTTCCGTCGCCGAGGCATCCGGGTTGCCGATCCTGGCGGAGATCCGCGGCCACGCCACCCACAGCCAGGATCCGGCCTGGTTCACCACCGCGCCGATCCCGGCGATCCGCAAGCTGCTGGACAAGGTCGGCTGGTCGGTCGCCGACGTCGACCTGTTCGAGATCAACGAGGCCTTCGCTGTCGTCGCGATGGCGGCGCAACGCGACCTGGGCATCGCGCCCGATCGGCTGAACGCCAATGGCGGCGCCTGCGCGCTCGGCCATCCCATCGGTGCCACCGGGGCGAGGCTGATCGTCACGCTGCTGCATGCGCTTGCGGCACGCGGGCTGACGCGCGGCGTCGCTTCGCTGTGCATTGGCGGCGGAGAGGCGACGGCGATCGCCCTCGAACGGGTCAGCTGAACGGATGCCGCAAGGCGGCCGGAACCGCGTCCCAAAGATGGGCGCATCCTTCTAAATCGCGGCGGCACCCGGACGTAGCGTGCCGTCATCGATCCGGCGCCCGCAAGGGAGCGGCCGGAGATGAAAGGAGACAGGATCATGATGCTCAACTGGAACGAATACCGCCAACAGGTGCTCACCGGTGTCGGCGAGATGGGCAAGCTCAGCCCGGAAACGGTGAAGGGCTATGTCGGCCTCAGCGCCGCCGACCAGAAGAAGGATCTTCTCGGCGCCAAGACGCGCGAACTGATCGCACTGGCCGTCGCCGTCACCGTTCGCTGCGACGGCTGTATCGCCGTCCACACAGAGGCCGCCATAAAGAATGGCGCCACCCGGGAGGAGATCGCCGAGGCCTTGGGCGTCGCCGTCGCGCTCAACGCCGGGGCGGCGCTGGTCTACTCGACCCGGGTGATGGACGCCTACGCCGCGCATGGCTGAGCGAAAGGCGGCGGTGTACGGGTATCCGATCACCGCCGCCGCCTCTCATCCGCATTGCATCCGGGTCAGCGGTCCTCGGGGAGGGTATCGGGCGCCGGGCCGTCGAGCCGACGCTTGTGGCGCCACAGCCGGGGATTCTCACCGGCAATGCGGCGGAAAATGCGCGAGAAGTGCGACTGGTCCGAAAAGCCGCAGTCGAGCGCGATCTGCGACAAAGCCATGTCGGTCCCCTCCAGCAAGCTCTTCGCCCGCTCGACCCGCCGATGGACGATGTAGGCATGCGGCGGCGAGCCGAAGCTGTCCTTGAACGCCTGGCAGAAATAGCCGCAGTTGAGCTTCGCCGCCGCCGCCAAGTCCCGGTTCCGGATGGACCCGGCGAGATGGGCATCGATATGGGCGGTGACCCGCCGCACCTGCCACGCCGCGAGTCCGGTCTTATGGCCGGTACCTTGATCCGCCTGGTTCGACGTGCCCGGCTCACTGCTCGCGCGTTGCAACCGGGTCAGCGCCAGCGACAGGCAATCCTGCACCGACTGGCGGTCCGGCGCCAACAGGTCGCTGGCCACCCGCAACAGCCAATCGGCCGCCACTGTCAGCCTGTCGCCGTCATCCGGCGCCCGTCGGAGGGAAGCCGGTGCCGACAGCGCCGGGACAATCCGCAGCGTCTCGAAAACAGCCGGATCCATATCGATCTCCCACTCTGGCCACCGTGACGGCGACAATGCGGGAGGGATCGGCGAGCGGGAACCCATACACAGGTATCGATCGCCCGGGCTTGGCTCCGTGCAACACCGCCGATACCGATAGCTGCGCAACAATCGGCGACGGAAAGGAGGCGAGATGCCAAAGGAGGCACGGTCGTGGAACGTGCTTGCGTTCAAAGAGGAAGCGCACGGCCGGCTGCTATCCGTCAGATACGCAGCAGACGATTGAACGGATAACAGAAAAACTCAACAACTCATCCATCTTTCTTTGAATTTCTAATCATATTCGAAGAATAGAATTCTGTGTTATTTTTTGGATGACCCTTGCAGCCAGACCTCTTCCGCGCTTACCGTCGGGATTGTTTCCAGCATCCAACGTCCCGAGGCAGAGCCGACATGCTTGAAGACATCGTGATCGCTAACCCTGTCGACCGGCCGCTCTCTTCCGGACAATCCTCCGGACGGGCGGTGTCCCAGCCTCTGCGCGTCGCGGTGCTGTGGAAGACGCCCAATCTCGGGCTCTATTCGAACGCCCCCTTCGACGATCTGTACAATGGCATCGGGCACAACAACGGCAACCTCGCCTTCGTGCATTCGATCTGCAGCCACCTTGCCAACCCGGTGAAGCATTTCAGCTGGGGATCGTCGGCGGAGACGCTGCGGACCAACGCCGATATCATCGTCATTCCCTGCGCCAACCAGCTCGGTCGCCACACCGACTATGGGCAGATGGCCGAGAACCTTGAAAAATCCGGACTTCCCATCGTCGCCATCGGTCTCGGCGCCCAGGCGAACAGCTACGACCACGACATCGAACTCAGCCCCGGCACGCTGCGCTGGGCGCAGGTGATCGCGGCCTCGAACCGCTCCTCCGCCTCTTCGAACATCTATACCCGCGGTGCCTACACCAGCGCACAGCTCGACAAGCTGGGCATCACCGGCTCGCTGCCGGGCGGATGCCCGTCGCATTTCCTCAATCAGGCGCCGGGCCTGGGCAGGAAGATCCATGCGAACTGGACGGAGCACGACCTGCCGCGCTCGATCACGGTCGCCGGCGGCCATCAGGCCTGGGTGAAGACACGGGAGATCGAACATCAGCTGATCGGCCTGATGATGGATCCGCTGGCACCGGGCCAGTACATCGTCCAGTCGATGGGCGAGATGATCCGGGCGTCGCGCGGCCTGTTCGACGGCATCGATCCCAATGCGCTGAAGGAAATCCACAAGCACACGGTGCCGCACTATTCCTTCGAGGAATTCAAGGCCTGGTGCCGCAACTACATGCGCTCCTACTATGACGTGCCGGCCTGGATGGACACCCTGCGCCAGCAGGATCTGACCGTCGGCTGCCGTTACCACGGCGTGGCGCTCGCCATCCAGGCGGAACGGATGGGGCTGACGGTCACCATCGACTCCCGGACGCGCGAGTTGTGCGAGAACACCGGCGTTCCCTATGCCGATGCCGCCGACCTGACCGCGCCGCTGACCCGCAAGCGGTTGAAGTCGCTGATCGCCTTCGATCCCGACGCCTACGATCGCCATCGTGCGGACTCGGCAGGTCGCTATCTGGATTTCCTGGTCGCCAACCGGCTGCAGCCGGCGCCCTTCCTGAAATCCATCGCCGACGGCACGTGACACCCCGCGGCATGATGCCGGCCATCACGCACCGGATCATCGCGACCGCGCTGTCGCTGGGCCTGACCGTTCCGTCCGCACAGGCGCTGACGGTCAGGACGGCGGGGGAGCCGGAGACGGTGACCTCGTGGCAGCGCGACGCCTGCGCCCGGAGCGATGCCCCGGACACGCCGGCCCGCGCCTTCCGCGATGCCGGCGGCACGGTGCATCTGGTCGCCTCGCATTCCATCGCAAGGGCCCTTACCGGTCCGTCGCTCGATGCCGTCCGGCCCAACTGCGCCATCATCTTCCAGGGGCACGGGCAGGACGACCCGCGCCTCCATGACGATCGCGGCTGGATTTCGTCCTTCTACACAGCAGACGGCAAAACAGTTCATGCCCTGGTCAGCAACGAGTTCCATGCCCAGAAGCGGCCGGCCCTGTGTCCGTCGGGTGAGTACATGCGCTGCTGGCGCAACAGCATCACCGCCGCCGTATCGACCGACGGCGGGGCGAGCTTCCAACTGAGCGCGGCCCCACCGGGTCACACCGTGGCGACGCTGCCCTACCCCTACAGCGGCGACGCCGGGCAGCGGACCGGCTATTTCGCGCCGAGCAACATCATCCGCCACGGCGACCACTGGTACGCCTTCTTCTGGGCCGAACGCTTCCGCGCGCAGAAGCGCGGCGCCTGCCTGCTGCGCACCGACGATATCGCCGATCCGCAGGCGTGGCGGGGATGGGACGGCAAGTCCTTTTCCGTCCGCTTCGTCCGTGACGGCCAGGAGGGAGACGCACCGGAGACGCACACCTGCGCGCCCGTCGCGCCCGGGATGCTGCAAGGGACGGTGCGCAGCGTCGTCCGCCACCGGACCAGCGGGCTGTTCATCGCGACGCTGGCGATGAGCCGGGACGGCGTCTCCGGGATCTGGACGACGACCTCGCGCGATCTGCTGAGCTGGTCGAAGCCCGACCTGCTCTGGGCCGCGCCGCTGCTGTTCCGCTACGGCTGCGGCGATGCCGCGGCCTTCGACTATCCGGCGCTGCTAGACCCGGCCAGCCAGAGCCGGAATTTCGAGGATGCCGGCAAGACCGCCTATGTCTATATGACACGGCTGAATCTCGACAAATGCAAGATCACCTGGAACCGCGACCTCATCCGCCTGCCGGTTGAGATCATCACGGACAAGCCTTGAGGAGGCCCCGGTCAGTCCAGGTCCAACAGGGGGCCGAACGCCTCCTCCAGGCTGCTGCGGTGCAGGCCGATCTTCACCGGGTTGGCGGGCGTCACGTTCACCGCACGGATCATGCGGCGGAGAATCCTGCCTTCCTTCACGTCGATGTCGACGATGTTGATGCAGCCGTAATCCTGCTCGAAGGTCGACAGCGCCGATAGGCCGGCCCCGCAGGCCCAGGCCAGCAGCATGCGGTTCACGCCGTCATGAGCGACCAGCGCCAGATGGGTCCAGCCCGGCTGCCGCACCAAAGCCTCGATGGCGGAGACCGCCCGGTCACGCACGGCGGCGAAGCCGTCGCCACCGGCGAACAGCCCGCCCTCCGTCGCGGTTTCGAAGCCATAGACATAGGCGGCTTCGCGGCTTTCCTTCGGAATCCCGGATAGCCGGCCGGCACGGATTTCCAGGAATGCCGGATGATGCTCCACGGCCAGGCCATGCCGTTCGGCAATCGGTTCGGCCGTCTGCCGCGTGCGGGCGAGGCCGGAACACAGCACGCGGTCGAGCGGCACCCCGGCCAGCAGCGCCGCGGCTGCCTGCGCCTCCTCCCGCCCGCGCCCGGTCAGCGCGGCAAGCTTCGGGTTCAGTGGTTTGCCGTCGGCATCGTAATAGGTGACGTGACCGTGGCGCAGCAGGTAGAGGCGACGGCGCGCGACCGTGCCGGCCAGCGGCGGGAACAGGCTCATCGGCCGTGCTCCTGCCGTTCGGATGCCAGACGCTTGGGATTGCTCACCGCCAGCCTTGCCCGCGTGATGTCCGCCAGCACCGCGCGCAAGGCCGCCTGCCGGTCGGGCGCGTCGAAATGTCCGGCGTCGATGGCGGTGCAGAGCCGCGGCAACAGGGCCGGCAGATCGCCCTGCTCGCCCAACAGCGTCCCGACGGCAGCGGCGAGCGCCGGTTCGTCGGACGCACCGGCGGCCAGCTCCCGTTCGGCCATGCCAAGGGCATTGGCGATCATCAGCGCGGTGAAGCGCTGGTCGGCCGGGATCACCGGCAGGATCGCCTCGCGGAAGCTGCGCAGCGCGATGGCGACGAGGTCGCAAGCGCCGGGATCGTCGTTGATCATGCCTCACCCCCGATCATTGGCCCGATCATTGGCCCGATCATTGGAAAGTTCCGCTGGCCGCGACGGCATCGAGCTGCCGCAACAGGTCCATTTCGATTTCCGGCAGCATCCGCCCGGTCAAGGCCAGTTCCAGCGACGGTTCGGTGCCGGAGATGTGGCGTTGAGCCTGCTGGATCGCGATGACCGCCCAGCGCATGCAGGCCGCGGCTTCCCAATAGGCGACGGCATGCGGCTCGACGCGACGCCCGGCCGTCTCCTCGTAGCCGGCATAGAGATCGGCACGGTCGGCGATGCCGCCGGCCTCGCGGTCGTTGCGGCCGAAGCGCCAGCAGGCGGCGCAGAACCAGCCCAGATCCTCCATCGGGTCGGACCAGCCGGCGAACTCCCAGTCGATGATCGCGGTCAGCCGGTCGTCCTCGACCATGTAGTTGCCGGTGCGGTAGTCGCGATGACACAGCACGAGGTCGCTCGGCGGCGGCGCGTTCCGCTCCAGCCAGCGCAGGCCATAGGCCAGGACCGGATCGGTGGCGGCATAGCCGCCGGCCCAGCGGCGGCAATCCGCAACGGCCTGCAGGGCCGCCGTCGGTTCGGGCCGGGCCAGGAACCCAAGCCCGGCAGCACCCGGCCGCACCCGGTGGATCAGGCCGAGCTGCCGGCCGAGCTCGCGGGCCAGATCGCGTCGCGGCTCGTCACTCTTGACCATGCGGAAGCCGGCGGCGACGCCGCCCGCCCGCCGCATGATGTAGAAGGGCGCGCCCAGCAGGACGGGATCGGCCCCGACGAACAGCGGTTCCGGCACGGTGGCACCAGCGGCAAAGACGGCACGCAGAACCGCGGCCTCCTCCGCCTTGCCCAGACTGGCCGACACGCCGGAGGCGGAACCGGTGCGCAGCACGCAGGCATGGCGGCCCTCCTGCGGCCCGCCGTCGATCTCCAGCGTCACCGCGAGGTTCAGCGAAATGGCGCCGCCGCTGAGCCGTCCCTCGTCGATGACGGCGACCGACCGAGCCCGAGCCTGTCCGGCCAGCCAGGATTCCAGCGCCGCCTTTCGGGCGGGCTCCAGGCCGGAGCCGGAGCCGGGGCCGGGCTTTGCGGCCCCGCTCATCGCCAGCCCCAGAAATCGTCACCCTCGGCGAGATAGCTGCGGCTCAGCACCATCTTGTGAACCTCGGACGCGCCGTCGACCAGCTTGGCCTGCCGGGCGTAGCGGTAGATCCATTCCAGCACCGTGTCCTTGGAGTAGCCGCGCGCGCCGCAGAGCTGGATCGCCGTGTCGGCCGCCTTGAACAGCGTGTCGGCGACCTGAACCTTGGCCATCGAGACCTCCTTGCGGGCGAAGCTGCCGCTGTCGAGCGCATGGGCGGCCTTCATGGTCAGCAGCCGGCCGATCTCGATCTGCATCGCGGTCTCGCCCAGCATCCACTGCACGCCTTCATGCTCGGCCAGCGGGATGCCGAAGCTCTCGCGCTCCTTCACGTAGGACGCGGCGATCTCCAGGCAGCGCTTGGCGAGCCCGGTCCAGCGCATGCAATGGGTCAGCCGCGCAGGGCCAAGGCGGATCTGCGTCGCCTTCAGCCCGTCGCCGACCTTCATCAGGACATTCTCGTCCGCGATCTCCAACCCGTCGAAGATCAGCTCGCAATGGCCGCCATGCTCTTCCGGACCCATGATCGGGATGCGGCGCTCGATGCGCCAGCCCGGCTGATCCTTGTCGAACAGGAAGGCGGTCAGCTCCTTGCGCGCATCGTCCGACGTGCGCGCCATCAGGATGAAATGCTGCGCCGCATCGGCCCCGGTGATGAACCATTTGCGTCCGGTGACGACCCAGCGGTCGCCCTTGCGCTCCGCCCGCGTCTTCATCATCGACGGGTCGGAGCCGCTGCCGGGATGCGGTTCGGTCATGGCGAACGCGCTGCGCACCCGGCCCTCGACGATGGGCGCCAGCCAGCGTTCCATCTGGAACGGCGTGCCGACCATGCCGAGAAGACGCATGTTGCCATCGTCGGGAGCGGCGGCGTTGAAGCAGACCGGCCCGAAGATGGAACGGTTCATCTCCTCGTAGCAGGCGGCGACACCGACCATGGGCAGACCCTGGCCGCCAAGCTCCTTTGGCAGTTGCAGGGTCCACAGGCCGGCGGCCTTCGCCTTTTCGCGCAGCGCCGCCAGCGGGGCGTCGGCGATGTTCTCATGCTCATCCCAGTTGGCGCGGTCGGCCTCGACCGGCAGGATCTCGTCCTCGACGAAGGCGCGCACGCGGCGGCGGTAGTCGTCCAGCTCCGGGGGAAGGGTGAAGTCCATGGAACGGCTCCGTATCTTTACAGGGAAGAGACCAGATGGCCGCCGTCGACGGCAAGGACCGATCCGGTCATGTAGGCGCCGGCATCCGAGGCCAGCAGCAGCAGCGGCATATCCAGATCCTGCAGCCGGCCGAGCCGACGCTGCGGAATGCGCTTGACCAGCGCCTTGCCGGCGTCGCTGGTGAAGAAGTCGGCGTTCAGCTCGGTTTCGACATAGCCGGGGCAGAGCGCGTTGACGCGGATGTCATGGCGGGCAAGTTCCAGCGCCATCGCCTTGGTCAGATGCAGCAGCCCGGCCTTGGCGGCGATGTAGGACGAGACATGGCCGGCAACCCGCATGCCGAGGATGGAGGCGATGTTGACGATGGCCCCGCCCTGCCCGTCTTCGCGCATGCGCCGGGCCACCACGCGGGCGACGCGGGCGCAGCCGGTCAGGTTGGTGTCGATCACCCGGTCCCACTCCTCCTCGCCCATGTCGAGGAAGGGGCGCGTCGCGGTGACACCGGCATTGTTGACCAGGATGTCGATGCGGCCCAGCGCCTGCCATGCCTCTCCCACCGCTGCGGTGACGGAAGCCGGATCGGTGACGTCCATGGCGACGATTGTCGCGGAACCGCCCGCCGCCTCGATGGCAGAACGGGTTTCGGCCAGCGCATCCGTCCGCCGGGCAGCCAGCGCGACGTGGGCGCCTGCCCGCGCGAGCACACCGGCGAAATGGCGGCCAAGACCGCTCGACGCGCCGGTGACCAGAGCCGTCCTGCCCTTCAGGTCGATGGTGACGCTCATGCTTCCTCCCGGTCTGATGTGCTCTTGGAATTTTCCTTCGGGACGGGCCCCTGCCGGCCCGCCATCGGCCTTGAAAAAACGAGCGAGCGCTCGTTTTATATACTGGCAGTGCCTCGCGCACAAGAAAGATTCGTGTTACGGACGATGGGCATCGTGATGGACGATATGACGGTCGGGACGGAGCGGATGGACGGGTTGCAGGCGTTTCAGGCACGGGTTGACCTCTCGATGGAGGCTTTGTGCGCCCGTATCCTCGAACGCCATGCAGCCACCATCCGGGTGAAGAAGCCGGCGGTGGCCATTGCCAACCTCGCGCGCATCGTGGAAACGACGCTGACGCTGGCCAATCGCAAGGGCTTCCACTCCATGAGCCTGCGCGATCTGGCCGAGCAGTCGGGGCTGAGCATGGGGGCCCTCTACGCCTATTTCGACGGCAAGGAGACGCTGCTGATGATGATCCTGGGCCAGGTCGTCGGCGCCGTCGAGGAGGTGCTGGGCCGGCCGCCGGCCGAACTGGCGGAGGAGCCGGCCGGCCGGCTGCGCTGGCTGCTGGAAACCCACCTGTTCCTGACCGAGACCATGCATCCCTGGTTCGTCTTCGCCTATATGGAGGCCAAGGCCTTTCCCAAGGAGGGCCGCGACCTCGCCGTCACCAGCGAGATGATGACGGAAGGCATGATCGCCGACGCGCTGGCAGATGGTGTCGCCCGCGGCCTGTTCTCCGTGCCGGACGTCGCCATGACGGCGGCGCTGATCAAGCCGATGCTGCAGGACTGGTACGTGAAGCGCGCCAAGCACCGCCGCCGCGGCGTCACCCCGGAACTCTATGCCCGCTCGGTGATCGCCTTCGTCGAGGCGGCGGTGGGGCTGAGGGCCGCCTACCCGGCGACAACCTGATCGCGCAGTACCCGCTTGGTCACCTTGCCGTTGGCGTTGCGCGGCAGCGCGTCGCCCAACAACGTGACGTAATCGGGCACCTTGTATTCGGCGAGATTGGCACGGCAGAAATCGCGCACACCGTTTTCTGTCAGCCCTCCCGACTTGGAGATGACGAAGACATGGATCTTCTCGCCAAGCACCGGGTCAGGATGAGCGACCACCGCCGCCTCCACCACGTCGGGGTGGCGGACCAGCAGGTTCTCGACCTCGACGCTGTAGATCTTGTGGCCGCCGCGGTTGATGACGTCGTTCTTCCGGTCGAACAGCCGCAGATAGCCCGCCGCATCCAGCGAGCCGATGTCGCCGGAGCGCCAATAGCCGTCGACGAAGCCGTCCCGGGTGGCGTCCTCACGGTTCCAATAGCCGCGGATGGTCATGGGGCCGCGGATCCAGACCTCTCCGGTCGCGCCCGGCGGGCATTCGCGGCCCCGTTCGTCGACGATCCGCAGATCGCCGCAGGGCACGCACATGCCGACCGAATCCAGGCAGGCCCGGGTATGGCCGATGGGAACCACGCTGATGATGGTGGCGCATTCGGTCGAGCCATAGGCATTCAGCAGATGCAGGTCGGGCAGCCGTTCGGCCATCGCCTCCACCGTCGCTTCCGGCATCGGAGCGCCGCCGAAGCCGCCGATCCGCCAGGCCGACAGGTCGTAGCGGCTGAAATCGGCGCGCAGCAGGCAGAGATTGTACATCGCCGGCACCAGCACCGTGGTGGTCATGCGCTCCCGGCTCGCCAAGTCGAGGAAACCGGCGACGTCGAAGGCCGGCATCATCACCGTGCAGCCGGCGACGCGGATCATCGCCATGACCACGGCGACCAGTCCGGTGACGTGCGAGGCCGGGACCGCCAGCACCGCCCGCTCGCCCTCGCGATAGTCCCAGCATTCCTCGAAATGCATGGCGGAATGGATGATGTTCACATGGGCCAGCAGCGCGCCCTTCGGCTTGCCGGTGGTGCCGGAGGTGTAGAGGATGACCGCCGTGTCCTCCTCCCCCTGCGGATGGTCGAAGCGTGGGACCGGACCGTCCGTCTCCAGCAAATCCTCGAAAGGGCGGCAGCCGTCGACGGCGCCGCCGACCGACAAGCGGGTAACGATTGACGGCACCTCCGCCGCCGTCGGCATGCGCTCGGCCAGGGTCGCATCATGGACGAGGATGGATGCGCCGCAGTCGTTCAGGATGCCGGCGATGCCAGGCCGCTGTTCACGTGCACTGACCGGCACCGCGACGATGCCGGCGCGGACCGCCGCAAGCAGCGCGATCAGGAATTCCGCCCGGTTGCTCAGGACCAGCGCCATGCGGTCGCCGGCCCGCGCACCCTGCGCGACCAGGGTGGCCGCGGCGCGCGTCACCAGCCCGTCCAGCCGCGAGTAGCTGTAGCGGCGCTCCCCGTCCACCAACGCCTCACCATCCGGCCGCCGGGCGACGGCGGCGCGGAACAGGGCATCGATGGTGGCGGGACGCTCGCTGTAGCATGGTACGAGACGCGTGCCGAAAAGCAGCTCGCGCCGTTTGGGAACGCCCGTTCCTTCCGGCCAGGCCATGCCGTTTCTCCCTGACGATTTCGTTGCGTTTCCTATGCAGGGTCGGTGCAGCAACCACGGCGGACCGTGCAATCACCGGCACTGCCCTTGTCGATCCCTCGAAAACTATGTCATTCTACAAACTGAGTGTCAAACAGTGGCACTGTCAGAGATGCCAACAAAATATCCGCCGCCGTTGCCGAACCGGCCGGCAAGCGGTCCATTGCACACCCCACATTCGCCGCACGGTGAAAAGGCCGGTGCGCGTCGACGGCCAATCGGGAGGAAACCCATGTCGACACCCCACTACGTGACCATCGCAAACACCCAGATGCGCGTCTGGCGCAGTGGCTCCGGGCCGGATCTGCTGGTGCTGCCTGGCCTGATCGAGGCCGCCTCGGTATGTGCGGACAGGTTGGCCTTCGACCTGCCGGGCTGGACCGTCACCGCGGTCGATCTGCCGGGAACCGGCGGCTCGGCCGGCGCCGCCGAAACCGGGACCGAAGACATCGCAGGGCTGGCGCGCCCGATCGCCGAGGCCGCCGCTGCGCTGGGCCTGCCATCCTGCCCGCTGCTCGCCTTCGACCTTGCGGCGCCCTTGGCGCTCGCAATGCGGGATGCGGCGACCGGTTGGCGTCCCGACCGGGTGCTGCTGGTCGATGCGGCAATGGCGGAAGGCTGGATGGAGCGCGGCCTGCGCCCTACTCCGCTGGCAGCGCGCGCCGACGGCACCCATCTCGCCGTGCTCTGGGCACATCTGCGCGACGCCCATGTGCTGGAGCCGCGCGATCCCCGGCACCCGGCGTCGGCAGGCGCGCCCCTGCCCGGCCCGATGGCGCTGGACGCGATGCTGCGCATCGCCGCGGCTGCCCCGGACCGCTACGAAACTCTTTGGAACCTGTGCCTCGATGCAATGCCGCGCATCGCCGCTGCCGGCCTCCCGCGCGCCGATGGGATGGCAGCGGCAATCGAAGCTCTTTCGGCCATGACATCCGGACGACCGGATGCCAAACCCCTGCCCCCGACACGGCCCTTCGCCGATCCGGCGCGGGTCTGGCACGATTACGCCGACACGCCCCGCGGCCGCGTCCATCTGCGCCGCGCCGGGCGGGGCCGGCCGCTGCTCGCCTTCCAGTCGGCACCGGGATCGTCGGCGCCGCTGCTGCCGCTTCTGCACGGATTGTCGGCGGAATGGGAGGTCATCGCTCCCGACTATCTCGGCAACGGCGAATCCGACAAGCCGGAGCGCGCGGTCGATATCGGCGTGCTGGCGGACGACATGCTGGCGGTCGCCGACGCGCTGGGATTGGACGGCTTCGACCTGTGGGGAACCCACACCGGGGCACTGGTGGCGCTGGACCTGACGGTCCGCCATCCGGAGCGGGTCGGCCGCGCCGTCCTGGAAGCACCGGTGCTCATCCCGCCGGACTTCAGTGCCGACATCCTCGACCATTACTTCCCGCCGCTGGTCGCCGACCGTTGGGGGCTGCATCTGCTCCAGGCCTGGAACATGCGGCGCGACATGTTCCTGTTCTGGCCGTGGTACCGGCAGGAGCGTGCCGCTGCACGCGCCATCGGCGTCCCCGATGCGACGGTGCTGCATGACTGGACCATGGGCCTGCTGGCGAGCGGGGCCCATTTCGACCGCTCCTACCGCGCCGCCTTCCGCTACGACACCCGCGCGGCCTTGCCGCGCCTGACCCGGCCGGCCCTGATCTGCGCCGGTCCGGCCGACATGCTGGTCGAAGGGCTGGTGGAGGCCGAACGGCTGGCGCCGGCGGGAACCGAGGTGACGCCGACGCCAGCCACCGTCTGGTATCCCGGCCAGGGTGCGGACGCCGTGCAGGCGACGATCGACCGCTATGCCACCTTCCTGCGCGGCGGGCCGGATGGGGAAATTCCGCACCCCGTAGCATAGAGCGACACTGCCTCGCCCGCGTTCAGCCGCCGATGGCGGACTGGGCGCGGGCGGCTCGGTGCAGCGGCGGGACCGACAGCGAATAGAGGTTGGCCGAGATCTCCCGCACCGCGCCGCGGATGTCGTCCAGGAAGTTGGGCTGGCCGTTGCGAACGATGTGGGGGGTCAGGCCGGTCAGGCTGACCGCGGCGATCAACCGGCCGTCCGGGTCGAACAACGGCATGGCGATGGCCGCCAGCCCCTCGATGACGTCGTCGACCGCCATCGACCAGCCGCGCTCCCGCACCTCCTCCAACTCCGCCGCCAGTCGGCCGGGGTCGGTGGTGGTGTGGGGGGTCAGGCGGGTGGTGCCGCGGGCCAGCACCCGTTCGACCTCCGACTCCGGCAGATAGGCCAGCAGCACGCGAGGCGCAGCCCCGCAATTCATCGGCAACTGTCCGCCGACGATCCACCAGCGCACCTCCACCGACCGGTCGCTGTGGAACTGGTCGAGGCACACCGCCGACCCGTCATGGTAGACCGACAGGAACACGGTGCTGCCGGTCGATTTCGCCAGCCGCGACAGGATGGTGGACGCGATCTGGCGCAGGTCGCGCCGCTCCGGCACCGCACCGGCCAGCTTCAATACCTCCAGACCCAGGCTGTATTTCTGGCTCTGGGCGTCGAAGACGGCGAAGCCGTCCTGCACCAGGGTCAGCAGGATGCGCCGTGCCGTCCCCTTGTCGAGCTTCGCGGCGCTTGCGACCTCGGTGAGGGTCAGCGTCGGACCTTCCTGATAGAAGCTGCGCAGCACGGCCAATGCGCGCGACACGGCGCGGACGCTGAGACCGTTCTTCTCCACGCCTTGGTTGTCAGCGCCCTGGTTGTCGTCCTGTTCGATGTCCATACCTTCAAGCCCCCTGTGGCAAGCACCTTGCCGGTGTCCTGCGTCTCGTTGTCAGGCGGAAGATCTGCCGATCGGCACAGCCCCAGGACGGCGGTTCGGCCGCACTCATCCCGCCCGAGTAGCAATGAAGCCCAGGGCAGGCTTGCGCAACACCTTTCCGCCATTCCGCCATTTCCTTTGCTGCCTATCTGTGTCGAACAGCGATACCAATTTTGCCTGTTGACACCGCAGAGCGCAAATGGTTTCCTTGGCGAACAAACAGAACAAGCGTGCCGCCCCGTCCTCGCCAAAGGTCGGCAGGCCGGCACCCCATGCACCGGCCTGCCGCAGTCCACTGGTTTCCCGGACCGGCCGCCGGCACCCTGCACGAGGGGAGGACAATGCAAACCATCGCCCTGGGTGCGTTCACGGTCACGCGGATCGAGGAAATGCTGACGCCGGGCTTCGATCCCGGCTTCCTGTTTCCGAACTACGACGACGCGATCCTGGACAAGCACCCCGAACTGGCCGAACCGAATTTCCTCGACCCGGCGTCACGGCGCCTGATGTCGAGCATGCATTCCTGGCTGATCCGCACCGACCGCCATGTGATCCTGGTGGATACCGGCTGCGGCAACCACAAGGAGCGGCACACGCCAGGGTTCGAGCGGTTCCACATGCTCGAAAAGCCCTATCTCCGGCATCTCGCGGACGCAGGCGTACAGCCGGAAGACGTGACGCTGGTCATCAACACCCATCTGCACATCGACCATGTCGGCTGGAACACCCAGCTGGTCGACGGACGCTGGGTTCCGACCTTCCCCAACGCCCGCTACATCTATGGCGCGCAGGAGTTCGCGCACTGGCGCAGCCCCGAAGGCGGACTGGTGGGCATGCCGGGCAATGGCCCGGTGATGGAGGACAGCGTCCTGCCGGTGTGGGAGGCCGGACAGGTCGAGCTGATCGGCGACGGCGACAGCATCCTGGAGGGGCTGTCGGTCGAGCTCGCCCCCGGCCACACCGCCGGGCAGATGTTCGTCCGGCTGGAGTCCGGCCACCATGCGGCCTACTTCACCGGCGATTGCCTGCACCAGCCGATGCAGGTGTGCCGTCCCGACTGGAACAGCCGCTTCTGCGAGGACCAGGCCCAGGCGGTGGCGACGCGCCGCCGGCTGCTGAGCCACGCCGCCGACCGCAACGCCCTGGTGTTCCCCGCCCATTTCGGCGCTCCGCATACCGGCTACGTCCGCCGTTCCGGCGAGGATTTCCGGTTCGTGCCGCTCGACCAAGCTTGATCGCCGAACCTCATCGGCATCACCCGACCTTACCCAGAGGGATCCTCCATGAGCATCGCCGCCCTCGAAGGCACGGCCACCCTGCTCGACGCGCTGCGCGCCGCACTCGGCGCCGACGGCCTGCTTGATGACGAAAAGAGCCGCAGCTTCTACGCCAACGACGTGTTCTGGCAGCCGGGCATCCCGCCGCTGGCCATTGCCCTGCCCCGCGACCGCGAGGAGGTCGCCGCCGCCGTGCGTGCCGCCCATGCGGCCGGCGTCGCCGTGGTGCCGCGCGGCGGCGGCATGTCCTACACCAAGGGCTATCTGCCCGAACGCCCGGATTCGGTCGTCATCGACGGCCGCCGGCTGAACCGCATCGTCGAGCTGAACGCCGACAGCCTCTATGTGACGGTCGAGACCGGCTGCACCTGGGCAGCGCTGAACGAGGCGCTGGAAGGCACCGGCCTGCGCACCGGCTATTGGGGGCCGTTGTCGGGCATCAACGCCACCATCGGCGGCGCCCTGTCGCAGAACAGCGCCTTCTTCGGCTCCGCCCTGCATGGGACGGTGGCGGAAAGCGTGCTGGGCATCACCGTGGTGCTGGCAGACGGGCGAATCGTCACCACCGGGTCGGGCGGGCGGGTCGGAACCAGGCCCTTCACCCGCTCCGGCGGTCCCGACCTGACGGGGCTGTTCCTGGGCGACAACGGCGCCATGGGTTTCAAGGTGGCGGCGACGCTGCGCCTCCACCGCCGGCCGGAGCATGCCGACTTCCTGTCCTTCGGCTTCGCCACCATGCAGGCGATGGCCGCGGCCCAGGTGGAGATGGCGCGGGCGCGCTGCGTGTCGGAAGGCTTCGGCATCGACCGGACCAAGGTCGAGCATTCAGCCAGCGTCAACAAGTTGTCGGACGGGCTGAAGACGCTGGGCAACGTGGCGAAGGCCGGCAAGTCGCTGTTCCAGGGCGCCAGGGAGGCGCTGAGCGTCGCCACCGCCGGCACCGCCTTCCTCAAGGAGCACAACTTCACCCTCCATCTGGTGGTGGAGGGGCGCAGCGAGACGCAGCTGCGCGAGGCGATGCAGACGGTGCGCGCCATCGGTGCGCGCCACGGCAAGGAGATCGAGAACAGCGTGCCGAAGGTCATGCGCTCCAAGCCCTTCGGGCCGGTGCGCGGCATGCTGGGGCGCGAGGGCCAGCGCTGGGTTCCCATCCACGCCATCTTCCCGCTGGGCGACGCCGACCGGGTTGTTGCCGCCAACGATGCCTTCTTCGCGGAGAAGCGCGGCTTCATGGAGCAGCACGGCATCATCTATTCGGTGATGACCATGACGGTCGGCAACGACTTCTTCCTGGAGCCGGCCTTCTACTGGACCGACGAGATCACGCCGCTGCATGCCGCCAGCCTGGGCGACGAGGTGGTGAAGCCGTGGCGCGACCGCCCGGCCAACCCAACCGCCCGCAATGCGGTGGCCGAACTGCGCCGCGCCACGCAGGAACTGTATTGCAGCCTGGGCGGCGTCAGCTGGCAGGTCGCCCGCGACTATCCGTTCCGCGAAATCCTCACCCCTGAAACCTGGTCGCTGCTGGAGGGCGTCAAGCGCGCCGTCGATCCGCAGGGGCTGATGAATCCCGGTTCCCTCGGCCTCGGCCGCTGACGCACCGGAGCGGAGACATCGACGCCATGGGCTACACCATCACCGAGAAGATCCTGGCGCGCGCCGCGGGGCTGCCCGCGGTCCGCGCCGGGCAGGACATCAAGGCGAAGCCGGATTTCGTGCTGGCCTACGACTTCCCCGGCTACACCGACGTCTATTTCAAGACGATGAAGGAGGATTTCGGCATCGCCCGCGTGGCCGAGCCGGAGCGCTTCGGCATCTTCATCGACCACATGGTGCCGACCGCCACCGCCAAGGAGGAAGAGCTTCACATCAACACCCGCAACTGGTGCGCGGAGAACGATGTGCCGCTGTTCGAGCGGCACGGCATCGGCCATCAGGTGGCGGCGGAGGTGGGCTACGCGACGCCGGGCGCCTTCGTCGTCCATTTCGACGGCCATGTCAGCCAGCTCGGCACCTTCGGCACGCTCGCCATCGGGCTGCGCCGCAACGTGATGGAAGCCTTCGTCAGCGACACCGTGTCGATCCGCGTGCCCGATACGGTGCGGGTGAATCTGCACGGCAGTCTGCGGCCCGGCGTGATGGCGCGCGACGTCTTCCATCATCTGGTCCGCCGGCTGGGGCCGAGTTCCTGCCGCTTCCAGGTGCTGGAGCTGGGCGGGCCTTCGGTGGCGGCGATGTCGACGGAGGGCCTGCAGACCATCACCGGGCTGGCCATGTTCACCGGCGCGCTGACCGCCATCGTCAACCCCGATCCGGTACGGCTGGACTATGCGCTGCCGCGCGCACGCAAGACGCTGGAGCCGGTGTCGAGCGACCCGGACGCCCGCTACTCCGCGGTGCATGACATCGACCTGTCCGAACTGGAACCGATCGTCGTCGTGCCGCCGACCCCGGCGGACACCCGCGACCTGACCGAGTTCCTGGGGCTGGAGATCAATGCCGGCTATCTTGGATCCTGCGCGTCGGGCCGGCTGGAGGATCTGCGGGCGGCGGCCAAGGTACTGGAGGGCCGGCGGGTCAAGACCGGCGTGTCTCTGCACATCGTGCCGACCAGCCAGGAGCTGATGGCGGCGGCGGCACGCGAAGGGCTGGTGTCGACGCTGGTGGAGGCCGGCGCCTTCGTCTCCTCCCCCAGCTGCGACTACTGCTTCGGCCGCATCGCGACGATGACCGCGGGGCAACGGGCGGTTTCGACCGGCACCCTGAACGTCCGCGGCCGCATGGGCAGCCCGGATTCCGAAATCTACCTGTGCAACGCCGCGGTCGTCGCCGCGTCCGCCATCGAAGGCCGGATCGCCGATCCGCGCCCCTATCTGTGAGGCCGCGATGATCGGAACCCAGCTGCAGATGCCGGCGCTGAAGGGCCGCGTCGCCTTCATCTTCGACGAGGTCAATTTCGACGTCGACCAGATCGTCGGCGTCAAGAACATCAAGATCACCGACGTGGCCGAACTGGCCCAGGTCGCCATGCAGAGCTACGATCCGGATTTCGCCACGACGGTCCGGCCGGGCGACCTGCTGGTCGGGGCGGACAATTTCGGCTACGGCCACCCGCACTATCCGCCGATGAAGGCGATGCGGCATCTCGGCATCACCGGGGTGATCGCGGAATCCTTCTCCCCAGGCTATTGGCGCGGCGAGGTCAGCATGGGCTTCCCGCAGGTCGGCTGCCCCGGAATCCTCGGCTTCGTCGAACGCTGGGACGAGATCGAGGTGGATTGGGCGGCGGGCGTGGTCCGCAACCACACCAAGGGCACCGAACTTCCCTTCGAGCCGCTGCCGCTGGCGGATGCAGAGATGATCGAGGCCGGCGGCCTCGTCCCCTTCCTGAAGCGGCAGGCGGCCCAACAACGCGAGCAAAAGGAACACAGCCATGTCTCGGGGACCTGATTTCCGCAACCGCGTGCTGGCGCAGAAGACCGTCTGGTCGGCCGGCGCCTATGACGCCCTCTCCGCCCGCTTCATCGAGGCGGCCGGCTTCGACGCGCTGATGACCTCGGGCTTCGGCGTCTCCGCCTCCTTCCTGGGCCAGCCGGACGCCGAGCTCTACACCATGTCGGAGAACCTGACGGTGGTGCGCAACGTGGTGTCGGCGGTCAACGTCCCGGTCATCGCCGACATCGATACCGGATACGGCAACGCCATCAACGTGATGCGCACGATCCGCGAGTTCGAGGCGTCGGGCGTCTCGGCCGTCATCATGGAGGATCAGGTCGCCCCCAAGCGTTGCCCGATCTGCGTCGGCGGGGTCGAGGTGATCCCGATGGACGAGGGCGTCGCCAAGATCGAGGCGGCGGTGGCCGCCCGGCGCGATCCCAACATGCTGATCATCGCCCGGACCGACGTCGTCGATCCGGCCGCCGCGATGGAACGCGGGCGTGCCTATGTCGCGGCCGGTGCCGACATGATCCAGCCGATCAGCAAATGCTTCAAGGACATCGACGGGTTGCGCGCGATGCGCGAGGCCGTCGGCGTGCCGCTGTCGCTGCAGTTGCTCGGCTGGCTGGAACAACTTTCGGCGGACGAGGTGGAGGAGGTTGCCGGCATGGCGACCTACGCGCTGGTGCCGCTGATGACCGTCGCCTCGGCGCTGAAGGAAAATCTGGCGGCCCTGGCGGAGCGCCGGTCCACCCGCGACCTGCCTCGGCCCGTGACCGACCACAACAGCTTCATCGACTTCATCGGCTTCCCGCAGATCGAGGAGCTGCAGAAGCGCTACCTGAAGAGCGCGTGACGATCCTTTGCCACCGGCCACCGCGCGCCGGGACCAAGGGCCAATCAAAAGACGACCAATCCACGGAGGAACCCCATGTTCGGTAGGCGCACTCTCCTTGCCGCGGCGGCGGCCCTGGCCCTGGCCATTCCCGTCGCCGGCACATCCGCCCAAGCCCAGCAACCCCCGGTCCGCATCGCCCTCATCGGCCCGATGAGCGGCACCGGCGCCTTCGAAGGCCAGCTTGGCCTGGAAGGCGCGCAGGCGATGGTCTCGGTGATCAACGCCAAGGGCGGCGTGGCCGGCGGCCGCAAGCTGGAACTGCTGACCTACGACGACAAGGGGTCTCCGGAGGACGGGGTCAGCGCCGCCAAGCGCGCGATGGAACAGGACAACGTCGACCTGATCGTCGGCGGCTGGTTCAGCGCCGTCGCCCTGTCGATGAAGGAAGCGACGCGCGACAAGATCGTCACCGTGATGACCAGTTCGCAGCATCCCAAGGTGACGGAGGAGGGGCACAAGTACCTGTTCCGGCTGAACGCCACCTCCGCGATGATGTCCGAGTTCTACTCCAAGGCGATCTGCGACCGCATCAAGCCCAAATCCATCGCCTTCATGAACGTCAACGACGACTGGGGCCGGCTGGAGCTGGACAACTACACCAAGCTGCTGACCGCCTGCGGGATCGAGGTGAAGGGGCACGAATTCTACAACCGCACCGACACCGATTTCACCACCGCACTGACCAAGCTGAAGTCGCTGAACGCCGATGCGATCTATGTCGCGGCGATCAACACCTCGCAGGGCGCCACCATCTACCGGCAGATCAAGCAGACCGGCTACCGCGGCAAGGTCATCGCGTCGGCCGGCAACATGAACCCCAAGCTGGTCGAGCTGTCGGGCAATTCGCTGGAGCAGGTCTATTCCGCTTCGCCCTTCACCGAGGACGCCACAGCCCCGTCGCTGAAGCCGTGGCTTGAGGAATACCGCAAGTCCTACAAGAACGAACCGTCCTTCATCGCCGCGCTCGGCGCCCAGGCGGTACAGGTGCTGGCCTTCGGCATCGACGCCGCCGGCGATCCGCGCGCTTATGACAAGATCGCCTCGACCCTGAAGTCGCAGGAAGTCCCGACCGTGATGGGGAACCTGCGCTTCTCCGACAAGGGACAGGCCAGCCAGGCGATCCATCTGGTGCAGGTGCAGAAGAAGCAGATCGTCAGCGTCCGGGACTGAGCGGCCGCGACCGGAGCCCCTCTCCCCGGCCGGGAGAGGGGCTTTCCGTCCCCGGCAGGCTCCCCGACAGGAAGGGTCGACCTCCATGGATTTCACCGTCTTCGCCCAGCAGATCGCGAACGGCCTGGTCAACGGGATGGCCTATGTGCTCATCGCCACCGGGCTGACGCTGGTCTTCGGGGTGCTGCGCATCGTGAATTTCGCCCATGGCGAGTTCTACATGCTCGGCGCCTACATCACCTATTTCATCGGCACCCTGTTCGGGCTCGACTATCTTGCGGCGGCAGCCATCTCGGCCGTGGTGGTGGCGGGGCTGGGCATCGCCGCCAACAAGCTGATCTTCTGGCCGCTGCGCCGCGACCATGAATTCACCATCCTGCTGTCCAGCCTGGGCCTCGCCCTGCTGATCGCCAACGGTGGCGAACTGCTGTTCGGTGCCGACCCGAAATATGTCGAGAGCCCCTTCGCCGACGAGGTGCTGGAGATCGGCACGGTGACGCTGACCCAGCAGCGCGTGCTGGTGTTCGCCGCCGCGGTGGTGGCGCTGGTGGCGGTCTACCTGTTCATCCGCTATTCGCGCTTCGGCAAGATGATGCGGGCGACGGCGCAGAATCCGGACGGCGCGGCGCTGACCGGCATCAACATCGGGCTGGTCCACACCTACACCTTCGCGCTGGCCTGCGGACTGGCGGCGCTGTCGGGTGCGCTGGTCGGACCCACCGTGATGATCTTCCCGACCATCGGCAACTGGGCGGTGCTGAAGGGCTTCATCGTCGTCATCATGGGCGGTCTGGGCAGCGTCACCGGCGCCCTGTTCGCCGGCCTTCTGCTCGGCGTCATCGAATCGCTGGGCGGCGGTTACATCTCCCTCGGCTTCATGGAGGCGATCGGCTACGCGATGATCATCGCGGTCCTGCTGTGGCGCCCCAACGGCCTGTTCAGCACGGCAAGGGGTCTGCGATGAGCACTCATTCCCACGGCCGCCCCCTGGCCCAACCTTTCGCCATCGGGGGCGGCGTCGCGGCGCTGGCCGTCCTGCCCTTCCTGGCCGGCAACGCCTATCTGGAGCATCTGCTGGTCCTGTGGATGCTGTATGCGCTGCTGGCGCTCAGCCTCAACATCGTGATCGGCTATCTGGGCGAGCTCACCTTCGGCCATGCCGCCTTCGTCGGTGTCGGCGCCTACACCTCGGCCATCCTCAGCACCCAGCTCGGCCTGCCGCCGCTGCTGGGCCTGCCGATGGCCGGACTGGTGGCGGCGATGTTCGGGCTGGTCATCGGCTATGCGGCGCTGCGGGTGGTCGGGCCGCAATTCGCCATCCTGACGCTGGGCTTCGGCGCCATCCTGTTCACCATCACCAACCATTGGGTCGACCTGACGCGCGGGCCGATGGGCATCTCCGACATCCCGCCGATGGCGGTCGGGCCTCTGACCTTCACCGCCGCGCGCGAGACCTACTATCTGGTGCTGGTGCTGGTGCTGGCGACGGCCTATCTCTGCCACGCGCTGGTGAGCAGCCGCACCGGCCGCGCCTTCCTGGCGGTGCGGGAGAATGCGCCGCTCGCCGCCTCGCTCGGCATCAACGTCTTCCACACCAAGCTGCTGGGCTTCGTCGCCGCCACCGCCATCGCCGGCATCGGCGGTGCCATCTACGCCCACTATATCCGGGTCATCACCCCCGACATCATGGGCGTCCACAATGTGGCGGCGCTGATCATCGTCGTCATCATCGGCGGGCGGGGCACCATCCTGGGGCCGATCCTGGGGGCGCTGGTCTATATCGGCCTGCTGGAATCGCTGCGCGTCGCCGGTCCGCTGCGCATGGTCATCTTCGCGGCCCTGCTGACCGGAACCGTGGTGTTCCTGCCAGGCGGGCTGGTCAGCCTGTGGCAGCGCTGGCGCAACAGCCACAAGGCTGAGAACAACCTGCCGGCCGCCGCCAACGGCCTGCCCAGCACCGAGGGGGGTGCGAAATGAACGCCGCCGTTCAATCGAGCACGGGCAACGCGGGCGAAATCCTGGCGGTCAGCAACCTGACCCGCATCTTCGGCGGCCTGACCGCGGTGCGCGACGTCACCATGACGGTGCGGACCGGAGAGGTGGTCGGGCTGATCGGGCCGAACGGCGCCGGCAAGACGACGCTGTTCAACATGCTGGGCGGCTCGCTGCCGCCGTCGTCGGGCAGCATCCGCTTCGACGGCAGCGACTGCACCGGTGCGCCGTCGCACGTCATGGGGCAGCGCGGCGTCTCGCGCACCTTCCAGATCACCAGCCTGTTTCCCAGCCTGACCGCGCTCGACAATGTGCGCAGCGCCGCCTACCGCACCACGCGGGCCGGCTGGGGCGCTGCCATCCTCCGCAACGCCGCCTACCGGCGGGAAGAGGAGGAACTGCGGCGCAAGGCGCTGGAGATCCTGGCCTTCTGCGACCTCGACCACCGCGCCGACACGCTTGCCGACGCCATGTCCTATGGCGAGCAGCGCCGGCTGGAGATCGCCATCGCGCTGGCCGCCGAGCCGCGCCTGCTGCTGCTGGACGAGCCGGCCGCCGGCATGAATCCGGAGGAGGGCCAGCGGCTGGTCGAGATGATCCGCCGCATCCGCGCCCGCGGCGTCACCGTCCTGCTGGTGGAGCACCACATGCGGGTGGTCGCCAGCGTCTGCGACCGGCTGGTCGTGCTCGACCATGGGGTCAAGATCGCCGAAGGGCCGCCGGCCCAGGTGCTGAACGACGCGGAAGTGATCCGCGTGTATCTGGGACGGGAGCCGGTCGATGCTTAAGGTCGAAGGTCTGAAGGTCCGCTACGGCCACCGCGAGGCGGTCCACAACGTCTCGCTGACCGTCGAGGACGGCGAGCTGGTGACGCTGGTCGGCTCCAACGGCGCCGGCAAGACGACGACGCTGAAGGCGATCTCCGCCCTGCTGCGGCCGAGCGGCGGGACGATCACCTTCGACGGCGAGCGCATCGACCGGCTGGCGCCGCATCAGGTCATCGAACGCGGGCTGGTCCATGTGCCGGAAGGCCGCCAGCTCTTCCCCGACATGACGGTGCTGGAGCATCTGGAGCTGGGGGCCCTGCGCGGCCGGCCGGGCAGCATGGGCTTCGCCGAGCGGCTGCGCTGGGTCTATGAGCTGTTCCCCATCCTGGCCGAGCGCCGCACCCAGAAGGCCGGCACGATGAGCGGCGGGCAGCAGCAGCTGGTGGCCTTCGGCCGCGGGCTGATGGCCAACCCGAAATGCCTGATGCTGGACGAACCGACGCTGGGACTGGCGCCGATCATCGTCGACACGCTGGCCGACACGATCCGGAGCCTGCACGGCACGGGCATCACCATCCTGCTGGTCGAACAGCGGGTGGATCTGGCGCTGCGGCTGGCCGACCGCGCCTATGTGCTGGAGACCGGACGGGTGGTGATGGAGGATTCGGCCCAGACGCTGCTGGCCGACCCGCGCATCAAGACCGCCTATCTCGGGCTGTAGGCAATGGCCGGCGGAGATGTCATCGGGCGGGCGCGGGCCATCGTCGGGCCGGCGCAGGTGCTGTGCGAACCGGCCGACACCGCGCCCTTCCTGGCGGATTGGCGCGGCCGCTACCGCGGGACGGCGCTGGGCGTCGTCCACCCGGCCGATGCGGCGCAGGTGGCGGCCGTCGTCCGGCTCTGTGCGGAGACCGGCACCCCGCTGGTGCCGCAGGGCGGCAACACCGGGGTCGTCGGCGGCGCCATTCCCGACGCGTCCGGCCGCAGCCTGGTGCTGTGCCTGTCGCGGCTGAACCGCGTCCGTGAGGTCGATCCGGTCGGCGACAGCCTGACGGTGGAGGCCGGCTGCACCCTGGCCGCGGTCCAGGCCGCCGCGGAGGCCGCCGGCCGGCTGTTCCCGATGAGCCTCGGCAGCGAGGGAAGCTGTCAGATCGGCGGCACCATCGCCACCAATGCCGGCGGCACCGCCGTCCTGCGCTATGGCCCGATGCGCGACCTCGTGCTTGGGCTGGAGGTGGTGCTGCCCGACGGCACGCTGTGGGATGGCCTGCGGGCACTTCGCAAGGACAACACCGGCTATGCGCTGAAGCATCTGTTCATCGGGGCCGAGGGCACGCTGGGCATCGTCACCGCGGCGACGCTGAAGCTGTTCCCGCGTCCGCGCAGCAGCGCAACCGCCTTTCTCGCCCTGGCCTCGCTGGAGGCGGCGCTGGAGGTGTTCTCCCGGCTGCGCGGCACGCTGGGCGACCGGGTGACCACGGCGGAAATCCTGTCGGAGGCGCAGCTGGCGGCGGTGCTGGCCCATGTGCCGGGAACGGTCCGGCCGCTCGCCACTCCGGCTCCCTGGTGTCTGCTGGCCGAGGTCACCGACCCGATGGCCGGGCTCGACCTTGCCGGGGCGCTGGAGGCGGTGCTGGCCGAGGGGTTGGAGGATGGCAGCATCGCCGATGCGCTGGTCGCCCGCAGCGAGGCCCAGGCCGCGGCCTTGTGGAAACTGCGCCACAGCGTGTCGGAGGCCAACCGCAAGAGCGGCATCGTCATCGGCCACGACACCGCGGTGCCGACCGCCCGCATCCCCGATTTCGTCGTCCGCGCTACCGCGGCAATCGCAGCGGTGCGGGCGGATGCCCGCGTCATGGCGGTCGGGCACATCGGCGACGGCAACATCCATCTGGTCGCCATCCTGCCGGAAAGCGCCCGAACGACGGGCAAGCCGCTGGAACCGGCGGCCCAGGCGATCAGCGCCGCGGTCCACCGGGTGGCGGTCGAGCTGGGTGGCACCATCAGCGCCGAGCACGGCATCGGCCAGAGCGGGCGCGACGCGCTGGCCGTCTTCAAGGGGCCGGCGGAAATGGCGTTGATGGACGGCATCAAGCGGCTGTTCGACCCGCGGGGGATCATGAATCCCGGCAAGGTCGTCGGACCCGCCACGCCTTGATTCCAAGGGTTGGATCGCGGCGGGGCTTGACCATATGGCAGGGGATGGAGCCGAAACCCCGATCCCAGCCCGACCGCCGATCCGTGCTCGCCGCCGCTGCTGCCGCCGTCGGCTCGCTGCTGCCGGGCAGCCTTCCGGCCGCGGCGGCCGGGCGGCCCGCCAGCCCCGCCGATGCCGTCGGCCGGGCACTGCTGGACCGGACCCTGCTGGACCGGGCGCTCGACCGGGCGGCGGGCCTCGACCAGCTCCATGCCCTGGTGATCGGCCGGCACGGCACGGTGGTATCCGCCGAAGCATTCCGGGGACCGCCGGTCGGCCGCAAGGTGAATGTCAAGTCGGTGTCCAAGACGATCGTCGCCTCGCTGGCCGGCGTGGCGCTCGACCGCGGCCTGCTGCGCGGCGTCGACGCGACGCTCGGCGTGACGGCGCCGGACCTCGTGCCGGCGGGCGCCGATCCGCGGGTGCGCGGCATCACGATGGCGCAGCTCCTCACCATGCAGGCGGGCCTGGAGCCGACTTCGGGGCCGGGGTACGGCCGCTGGATCGGCAGCCGGAACTGGGTCGCGGATGCGCTCGGCCGCCCCTTCGTCGCCGAACCGGGCGAGCGGATGATCTATTCCACCGGCAGCTATCACGTGCTGGGCGCGGTGCTGGCCCGCGTCTCCGGGCGCAGCCTGCTGTCGCTGGCGCGCGACTGGCTCGGCCGGCCGCTCGGCATCGACCTGCCGGGATGGACCCGCGATCCGCAGGGCTATTATCTCGGCGGCAACAACATGGCGCTGTCGCCACTCGACCTGTTCCGCTTCGGCGAGATGTGGAGCCGCGGCGGGGTCTGGGACGGACGTCCGGTGGTGAGCGCGGCCTGGGCCCAGGCAAGCTGGATACCGCGGACGCGCTCCCCCTACTCCGGCGACGCCTATGGATATGGCTGGTTCCTGGCGGAGTCGAACGGGCACCGGATCGCCTATGCGCGCGGCTATGGCGGTCAGATGCTGTATCTCGTCCCGTCGCTGGGGCTGACCGTCGTCGTCACCTCCGACCCGACCCGGCCGGCCCGGTCGGACGGGTATGTCGGCGAATTGGGCGCGCTGCTGACCGGCCACATCATGCCGGCGGCGGAGATGGCGTGAGCGCCACCCGCTACCGGACGAGGTCGTGGAACTCCGGGTTGCGCTCGATATAGCCGGCGAAGAAGCTGCAAAGCGGGACGGCCTTCAGACCGCGGGCGCGGACATCCTCGAGGGCGCCCTTGGCCAAGGCCGAGGCGATACCCTGCCCGGACAGGCTCTTCGGCACCTCCGTATGGGTGAAGGCGATCTCCCCGTCCCGCAACTCGTAGACGGCGACGGCGGTGGCGCCGTCGACGGTCAATTCGTAACGGCTGTCCGCCGCGTTGTCTCGCACGTCCGCGTGCAGGGTCATGTCTTGCGCCTCCAGTCGAACCGGGTATCCGGAGCCCCACTATCTGGGCGTCGGACAGGCCCGGTCCAACCCCCCTCCCGCGACGCAACCACGGATCGGTCAGGCCAGCAGGCCGGCGACCTCCACGCCGCGCTCCCGGCCCAGGCTCTCCAGCATCGCCAGCGTCGCGCCGTCCAGCGGAATGCCGTCGGCCAGCCGCTGGGCGCGGGTCCGCCGTTCCGGCTCGCCCGGCAACTGGACGGCCTCGGCACCGGGGGCGGCCGGGGTGTCGCGGACATAGGCGAGCAGGTCGTCGAGGTCGGCGGCCCAATGGGCGTTGCCGCCGCGCGCGGGGTCGAAGACGATGGCGAACAGGTTGTTCATCACCCGCCCGGAATCCTGGTGCGACGGCGTGCCGGGCATGGCCGACGCCAGCGCCCCGGCGAGAACGTCGCACATCAGCGCCAGACCGAACCCCTTGTGCCCGCCCGCGGTCCCGCCCAGCGGCAGCAGGGCGCCCGACGGCTCCCGGAACATCACGCCCGGATCCAGCGTCGCCTCGCCATCGGCGTCGAGCAGCAGGCCGGACGCCATCTCCCGCCCCTTGTTCATGGCGACGCGGCATTTGCCGACCGCGACGGCGCTGGTGGCGAAATCGAGGACGAGGGCCGGGTTGGCCGGCGTGGCCGGAACCGCGATGCAGATCGGGTTGGTGCCCAACCGCGGCCGGGTGCCGTCATGCGGCGCCACCGCCGGGCGGGTGACGACGTTGACGAAGGCAAGGGCGACCAGACCGGCGTCGCTGCACTGCTCGCCATAGGATCCCACGCGGCCGATATGGTGGGTGTCGCGCAGGGACAGCGCAACCAGACCCTCCTGCCGGGCCTGGGCAATGGCGAGATCCATCGCCTCGCGCGCGATCGCCTGTCCATAGCCGCTCCCGCCGCCGACCGACAGGAAGGGGCCGGAGCGGCCGAGCACGGTCGCGTGCTGGTTGGGCCGCAGCAGCCCGGCGGCGATGGCCGGCATGTACATCGCCAGCATGCCGACGCCGTGGCTGTCATGGCCGCGCAGGTTGGCCTCGACCAGATGGTCGGCGACGACCCCGGCCTCCGCCGCGTCGCTGCCCGCCGCCCGCAGCAGCAGGCGGACCGCCTCGGCCAGCCGCTCCGCCGTCACCGGGCGGACGCCGGTCCCATAGACCCCGGCGTTGAAGGACGCCGCAGCGGCGAAGGGATCCTTGGGTGTTTCGTTCATGTCGAGCGTTTCGTTCATGTCGGGGTGTTCGCCCATGTCCTGGTTTCCCGGCCCGCCGGCATCGCCGCCGTCACCGGTCCTTGAGACCCGGCCTGTATCTGGTCGTTGGGACGCGACCGGAACAAGGGCCGAATTGACGCGGAGGGCGGCGGAGGAGCGCGGCGATGGAACGTTTGAAACAGTATGGAACAGGAATCCGGGCCTGTTCCATCCGCGGCGGCGGCGGCCGGCGGACATCCCGAAGGCCCCCCCGCGGAGACAGCGCGGCGGGGCCAGGGGTTCGGCAAGGTGGCTCGATCCGGACAAGCGGGATGCTCCATGGCCGGGGACAGGACATCCATTCCTATCACGGGCCGTGGAAGCCGATAAGTGGCGGCTGAAAATACCCGAAGGACAGGGCAGGCTCCCGGCGGATCGTATCGCCGGGAACCTGCCTGTTATCCGCTGTCCGTGCCCGGTCAGGCGGCGTTGACCTCGGCCACGAAGCGCCGCACCTCGTCCTTCAGGCGATCCGACTGCTCGGACACGTTCTCCACGCTGGAGGACACCAGACGCATGCGGTCGCTGGTGGTGGTCATGGTCGCCGACAGCGAGCCGACGCTGCTGGTGACGCGGCGGGAGTTGTCGGCGGCGGTGCGGGCGTTGGCGAAGATCTGGTGGGTCGCCGCCTCCTGCTGCTGCACGGCCGACGCGACCTCGCCGTTCAGCGCGCTGAGGTTGGTGATCAGGCTGGCGATGCCCTCGATCGCGGCGATGGCGTTGGCCGTCGCCGCCCGGATTGCGCCGACCTGCGACTGGATGTCCTCGGTCGCCTTCGCGGTCTGGGTGGCGAGGCTCTTCACCTCGCTCGCCACGACGGCGAAGCCCTTGCCGGCCTCTCCCGCCCGCGCCGCCTCGATGGTGGCGTTCAGCGCCAGCAGGTTGGTCTGTCCGGCGATGGAGTTGATCAGCTCGACCACCGCGCCGATCTGCTCGGCGGCCGACGCGAGGCCGGTGACGATGCCGGTGGTGTTCGACGTCTCGGTCACCGCGCGGGACGCGGTCTGGGCCGCGCTTTCGACCTGGCGGCTGATCGCGGAGATCGACCCGCGCAGCTCCTCGCTGGCCAGGGCGGCGGATTCGACGCTGTCGGAGGCCCCCTGCGCGGCACCGGCGGCGGCATGGGCCGCGTCGGTGGTGCTGGCGGCGTCGCTGGTCAGCGCCGCGGTGCGCTCGTGCAGGGCAACGGTGGTGGTGCTGAGCGTCGCGACGACCTCGTCCATCGCACGGGCGAACTCGGTGGCGCGGGCGGACAGGCGCTCGCGCTGGAGGTCGCGGGCGGCGCGGTCCAGATCGGCGCGCTGGCTCTCGTCACGGGCGGCCTGGAGGGTGGTGGCAAGGCCGGCGACGGCGCGGGCCATGTCGCCGATCTCGTCCGGCCGGTTGGCATGGGGGACGGCGGTGGAGAGGTCGCCGCCGCCGATGCGGCCCAGCACGTCGCGGATCGCCAGCAGCGGACGCGACATCCCGCGCGACACCCAGATGCCGATGCCGACGCTGATCGCCAGCAGCAGCAGGGTGACCAGAAGCTCGCGGACGGCGCGGGCGCGGAACTCGGCGTCGACGTCGTCGGTGTAGACGCCGGTGCCGACCATCCACTGCCAGGGCTGGTAGCCGGTGGCATAGGCGATCTTCGGCGTCGGTTCGGCATCGTCGGTGCGCTTGTGGCGGAAGGCGACGAAGCCGCCGCCGGCCTTGGCCGCCTCGGTCATCTGCACGTTGAAGGGAACGCCGTCGGGATCCTTCAGGTTCAGCAGGTTCTTGCCCTCGACCTGCGGCCGCAGCCCGTGCACCAGGCTGACGCCGGCATAATCGTAGACGAAGAAATACTCGCCTTTGCCATAGCGCATCGCGCGCACGGCGTTGCGCGCGAGTTCCTGCGCCTCGGCCCGCGGCAGCTTGCCCGACTTCTCCTGTTCGCCGTACAGCGCGATCACGGAGGAAGCCGCATCGACCATCTCCTTGACCTTGGCCTTGCGCTGTTCGACCAGATTCGTGCGCATGCCCGTCAGATGGACGGTCGCACCGGCCAGCGTGCTGAGCAGCGCCACGCCGAACACCAGCAGCATCAGCCGCGTACCAATCTTGAGCTTCATCGCCCCTTCTCCTCGACTTTTTATACGCGGCACCGCGCGGTATCCACGCATCGTTCAATGGTTATCTTCAGGCGGTCATCGCCAGGCGGTCATGATTCGGGCCGGCAGCCGTCGGCGGACGGCGACCGTCCCGTCAGGCCGTGAAACCGGCGGGGCCGGCCTCCTGGGCCGATGTCTCCGGATGGTCGCAGCGCCACCCCGCCGTCATCCCGGCTGGGCCGGGCTGGCGGGCGAAGGCCACGACCTCGCAATTCTCGAGCTCGACGCCCGGCCGTCCGGCCAGCCGGTGCAGCAGGATGCGGCCGACCCCCTTGCTGCCGACCAGCAGCGGCCGGTCGGCCAGCCGGTCCCGCAGCGCCGCCACCCCGTCCAGGACGCGGGCGGCGAATTCCTCCTCGCTTTCGCCGCCGGGCGGCGTCTCGCCGGCCGCGAACCAGGGCCGGGTCAGCGCGACGGGCAGCCCGTTCCACTCACCCAGCGCCCGCTCGCGCAGCCAGTCGCAGCCGACCAGCGGAACGCCGAGCGTCTCGGCGAACAGGGCGCCGGTGACGGCTGTGCGTTGCAGCGGCCCGGCGATCACCAGACCGCAGCCGCAGCCGGCCTCGCGGAACCGCTCCGCCGCCCGGCGGGCCTGCTCGACGCCCAGCCCGGTCAGCGGCACGTCGCGGTCGCCGCCGCAGCGCACGCCGAGGCGGTTGTCCTCGGTCTGGCCGTGGCGCACGAAGTGGAAGAGGTCCGTCATCGCCGGCCCCTCAGCGGAACAGGAGGCGGTCGGCGCCCGCGCTCCAGCCGATGACGCTGTCCGCCGCCAGGGCGCCGGGCACAGCGATCCAGCGGCGCAGGGCGTCGATGTGCAGCGGGTCGCTCAGCGTCGGGGTATGGCCGACATCCGGCACATGGAGGACGGTGACCCGCGGCTTGTCCATCATCCGCGCGATGGTCGCGTCCTGCAGCGCGTCGCTCATCATGCCGTGCACCAGCAGCACCGGGCAGTCGATGCGCTGCCAGTCGTCCCACTGGTCGTGGTCCTGGGCGGCGCCGTCGCGGTAGCATTGCAACGCGCGGATGTCGTGGCGGTAGACCCGCCCGCCATTCTCCTCCGACCAGCGGGTCTGGTGGAAGCTGTTGTGCAGCAGCACGGTGTCGTCGACCGGCCCGTCGTTCTTCTGGGCGGCGCCCGTGCGGTGGAACAGCTGGGCCGGGTGGCGGAAGACATAGTGGCGGGCCACCGATTCGGCGCGGCGGCGGCGGCGCTCGGTCGGGATGAAGGGGCCGATGTCGTTGAGGATCAGGCGGTCGACCAGATCCGGCGCCTCGGCCGCCACCCGCATCGCCACGCTGCCGCCGAGCGAGGAGCCCAGCAGCGTGACCGGCCCCAGCCGCTTGTGCCGGATCAGCGCCAGCACCTGGGCGACATTGCCCTCGAAGCTGTAGTCGGACTGCTCCGCCAGCCAGCCGCTGCGGCCGCGGCCGGCCCAGTCCAGGCACAGGACATGGTGATGGCGCGACAGCGTCCGGGCGAGATAGTCGAACCGCCGGGCGGAATTGGCGATGCCGCCCAGGCACAAAAGCGGCGGCAGCGACGGGCTGCCCCATTCCGTGTAGGCGAGGCGGACGCTGTAGTCGTTGCGCAGCCGCTCCACCGTACCGGGCTGGAGCGCCGCGGAATGGGTGTAGTCGAAATGGCGCAGGCTGTGGCCGGCGCCGATCAGCGGCTCGATCACCCGCATGATCGTCTCGTAGTTCTTCCAGGTCATCTCCCCGGCATCGGCGATGCCGAGCGCGTCCAGCGTGGCGCGCAGCGCACCCATCGCATGGCCGTGACGGGGAACCGCCAGGGTGTCGCCGCCGGGCGGAAACGGGAGGCCCGGCATGGCCGGAAGGGGCTCCACGAGCATCTGGTCAGGCATGGGCGTCGTCGCCTCCATGATCGATGGGTGGGGTGAGGGGCGGGGTGGCAAGGCGGGGTTGGGCGGCCTCGCGGGGAGGCGCCAGCAGGAAGACCGCACAGAAGGCGGCGCCGCACAGCATGCCGAGCGCGCCGAACGCCACCAGGGCGGCCTGAAGGCCGAACCGGTCGGCGATGACCGCGGCCAGAAGCGGGCCGATGACGGATCCGCCGCGCTCCAGCAGGCGGTAGACGGCGAAGACGCCGGTTTCGCCCATGCGGGCGCATTCGGTGCGGCAGACCTCCGGCACCAGGGCCAGCTGGGTCGCGTTGTTGAAGGCGTGGGCGATCCCGAGCGCGGCGATGCCGGCCAGGATCCCCGGCACCCCGGGCGCCTGGAGGATCGCCAGCGTGCCTGCCCCGCCGATCAGCCCGCCCAGCCCGGCGAACAGCGAATGACGGCCGCCGCGGTCGGCCATCCGCGATACCCAGGGACCGAGGACCACGATGATCAGGCCATAGGTCATCATCATCCGGCCGATCCCGGCCGGCGTCTCGCCCGCCGCATGCAGGGAGACCGGAACCAGATAGAACAGGTAGCCGGTCAGCATCAGCTTGGTCGGGACCGACGAGAACAGCAGCAGCGCCAGGAAGCGCCGGTTGGCGAGCAGCCCGGCGGCGTCGCGCAGGCGGAACCGGCCGCCGTCCCGCGCGCCCCCCGCCCGGTCGGCGGGCAGCAGGAGCGCGGCGGCCAGGGCGGCGGCAAGAGCCAGCAGCGCCGACGCCGCGAAGGCGGCGCGGTAGCCGAGATGGTCGGCCAGGATGCCGCCGATCGGCGCGCCGCACAGGCCGGCGACGATCACCGCGGCGACGAACTGCGCCATGCCGCGCGCCCGCTGGTCCGGCGGGGTGTGGCGGGCGATGAAGCCCTGCGCGCCGATGAACATCACCGCATAGCCGAGCGCGCAGGCACTGCGCCACATCAGCAGCTCGGGCAGCGACTGGGCCAGCGCCGTCCCGGCGAAGCCGGCCACCGCCGGCAGCGTGCCGACCAGCAGGGTGCGGCGGCTGCCGAACCGCTCGGCCCAGGCGCCGGCGAAGGGGGTGAAGACGGCCACCAGCAGCATGAACAGCCCGATCGGCAGCCCCATCATCAGGGTTTCCGACAGGCCGGGAACAGGCGTGTACAGCTCGCGCGCATAGAGCGGCAGGAAGGAGCGCGACAGCTCCTCCGCCAGCATGAACAGGAACAGGGCGGCGCGCATGCCGGCCACCGCGGCCCGCGGTTCGGCGGTCGTCGCATCCGGCGACCTCATTCGGGCCGATCCGGCACCGAGCAGCAGCAGCGCCTCGAACACCACGAGACTCGACACGACCAGCAGGGCGGCCCCGTCCTGGAGGATGCCGTACAGGGCTTCCGGGGTCAGCACGGCCGCCAGCTGCGGCATCAGCCCGGCGCCGAACGCCAGCATCGCCCCCGCCGGCAGCAGCAGGGAGCGCAGGGGCGTGGCAGCGGCGGCCCGCATGGCCGAGGGCAGCAGCAGGGACACCAGCAGGACGCCCAGGAACACCGCGGCGGCCACCATCCACACGCGGTCGCGCACCGCGTGCAGCACGATCAGTGCGGCATCTTGGCCGATTGACAAGCCAAAGCTTACATAAAATTTAGCAAAAATAAGATAAGACAGGAGAGACAGACCGAACGCCGTGAGTAGGGGCAGAGTCACACGCGGACATGCGACTGAATCAAGTTGCATAAACAGCTCCGGACACAAAACGGCTTTCGGAAAGTGTGTCAGAAGCTAAGACATAACTCCAAAGAATTGGTAAACCGAATTTGCATTTAAAAATGAAAGTTATTCATTGAATGTTACACATACATGCACGCTGATCGCTTGAAGCGCTGACGATTCATATCTTTTATAAAATACTATACACCACTTGGAGTGACCGTAATTCATCATTGAATCGAGGCATCGGCAACTTTCATATGGCTCTCGGCATGCGCAGAGGTGCAAAAAATGCGACTGCTTTCACTCGATGACAAACCTTGGTTGCGGTGCAGCAAGTGATATATAACACTATTCCAGATTGGATATGATATTCAATTTTCTCACTACGCGAAAAGTTTTCCCGAGAGGCCGGCTCCCGAGGGCGACGAGGGACGCGCGGTGACGGTCATCCTCGATTGCAGAAACGGCGGCCGGACGATGTCGCTTTGCGACGCTTCGCCACATCGCAAGTGCGAGTGATTCGCACGACAATCGGTCCCACGGCCCCGATGCCGTCGAATTGCACGCCTGTCTGCCGCGTGCAGCCGAAAAGGTGACCCCAAATGACTCCCCCAGTGTCCGGCGCTTTGTCCGGCGCCATGTCGGGTGCCGCATCCGGCCCCGTTCCCGCCACCGGTTCCCCCAGCGCAGCCCCTGCCGCAGCACCAGTTGCCCCCCACGCCGGTCCCGGCACCGTTCCGGCCACCACCTCCGACCCGCCCGACGGACGGCACAGCCCCAGCCTCGGCAGCCTGCGCAAGGGCCAGCGCGCGGTGGTGACCGGTCTCGACGAGACCGCGGTCGCCACCCCGCTGCCGGCCGGCGAACTGGAACGCCGCATGATCGAGATGGGCCTGATCGAAGGCGCCCGCGTGGAAGTCCTGCATGAAGGCTTCCCCGGCGCCGATCCGCTTGCCGTGCGCATCAACGACCACACGCTGGCCCTGCGCCGCGCGGAGGCGCACGCCGTCCTGGTGACGCTCGGCTGAGCGTCGCCCCCCTTCCTGCGGACAGGAGTTCCGCGATGTCCAATACTGCCGTTTTCGCCGCACCGCCGCGCATCGCGCTGGTCGGCAACCCCAACTGCGGCAAGACCGCATTGTTCAACGCCCTGACCGGCGCCCGCCAGAAGGTCGCCAACTATCCGGGCGTGACGGTCGAACGCAAGGTCGGCGAGTTCCTCAGCCCAGCCGGGTCGCGCGTCCAGATCATCGACCTGCCCGGCACCTACAGCCTGCGCGCCCGCTCCCCCGACGAGGAGGTGACGCGCGACGTCGTGCTCGGCCGCTTCGAGCACGAGGCGCCGCCGGACGTCATGGTCTGCGTCGCCGACGCCACCAACCTGCGCCTGCACCTGCGCCTGGTGCTGGAGTTGAAGAAGCTCGGCCGCCCCATCATCCTGGCGCTCAACATGATGGATGTCGCCGAGGCGCGCGGCTGCAGCGTCGACGCCGCCGCGCTGTCCGCCGCGCTGGGCGTGCCGGTGGTGCCCACCGTGGCGATCCGCCGCCACGGCGTGCGCGGGCTGCTCGACCAGATCGACCGCAGCATGGCGGTCATGACCGGTGCGGACGGGGCAGCAGCCGCCCCGTCCATCGCCCCCTGCGGCTGGAGCGAGCCGTCGGCGCATGAGCTGCGCGCCTACCATCAGGAGGTCGAGGCGATCCTGGCCGCGGCCCTGCGCAGCGCCGGACGTCCGTCGCTGGCGACCCGGCGGATCGACGCCGCGCTGCTGCACCCGGCCATCGGCCTGCCCTTCCTGTTCCTCGTCCTGTTCCTGATGTTCCAGGCGGTGTTCGCCTGGGCGGCCCTGCCGATGGACATGATCGACACCGCGCTCGGCTGGGTCCAGGCGGCTGCCGGCGCCGCGCTGCCCGACGGGATGCTGAAGAGCCTGATCACCGACGGCATCATCGCCGGTGTCGGCAGCGTGGTGATCTTCCTGCCGCAGATCCTGGTGCTGTTCTTCTTCATCCTGATCCTGGAATCCACCGGCTACATGGCGCGGGCCGCCTTCCTGCTCGACCGGCTGATGGGCGGGGTCGGGCTGCACGGACGGGCCTTCATCCCGCTGCTGTCCAGCTTCGCCTGCGCGGTTCCCGGCATCATGGCGGCGCGCACCATCGAGAACCGCGCCGACCGGCTGGCAACCATCATGATCGCGCCGCTGATGACCTGCTCGGCCCGGCTGCCGGTCTATACGCTGCTCATCGCCGCCTTCGTCCCGGAACGGACGGTGGCGGGCGGCATGATCGGGCTGCAGGGGCTGGTGATGTTCGCGCTCTACGCCGCCGGCATCCTGTCGGCGCTGGCGGTCGCCTTCGTGCTGAAGCGCACGGTCTTCAAGGGCGCACGCGAGCCGCTGCTGATGGAGCTGCCCTCATACCGCCTGCCCGGCCTGCGCGACCTCTCCCTCGGCCTGCTGGAGCGGACGCGCATCTTCCTGGCCCGCGCCGGAACGATCATCTTCGCGATCATGATCCTGCTGTGGTTCCTCGGCAGCTTCCCCGGTGCGCCGGACGGCGCCACCGGCCCTGCGATCGACTACAGCTTCGCCGGGATGCTGGGGCATGCGCTGGCTCCGCTGCTCGCCCCTATCGGCTTCACCTGGCAGATCGCCATCGCGCTGGTGCCGGGCATGGCCGCCCGCGAGGTGGCGGTGGCGGCGCTCGGCACCGTCTATGCGCTGAGCGAAACCGGGGACGCGCTGTCGGGATCGCTGGCGGGCGTGCTCGCCGCCGACTGGAGCCTGCCGACGGCGCTCGCCCTGCTCGCCTGGTTCGTCTTCGCCCCGCAATGCGTCTCCACCCTGTCGGTGGTGAAGCGCGAGACGAACTCCTGGTTCTGGATGATCGTGATGCTCGTCTACATGACGCTGCTCGCCTACGGTGCCGCCTTCGTCACCTTCCAGCTCTCCAGCGCCCTGCTGGGAGGCTGAGCCATGATGGAGTCCATCATCGTCGGTCTGGCCGTCGCCGCGGCCTTCGCCTGGGTCGTCTGGACCATCCTGCTGCCGGCGGCGGCGCGCGACCGGCTGCGCCGCCTCGCCGGGAGGCCCGCGCCTCCCGCCAAAAGCTGCGGCGGCTGCTGCGGCTGCGATCGCGCGGGACCGGGCAAGCCGGGGCACCGCATCCGGCACGGCTGAGCCGCCCCCGCCGCACGGACTGCCCGGCTCACCAGCCGGTCGGGCAGGCCGTGCAGCCGGTCATCAGCGCGTCCTGGAAGATGGCGAAGCGGATTTTGGCCCCCTCCATGTTGACGCCCGACAGGTTGGACAGCGACATCTTCGCCTCCTGGAGGTTGGCGCCCTCCAGGTTGGCGCCGGACAGGTCGATCTTGTCGGCGCGGATCGCCTCCAGGTTCGCGGCGGTCAGGTCGGTGCCGGTGAAGTCGGCGCCGGTTGCCCGGGCGAATTCCAGGTTGGCGCCGCGCATCCGGGCGCCGGACAGCTTGGCCCCCTGGAGGAAGGCGGTGCGCAGGTCGGCGCCGTCGAGGATGGCGCCCCGCAGATCGGCCCCGCGCAGGTCGGCGTTGCGCAGGTCGGCCCGCATCAGGTTCGCCCCATGCAGGTCGGCACCCGCCAGCCCCAGCCCGCGCAGGTTGCGGTGGCGCAGGTCGAGGTTGGGGCAGACGGACTTCGGGGCCAGCGTGCAGCCGGCGACCGCGGTGGTCCGTTCCTCCTCGCCGCCACCGACCAGCGGTCCCGCCGCATCGTCGAGGGCGGCGTTCTCCACCTCCGCGGCGCCGGCGGAGAAAAGGGGGGCGAAGGGAACGGGCGCCAGCCCCCACAGGGACAGCGCGAGCAGCGCGGCAGTGATGCGCGACATAATGATGGTGCCTCCGTTGGGGAAGGGACCGGAACGGACGGCCGCCGCCGCCCGCCCCGGTCCCGGTTGCCGCTTACTTGGCGCTGGACAGCTTCACGTCGGCGAGCTTGAACACCCAGAAGGATCCGCCCTGGGTCACGCGGGTCGTCAGGTCGGCCAGATCGCCGCCCCACAGCGGCACCGCGCCGCCATAGCCGGTGGTGATGCCGACATACTGCACCCCGTCCTGCTCCCAGGTGACGGGAGACGAGATGATGCCGGAGCCGGTCTGGAACCGCCACAGCTCGGCACCCGTCTTGGCGTTGAACGCCTTGACGAAGCCGTCGCCGGTGCCGGTGAAGACCAGGTTGCCGGCGGTCGCCAGCGTGCCGGACCACAGCGGCAGCTCCTCCTTGTGCTCCCACACGATCTTGCCGGTCTTCGGATCGAGCGCCCGCAGCACGCCGACATGGTCGTCGAACAGCTTGTGGATGCGGAACCCCATGCCGAGATAGGCCGAGCCGGGGTTGTAGCCGACATGCTCGGTCCAGTAATCCTCCTTCCAATGGTTGGCGGCGATGTAGAACAGCTTGGTGTCCTCGCTGTAGGACATCGGGTTCCAGTTCTTGCCGCCCAGGAAGGGCGGCGACACCTCGACCGCCTTGCCGCGCTTCTCGCCTTCCGCCGGCAGCGGCGGACGCTGGCCCTCGTTCTCGATCGGACGGCCGCTCTTCAGGTCGATGCCCTTGGCCCAGGTGATGCCGTCGACGAAGGGATAGGCCGCCAGCACGCTGTTCGGCTTGTTGGCCTCGCCGCCCGCCATCGCCAGCTTGACCCGGTCGGTGACATAGAAGAAGCCGTTGCGGTCGGCATGCGCCGTCGCCTTGACCGTCTTGCCGGCGGCGTCGGTGTAGTCGAACAGCACCAGCTCGTTGTTGCCGGAGAAGTCCCAGGTGTCGTTCGGCGTGTGCTGGTAGAAGCCCTTCAGTTCGCCGGTGCCCGGATCGACATAGGCCTGGCCCGAGGTGTAGAGGCTGTCGCCCGGCCAGCGCGCCCAGCCGTTCCAGGGCGCCGGGTTGCCGGTGCCGATGACGATGGTGTTGGTCTCCACGTCGAAGGTGGCGCTCTGCCACGGCGCGCCGCCGCCATGGTTCCACGCCTCCACCAGATTGCCGTCCTTGTCGCGCGGCCAGGAGGGGGCCTTGTCGCTGCCGGTCGGGGTGCTGTCCTTGCCGTTCAGCCGGCCCATGTGCCCTTCGACAAGCGGACGCATCCACACCTCGTCGCCGCTGTCGGGATCGCGGGCGAACAGCCGGCCGACCACACCGAACTCGTCGCCGGACGAGCCGTGGATCAGCAGGACCTTGCCGCTCTTCTGGTCCTTCACGATGGTGGGGGCGCCGGTCATGGTGTAGCCGACCTTGTGGTCGGCGAACTTCTTCTTCCAGACGACCTTGCCGGTGTCCTTGTTCAGCGCGACGATGGAGGCGTCGAGCGTGCCGAAGAACACCTTGTCGCCATAGATCGCCGCACCGCGGTTGACCACGTCGCAGCAGGGCCGGATGTCGTCGGGCAGCCGGTGGGAATAGGACCACAACCGCTTGCCTGTCCTGGCATCCAGCGCGAACATGCGCGAATAGGAGCCGGTGACGTAGATCACCCCGTCATGCACCAGCGCCTGGGTCTCCTGCCCGCGCTGCTTCTCGTCGCCGAAGGAGAAGGACCAGGCCGGAACCAGCCGCGACACGCTGTCGGTGTCGATCTGCTTCAGCGGGCTGAAACGCTTGCCCTCGACCCCCATGCCGTACATCAGCACGTCGCTGTTGTTCCGCGCGTCGTTGGCGATGGCGTCCCAGGTGACGTCGGCGGCCAGCGCCGGCACGGCCGGCGAGGCGAGCGCGAGCAGCCCGGCCATCGCCGCCGCGAGGCGGAGACGGTGCCGCAGACCGGGCCGGAGAGCCGGGCCGGCGGCAGCGGAAGCGGTGGTGGTGTTGGACGAAAGTGTCATGCGTTTCCCCCGTTGATTGGCCGCGTGGCGATTGGCCGCGCGGTGGCAGCGTCGTGGCAGCGTCGCAAGTGATCGAGTGGCGGCGATGGGCGGCAGGGGTCACGCCGGCCCACCCCCGCGGCACGGACGGCGGGAGGCTTGTGCCGTCCGGGTCCGGGAGGGGGCCGTGCGTGGCCATGCGACGCCCTGAGGCGGTGCTTGATCGGCAAGACCCTTTTTCGCGAAGGCTCTGCGCGGTGCATCCCGCATGATGCTCCGTGCTATCGTCCTGCCGGTCCCCATGTTCTCCCCGGCGGCCTGCCGGTTCCATTCGACAATCCGGGGAAGATTTTTCCGACACGGCGACAGGATTTCATCCTGTATCAGCCAGGATTTTTTCCTGCCCTCCGGGACCGGCCGCCGGAAAACCCGGCGCGGCGGCGGGACATTGCCCGAAGGGCGGATGGCGGCCGATCGGGTGGGTGGGCTAACATTCCGTCTATGGTCTTATAATGGAGCGGGCGGCGATGTCGCTGAAGACGCGCATCCTGGCCCTGATCGGGCTGTTCCTGCTGCTGATGGCCGCCGCCGGCGGCGCGGTGCTGGTCGCCAACGCCCGCGACGCCGTGCGGGCGGAGATGGCGTCGGCGCTGGAGCTCGGCAGCGCGATCGGCCGCAGGATGGCGGGTCGGGACGCGGCGGCGGCGGATCTGGAAATGCTGAACGGCCTCGGGCTGCGCCACCTGCGCTTCATCCCGGACGATGCAGCGCCGGAACCGGCGGCGGAGCTACAGCACGCTCCGGACTGGTTCGCGGCACTGATCGCCGTCGAACCGCAGGAGTTGCGGCTGGCGGATGGCGGCGGCCTGCGCATCGTCGCCGAGCCCTGGGACGAGATCGCCGAGGTGTGGGAGGATATGAGCGACCTCGCCGCCGCCATGCTGGCCGTCGGCCTGCTGCTGCTCGCTGCTGCATATCTGGCGGTCGGCCGGGCGCTGGCGCCGCTGGCGCGCTTCGAAGCCGGGCTGAAGCGGCTGCGCGCCGGCCGCTACGATCTTTCGTTGGACGCCGGGGGCGTTCCCGAACTCGACCGGCTGGGCAGCGGCATCGCCGCGCTGGCCGAGGGGCTGGCCGCCGCCGAACGGGAGAACCGGCGGGTCGGCCAGCGGATCGTCGCGGCGCAGGACGCCGAACGGCGGGAAATCGCCCGCGACGTCCACGACGAACTCGGCGCCGCCCTGTTCGCGATCAAGGTCGATGCCGGACGCATCCTGCGCCTGACCGGGCGAGCCCCGGACGCCGCAAGCCGGGAGGGGGCAAGCCCGGACATGGCGGAGACCGCGGGGGAAGTTGCCGAGCGCGCCCGGACGATCCTGGACACCGCGGCCGAGGTCCATCGCCTGAGCCGGCGCATCCTGGCCCGGCTGCGCCCAGCCCTGCCCGACCAGTTGCCGCTGAGCGAGGCGCTGACCGAACTGGTCGGCGACTGGGCACGGCGCAAGCCGGAGGTCGAGTGGACGCTCAGCATGGAACCTCAGGACCCAGCACAGGGCACATCACCGGATGCCGGCGCCGATCTCGACGGCTGCGATCTAGGCAGCTGCGATCTAGACGGCTGTGACGAGGTGCTGCGCCTGACGGTCTACCGGCTGGTGCAGGAATCGCTGGTCAACGCCCTGCGCCATGCTACGCCGACGGCGGTCGTGGTGCGGGTGGTGGCGCTCGGGGACCGGGTCGAGATCGCCGTCACCGACGACGGTCCCGGCCTTCCCGATGGTCACGATCCGGCGCGGAGCGGCTTCGGCATCTCCGGCATGATGGAACGGGTACAGGCGCTGGGCGGCTGCCTGACCATCGGGGATGCCGGCGGACGCTCCAGCAACGGCGGCGGCACCAGGGTTTCGGCCCGGCTGCCGCGGCATGCGCCCTCCCCAGCACCCTCCTCCGCTACGGCCCCCTTTGCAGAGACACTGGAGCGTACGGCATGAGCCTCACCATCCTGCTGGTCGACGACCATCCCATCGTCAGGGCGGGCTGCCAGCGCCTGCTGGCCGAAGCGGCGCTGGGCCGCGTGGTGGAGGCCGAGGATGTCGACAGCGCGCTGGCCCTGTGGCGGGGGGAGCGGCCGGACGTCGTCGTCCTCGACCTCAACCTGCCGGGCGAAGGCGGCGGCATGGCGGTGCTGCGCACCATGCGGGCGGAGGATCCGGCGATCCCGGTGCTGATCTTCAGCATGCACGAGGATCCTGCCGTCGCCGCCCGCGCGCTGAAGGCCGGCGCGCGCGGCTATGTCACCAAGAACGACGCGCCGGACAGCCTGGCGACCGCCATCGGCAACGTGCTGGCCGGCCGTGTCCATCTCGACCACGCGCTTGCCCGCGAGTTGGCGCTGATGTCGCTGGCGCCGACGGACGATCCGCTGGCGGCGCTGACCCAGCGCGAGCGCGAGATCCTGGCGCTGGTCGGGCGCGGACTGACGACGACGGCCATCGGCGACCGGCTGGGCATCAGCCAGAAGACGGTGGCGAACGCCTGCACCCAGATCAAGGACAAGCTGGGCGCCGACAGCGCCCGCGCCCTGATCCGCATCGCCATCGAGCATGGGCTGGCCGATTGAGCAGGCCGATCAGCGCGGCCGGGCCAGCGCCCGGCGGAAGGCGTCCAGCGTCTCGGCGCTGACATGGTGCTCGATGCCTTCGGCGTCGATCCGCGCGGTGTCGGGACTGACGCCGAGCGAGCGCAGGAAGGCCTCCACCGTCTGGTGGCGCACCCGACTTTCCTCGGCGATCCGGCGGCCGGCGTCGGTCAGGAAGACCGAGCGGTAGGGCTTGCGGTAGACCAGCCCGTCGGCCGCCAGCCGGTCGAGCATGCGGGCGACGGTCGGCTGCGCGACACCCAGCCGTGCGGCGATGTCGACCTGACGCGCCTCCTGCCCGCTTTCGATCAGGTCGGCGATCAGCTCGACATAATCCTCGGCCAGGGCGCCGCGCTGCGCCTCCCGCGTCTTGCGGAAGCCCTCGGCATGGAGTTCGGCGTCGGGAAGGGCCGTTTCGGCCGGCACGGCGCCGCCCCCGATGTCGCCGCAATGGTCGCAGCGGTCTTCCCAGCCCGTTGATTTCCGGGGATCGGCCATCGCGCGCATCGGCTCCTTTCCATCTTCCGTTCCACCCTCCGACGCCCGGTATCGGCGGTCAAGCCCTTCGGCGCGGCGTCCTTCGGGGGACATGGCGATTCCGGCGAAAAATTTCCGGTCCGGAAAGTATAGCATCTTGCATACTCGATGCGGCGATACATACTTGATTGATACCAATTCGCAGTTCGGCCGGGAGTTTCGTCGATGTCGGAAGCCGAAGCCGTCGTTCCGCCGCCCGCCGCCTGGAAATATTCCAGCCCGGACGGACAGGGCCGGCCAAGCCTGCCGGAGGTCCATGCCTCGGTCGCGGTGCCGCAGGGCGGCCTGTGGCTGCGGCGGATGCTGGCCTTCGCCGGCCCCGGCTACATGGTGTCGGTCGGCTACATGGACCCCGGCAACTGGGCGACCGATCTGGCGGGCGGATCGCAGTTCGGCTACACGCTGCTCGCCGTCATCATGCTGTCGAACCTGATGGCGATCCTGCTGCAGTCGCTGGCGGCGCGGCTCGGCATCGTCACCGGCCGCGATCTGGCCCAGGCCTGCCGCGACCATTACCCGCGCCCGGTCAATCTGGTGCTGTGGGTGGCCTGCGAGGCGGCGATCATCGCCTGCGACCTGGCGGAGGTCATCGGCACCGCCATCGCGCTGAACCTGCTGTTCGGCATCCCGCTGATCGGCGGCGCCCTGATCACCGCGCTCGACGCCTTCCTGGTGCTTTTGCTGATGCAGCGCGGATTCCGCTATCTGGAAGCCTTCGTGGTGGCGCTGCTGGTCGTCATCGCCGGCTGCTTCCTGGTCCAGATCATCGCCGCCGCCCCGCCGGTCGCGGCGGTGCTGCACGGATTCGTGCCGTCGACTCAGATCGTCACCAACCCGGCGATGCTCTATATCGCCATCGGCATCCTGGGCGCGACGGTGATGCCGCACAACCTGTACCTCCATTCCTCCATCGTGCAGACCCGGGCCTATCCGCGGACGGAGGAGGGGCGGCGCGACGCCATCGTCTGGGCGACCGCCGACAGCACCATCGCCCTGATGCTGGCGCTGTTCGTCAACGCCGCCATCCTGATCGTCGCCGCCAGCGTCTTCCACGGCAGCGGCCATACCGAGGTGGCGGAGATCGGCCAGGCGTTCGAACTGCTGTCGCCGCTGCTGGGATTGGGCATCGCTTCGACCCTGTTCGCGATCGCCCTGCTGGCGTCCGGCCTGAACTCGACGGTGACGGCGACGCTGGCCGGACAGATCGTGATGGAGGGCTTCCTGCGGCTGCGCCTGCCCCATTGGGCCCGCCGCCTGCTGACCCGCGGCCTCGCCATCATCCCGGTGGTGGTGGTGACGGCGCTCTACGGCGAGAGCGGCACCGCGCAGTTGCTGGTGTTCAGCCAGGTGGTGCTGTCGATGCAGTTGCCCTTCGCCGTCATCCCCCTGGTCCGCTTCGTCACCGACCGCGGCAAGATGGGCAGCTTCGTCGTCCCGCGCTGGGTCGCGACGTTGTCCTGGACGGTGGCCGGCATCATCGTCGTGCTGAACCTGAAGCTGCTGTACGACACGCTGGCCGGCTGACGACCGATGGATTGCTGAATTCCGGCTGCGGCGGCAGCCGGAAAGTCCCGCTTCATGGCGTGACCGGCGGGCACCCTCTCCAGACGACAGAAAAAGTACGCTCTACCAATTATTTTTGGTGGAAACCACTGGAGTGCTCGCGTAAGCACGATGCATCCGGTGCAGGAATTTCTTTCGACATAAACAATTTTATACCGGCACCCCCACCCTCCCCGGCGCCGCCGCCGGACGATTTCTGGAGATGGAGCGCATGACGGCCGATACCCCCGACCATGGGTCCGACAAACCCCCGCCCTGCTTCGATTGCGCCACCGACGCCACCCGGCGGCTGGACGAGATGTTCATCGGCATGGTGCAGATGAAGCGGCTGGCCCTGGGCCAGAAGCCGGCGGAGCGCGCGGTGTTCCGCAAGCTGCACGGCACCGTCGGCGGCCGGCTGGTGATGAATCCGGACCGGCCCGAAGCCCTGCGCGTCGGCGTCTTCGCCAAGGACGAGCTGCCGGCCTGGGTGCGCTTCTCCAGCGACACCGGCCCGACCTCGCCGGATCTGAACTCGACGCTCGGCATCGGCTTGAAGGTCTGGGGCGTGGACGGCGTGAATGCGCTGGGTGAGGCGGGCGACGTCGCCGACTTCATCATGCAGAATTTCCCGGTCTTCTTCGTCGACGACGCACAGGCGATGTGCGAGTTCACCTATGCCGGCGTGGTGCTGAACGATTATCCCGGCTATCTCGCCAAGCATCCCAAGACCAACGCCATCCTGAACCGGATGTCGGCCCAGGTCGACGGCAGCGTGCTGACCACGCAATATTGGGCGATCCTGCCCTTCGCCTTCGGCCCCGACCGCTACGCCAAATATTCCCTCGTCCCGGAAGCGCCGCCGCCCGGCCATCCGGCGGTCAACGTGCCGACCGACGACAAGAACTACCTCGCCACCGACCTGACCGATCGGCTGTCGGAGAACGAATACCGCTTCACCTTCATGCTGCAGGTGGTGCCGAAGAGCGCCGGCTATCCGCTCGACAAGGCGACGGAGGAATGGCCGACCGACCAGTATCCCTACCAGCCGGTCGCGACCCTGATCCTGCCGAAACAGGACGTCTGCGCCCGCGGGCAGGCGGATTACGGGCAGGAGCTGGCCTTCAACATCTGGCGCACCCCGGTCGAGCAGACCCCGCAGGGCAGCATCGCCGCGGTGCGCAAGCTGGTCTACGACCATGGGGCGGCCGTCCGCCACCAGGCCAACGGCCAGCCGCTGGAGCAGCCGACCCGGCCGCGCGGCGAGGCCCCGCCGCCGCCGGTGGACGACTGCATCGTCAAGGCGGTGATCCATCCCGCCATCGGCGTCGCCCGCATCGGCAACGCGCCGGACGGCTATTTCGTCGGTCCCGAGGTGTCGAACCCGAAGCCGGAGATCGTCGACGGCACGCGGACCGACAATCCCTATCGCGATGCCGAAGGCCGGCTGCTGCCGCAGGCGGCGCGCTTCCGCATCTATGGCGTCAACGCCATGGGCCGGATCGTCCGCGAACTGACCGGAGAGGACGGCAAGGCCGACATCACCTGGAAGGTCCATCTCGCCAACAAGAAATCGGCCTGGTACGCCTTCCAGCTCGCCCTCGACATTCCGGAGGCCTCCGCCGTCGACCCGAGCACGCTGCGCAACCCGACGGTGACCAACAAGGACCGCGAGGCGCTGGTGCTCGACGCCGGGGAGCATGAGATCCGGGTCGGCCACGGCAAGCAGAGCCGGAAGATGGTCGCCGGCAAGTTCATGCACCAGGGCGAGCCGGTCCGTCTCGGCCGCATGTGGTGCGAGACGGACGGGCGCCTGCTGGTCACCGGCGGCCGGGGCCGGTCGGCCTCCTACAACGGCACCAAGGCGATCACCTTCGGCAACAACGAGGGCTGGCACGACGACGTGTCGGACGGGCCGGTCGATGCCACCGTCACGCTGAACGGCGTCGAGCTGCCGGTCACCCCCGCCTGGATCGTGGTGGCGCCGCCCAACTACGGGCCGCAGCAGAAGTCGGTCCGCACCATGTGGGACCTGATGCGCGACGTCGCCATCCAGGCCGGCACGCTGCCCAAGCCCACGCGCCCCTCCTTCACTTATGACATCTACCCGGTGTTCGAGCGGATGACCGGGCTGCAATGGGTGAATGCAGGCTTCGCCGCCGGGTTCGGCTGGAGGTCCGCCAACGACTTCACCAGCCCGGACTGGATCGCCCGGCTGAACGACCGCAGCCTCGCCAACCAGGAAACCCGGCGGGTACTGAAGAACGCCTTCCGGCACGATGCCGTCGATTCCTGGTCGCCGACGCCCTGGCCCTGGGTCTATGGCGACGCGATGAACATCCCGCCGGCCGAAACGCCGCGCCAATACACCTCGCTGACCCAGACCCAGCTGGCGATGCTGGACCAGTGGGTGGCCGGCGACTTCGACGACGATTGGGGCAAGGTCCCGGTCTACACCGAGTTCGATCAGGTCCCGCTGGAGCGGCAGGGCGAGGTGCTGACCAAGGCCGCGCTCGACTTCTGCCTGGCCGACGCCTTCCATCCCGGCTGCGAGATGACCTGGCCGGTGCGCGCCGCCACCATGTACATGGAACCCTTCCGCTTCGCCCATGCGCCGAAGGGCTGGGTCGAGCCGGGCATGGGGGCGATCCTGTCCAGCGACACGGTGACGATCCCCAACGGCCCGCTCTACGGCCAGCTGCCCGGCGGCATCACCCGCTGGATGGCGGTGCCGTGGCAGACCGACACGGCAAGCTGCCGCTCCGGCTACAGCGCCGACTACGACCCCTATGTCCCGACCTTCTGGCCGGCCCGCGTGCCGAACGAGGTGCTGACCCGGGAGAATTACGAGATCGTGATCGATGCGGCGCAGCCGGCGCAGGTGCGGCTGGCGGCCTTCGCCAACCGCGCCGCCTGGGTCGCGCCGCTGGGCACCACCAGCTACACCGACCAGATCAACAACATGATCCATCACTTCGACCATCTCGGCGTGGTCGAGGTCAATCCCGGCCCGACCGACGAGGAGGGCGCCCGGCTGTTCCCGCCGCTGATCGGGGTGGAGGACCAGCACACACCCATCCCCGATGCCGGCGACACGGTCGACGCCAAGGCGGTGCGCGCCCGGCACCACACGATGAAGAGCGACGCTCCGTCCGCCACCGGCGGCGGAGGAGGACGCCTGGCGGAGCGGACCCCGGTCGACCTGTCCCGGATCGACAAGGTGCGCCGCTTCCCCCGCGGCCTGCGGCGCTGACCGCAGGGGCGCAGGTGGCCGGAGCGGGTGCGATGGAGGCGGGGGCCATAGAGGCGGATGCGGTCGTAATCGGCGCCGGGCCGGCCGGCGCCGCCTTCGCCCTCAATCTGGCGCCGCTGCGCCGGGTCCTGGTGCTGGACCGGCAGGACGCCCCCGCAGTCCGCATCGGCGAATCCCTCGCCCCGGCCGCCCGCCGGCTGCTGGCCGACATGGGGCTGTGGGACACCTTCCTGGCGGAAGGGCACGCCCCCTGCCACGGCGGCCGATCGGTCTGGGGCGGTCCGGATCCGGTCCTGTCCGACAGCCTGCGCGACCTCGACGGGCCGGGCTGGCACCTCGACCGCGGGCGCTTCGACGGCTGGCTGCGCCGGGTCGCGGTTTCGCGCGGGGCGGCACTGCTGGTGCCGGCCCGGCTGAAGGCAGTCTCCCCCGCCGATCCCGGCGAATCCGCCGGCAGGCGGGACGGCTGGCTACTGGAGGTGGAGGCGGCAGGCCGCCGCATTCCGGTGCGCACCCGCCTGCTGGTCGATGCCGGCGGGCGCGGCTCGCCGCTCGCCAGGCGGCTGGGCGCGCGGCGGACGGTGTCCGACCGGCTGGTCTGCGGCTGGCTGCATGGGCGGGACGCCCCCGGTCCCCGCCCCGGCCTGACCCGGATCGAGGCGGAACCGGACGGCTGGTGGTACAGCGCGCCGCTACCGGAGGGCCGCCGGGTGGTCGCCTTCCACACCGACGCCGACCTGCCGGCCGCAGCCGACGCCCGCGACGCCGACGCCCTGATGCGGCGCCTGGCCAGCCGTCCCTTCCTGTCGGAGGCGATGCGTGCCGACGGCTTCGAACCTGCAGGGGCGGCCGGATTCTGCGCCGCCCACAGCACCACGCTGTCACCCGGATCGGGGGACGGCTGGCTGGCGGTCGGCGATGCCGCCCTGGGCTTCGATCCGCTGTCGTCGCAGGGGATCCTCAATGCGCTCTACACCGGGCTGGCGGCGGCGGAGGCGGCGGACCGCCACCTGTCGGGCGATGCCGGCGCCCTGCCCGGCTACGGCGCCGGGCTGCTGCCGGTCCGCGACGCCTACCGCAGCCATCTGCGGGCATGGTACGGGCTGGAACGGCGCTGGGCCGACCGGCCGTTCTGGAGCCGCCGGCTGGCGGCGTGAGGAGGCGCGGCGCGCATCAGCGCCCGGCGATCGCGGCGTTCAGGGAATCGATCAGGATATGGTCGTCGACCGGCTTGCCCAGCAGGTCGCGGGCGCCGCCGCCCAGCGCCCGCGACCGCGTCGCGGCGTCGGCATAGGAGGTCATGAACAGGATCGGCGGCCGGACGCCGCCGGCGGCGTTCAGCCGCTCCTGCAACTCCAGGCCGGACAGGCCTGGCATCCGCACGTCGAGGATGATGCAGGCGATGTCAGCACGGTCGGCACGGGCGAGGAAATCCTCGGCCGATCCGAAGGGCTGGCAGCGGAAACCGGCCGATTTCAGCAGATCGTCGAGCGCCTCGCGGATCGCCTCGTCGTCGTCGACCACCGCTATCAGGGGTTCATGGGACAATTTCTCGATGCCTCGACCGAATGGCGGCGCCGGTCCTCGGCGTCACATGCATCCTATCCGGACGGGGCAGGCGGGAGATAGCCACACCTAGGTCTAGCGAAAACCGGGGCGCCCGTGCCGTCAGCCGCCCGCCTCCAGCATCTCGACCTTACGGACGAGATCGGCGACGGAGCGCACCTGCATCTTCCGCATCACCTTGCCGCGGTGCAGCTTCACCGTGACCTCGCTGATGCCGAGATCGCCGGCGATCTGCTTGTTCAGCCGGCCCTTGACCACGGCCGCCATCACCTCGCGCTCACGCGGGGTCAGGGAGGCGGCGAGCGATGCCACGCCGTCGGTGACGGCCCGGTCGCGCCGGCGGGCGCGGTCCTTGGCGATGGCGGCCTCCACCGCGTCGAGCATGTCCTGGTCGCGGAAGGGCTTGATCAGGAAATCCTCCGCCCCGGCCTTCATGGCGCGGACCGACATCGGCACGTCGGCGAAACCGGTCATGAAGACGATGGGAAGCGCGATGCCCAGGCTTTCCAGCCGGGCCTGGAACTCCAGCCCGCCCAGGCCGGGAAGCCGGACGTCGAGAACAAGGCAGCCGGGCCGGTCGGGCACCGCCGCGTCCAGCAGTTCGGCCGTCGTGCCGAAGCTCAGGCCTTCGATGCCGACGGACCGCAGCAGATCGACCAGCGCCTCGCGCATGCCCTCGTCGTCGTCGACGACGAGAACGAGCGGAACGTCGTCAGCCGGGAACGGAGCCGGCAACGGGGCGGGGGTCGGCATGGCGGTCAATCCTCCTGTGCTGCGGGCAGTGTGGCGGCGGCGGTTGGGGACGGAACAGGGGACGGTGGCAGCGCGGCGGCGGGAATCGTGAATTCGAACACCGCCCCGCCATCCTCATGGTTGCGTGCGGTCAGCGTACCGCCGCAGGATTCGACGGTCGAGCGGCAGATGGCCAGCCCCATGCCCATGCCGTCCGGCCGGGTGGTGAAGAACGGGTCGAACAGCCGGGCGCGATGCTCCTCGGCAATGCCGGTACCGCGGTCGCGCACCGATACCCGCACCTGCGCGGGATCGGGGCTGTCCACGGAGACCGTCAATTCCCGCTGGGCGGTCCCCGCCCCCATCTCGGCCCCCGTCTCGGCCATGGCGTGCAGGCCGTTGGCGATCAGATTGATCAGCACCTGCTGCAAGCCGACCCGGCTGGCCCGTACCGGCGGGACGCCGTCGGCGAAATCGGTCGTCAGGGTGGCGCCGCCCGCCGACAGCTCGCGCTCCAGCAGCTGCGCCGCCTCCTCCACCAGTTGGCGCAGGTCGATGATCTCGTCGCGATCGGCGTCCTTGACCAGCATGCCGCGCGTCCGTTGCACGATCTCGCCGGCCCGCTTGCTGTCGCGAACCATGCGCTCCACCGCCTTGGACGCGGTGTCGATGTCGGGAGGATCGCGGCGCAGCCAGCGCAGGCAGGCCTGCGCGTTCAGGACGATGGCGCCCAGCGGCTGGTTCAGCTCGTGCGCGATGGAGGCGGACAGGGCGCCCAGGGTGGCGGCCCGCGCGGCGCGGGCAAGCTCGGCCTGGGCCGCCAGCAGCGCCTCCTGCGTCCGTTCGCGCTGGGTGATATCGACCACGCCGACCACCACCTGATCGAAGCCGATCCCGTCATCGGGCAGCCTGATGCCGAGCAGCACCGTCAGGACACGGCCATCGGCGGCGATCAGGCGGGCCCGCCCCTCGAACCGGTCCTTCCCCTCATGGATGGCCAGCAGGGCGTCCAGTATCGCCGGATCCTCCGCCGGCAGGAAGCGTTCGAGCGGACCCAGAACCTCCGCCCGGTCGGCGGCGCCCAGCAGTTCCAGCGTCGCGTCGTTGACGTTGGTGGTGACGACCAGCGACGCCATCCCGCGCGCCCAGCCGGGATTGGCCTGGGCATGGGCGGCGAGATCCGTCACGCCCACGGCCCGCAAGGCGTCCAGCGCGTCCTTGACCCCGGTGAAATCCTGCTCCCACAGCGAAAAGCGCGCCTGTTCGAACATGCTGCGGTAGCGCTTCTCGCTGCGCGCCAACGCCCCGTTGGCCCGGACCAGCAGCGCACGGGACAGATGGTCGCGCACCAGAAGGGCGGTGGTGATCAGGATCGCCGCCAGCGACACGCCGCAGCGCAATGCCGACTGCACGTCCATGTCGTGCCAATGGGACAGGAGAAAGGACAGCACCGCCAGCACCGCGCAGCCGGCGCCGACCCGGACGATGCCCGCACGCGGCAGCGCGTTGGCGGCCAGCATCAGGACCAGGACATAGAGCACGGCGATCGCGCTCTCGATGTCGGTGAAGGTGTCGACGGCGAAGACCGTCAGGCCGAGCAGGAACGCCAGGGCGCCGAACCGCAACTCGTTCCGCCGCCGGGACTCCGGCGACGCGCCATAGCCTGCAACCATGTGCCCGCCCCCACACCCTTGCGGCTTGCCGCCCTGCTTCGGACAGCCTAGAGGACGGCCGCCCGCGCTTCTTGAAGGATCTGTCGCTGTTTTGGACGATCTGGACCGGCTTCCGCCAGTCATACCTTGGTTTAGCTGTCCACGGCCGACACCGGGCCTTTACTTCGCCGCCGGCCGGCTTCATCGTCGGACCGGGTTCCAGGGCAGCGGCGATCCACGGAAACGCCCCCGGGACACGAACAGCCCGAGCCCGAACAGCAGGAGAAGCGGAATGAGCCTTCCACCGAACGACCAGGTCCAGCTCGTCGCCTACCTCGTCGCCACGGAGGGCGAGGGACAGGCACTGGCCAACGCCATCGCCGACATAGTCCCGGCGGTGCTGGAAGAGCCGGGCTGCCTGGGCTATGCCGCACATGTCGCCCGCGACGTCCCCGATACCGTCGTGATGTACGAGGTGTGGGAGAGTCGCGCCGCGTTCGATGCCCATTTGGCCGGGGCCAATTTCGCCAGCCTTTCCGTTCTGTTCAAGACGCTGTTGAGCGAGCCGCCGCGGATCGACCTGCTGCGCCGGATCGCCTGAAACCACGTCCGGCCCCGCTCAGGCGCGGTCCGCGTCCGGCGCCGCGAAGGCCGTGCGCGCCGCGTCCAGGATTTCTTCCGACAGCGCGGGATCGTCGACGGCGCGGGCCAGGATCAGGGCGCCGACCATGCCCGACAGGGTCGCCAGCGCCGCCTTGCGACGCGCCGCGGCGGACCGGCCGGGCACCAGCCGGTCCAGCAGCTCGATGAAGGGACGCAGCCCGGCGGTGAAGGCCCGGCGCGCCGTACCGCCTTGCCGCGCCGCATCGACGCCCAGCGCCGCGATCGGACAGCCGCCGGCCGGATTGTCGCGATGGGCCGGCGTCAGATAGGCGGTGACGAGCGCCGACAGCCCATCGTCGCCGGCCACAACCCTGCCCTCCCAGCGTTGCGCCGATGCGGCCATCGCCCCGGCGCAGGCTTCGGCCGCCAGATCGTCCTTGGAGGCGAAATGGCCGTAGAAGCCGCCATGGGTCAGGCCGGCCTCCTTCATCAGGTCGGCGACGCCGATGCCGTTGAACCCGCGTTCGCGGAACAGCGCCCCGGCGACCTCGACGATCCGGCGCCGGTTCTCCGCCGCCTGTTCCTTGCTCACCCGCATGGCTCACCCCCGCTGGACGGACGCGCACCGGAGCCGCCCCCGTCGGGATTTCATCGGCCGATTATATGATGATCGTCATTATTTTTTCAATTGGGACTGCCGGCCCCGGCCCCACCGCATGCGGCATTGGCCGGGCAGGCAGGCTCCTGCGGCATGTGTGCATCGCAGCGAAATCCCTTGACCGCGATCATGGCCGGGTTATGTTTTAGATCATTCGATACAAAACGGCGGGGCGGAGGGGCGACGATGGCGCGACCGCGGAAATTCGACGAGACGGCGGTGCTGGACGCGGCGGTCGACCGCTTCTGGACGCAGGGCTACGAGGCGACCTCGACCCGCGAGCTGGCCGAGAGCATGCGGATGACGCTTGCCAGCATCCACAACGCCTTCGGCGACAAGCGGGCGCTGTTCCGCCGCGCGCTGGAGCATTACCTGGACGGCTCGCTGCGCGCGCGCATCCTGCGGCACGAGGCCCTGGCCTCTCCCGGCCTCGCCATCGCCGGCTTCCTGCGGGAGAGCATCGAACGGTCGCTGGGCGACGGTTGCCGGCGCGGCTGCCTGCTGGTCAACTCGGCGCTGGAGGTCACGCCGGCCGACCCGGACATGCGAGCCTTCCTCGACGCCGAGCTGTCGACCATCGAAGGCTTCTTCCGCCGCTGCATCGTCAAGGGGCAGCAGAGCGGCGACATCCCCGGCCGGATCGATCCCGACGACGGCGCCCGCCTGCTGTTCTCCAGCCTGCTCGGTATCCGCGTCCTCGCCCGCATCCGCCCCGAACGCGACCTGCTGGAGGGGGCGGCCCGCGCCGCCCTGGCCAGCCTCGGGCTGCCGGCGATGCCGGATCCGTGAGTCCCGGATCCCTGATCCGCCGCCGACACCCTTCCTTCCCAAATCCCCATCCCCGAAGGCGGGCCGCGAGCGCGGCTCCGTCAACAGCAAGGCACGACCATGGGCAGAGCAACAGCAGCTGCGGCGCCGGATCGCCGCCCCGATCCCCGCGACGACCGCCTGGACGGGGCCGCCTGGATGGCGACGCTCGCCGGCATGGCGGGAAGCCTCGTCGCCATCGGGCTGGCGCGCTTCGCCTATACCCCGCTGGTCCCGTCGCTGATCCAGGCGCACTGGTTCTCCGCCGGCGACGCGGTGACGCTGGGGGCGGCGAATTTCGCCGGCTATCTGGCGGGCGCCCTGCTCGGCCGGCCGATGGCGGGGCTGCTGCCCAGCCGGACGCTGCTGCGCCTGCTGATGCTGGCGGCCTCCGTCGCCTTCATCGCCTGCGCCTACCCGATCTCGACCGGCTGGTTCTTCGCCTGGCGCTTCCTGTCGGGTCTTGCCGGCGGCGCCATCATGGTGCTGGTCGCGACCTCGATCCTGCCCCACATCCCGGCATCCCGCCGCGGCTTCGCCAGCGGCATGATCTTCCTCGGCATCGGCCTGGGCATCGCCGCCTCGGGCACCGCGGTGCCGGCGCTGATGCGGCTGGGGCTGCACGAGACGTGGCTCGGGCTGGGCGGGCTGTCGCTGCTGCTGACCGCCCTATCCTGGTTCGGCTGGCCGCCGTCGGCACCGCCGCAGGGCATCGCCGCCCCGCCGGTGGAGCACGCCCCGCGGCATGAGGGCGGCGTGCTGCGCGTCCTCTATGCCGAATATGCGCTGAACGCGCTGGGGCTTGTACCGGTCATGCTGCTGCTGGTCGATTATGTCGCCCGCGGCCTGCATCACGGCGCCGACGTCGGCGCCCTGTACTGGGTGCTGTACGGCGTGGCGTCGGTGGCCGGGCCGGTCGCCGCGGGAACGCTGGCCGACCGGATCGGCTACGCCACCGCCTACCGCATCGCCCTGCTGCTCCAGGCGGTGGCGGTGGTCACGCTGGCGACCAGCGGCCATCCGCTGGCGGTCGGCGCCGCGACGGTGGTCATCGGCGCCCTCACGCCGGGCGTGGTTCCCCTGGTGCTCGGCCGCATCCACGAGCTGCTGCCGCATACCCATACCGAGCAGCGCGCGGCCTGGAGCCGGGCGACCACGGCCTTCGCCCTGTTCCAGGCGCTGGGCGGCTACGGCTATTCCTACCTCTTCGCCCATAGCGGCGAGAGCTACTCGACCGTCTTCCTGTGCGGCGCCGCCGCCCTGGCCGTGGCGCTGGGCATCGACAGCCTCGCCAACAGCCGCCACCGCCGCCGCGCGGGCGCCGGCTGATCCCTCCCGGCCCCCTGATCCGGCCCCCCTCAGGCCAGCGGGAGTCCTGCCGGCGCGCGGAGCCTCGCGCCGGCCGGCATCGCATCGGCGGACGCGTTGCTGTGCCGCCAGTTGCGCGGCGAGATGCCGACGAGACGGCTGAAGGTGCGGGTGAAATGGCTCTGGTCGGCGAAGCCGCAGGCGAGCGCCACATCGGCCAGAGTCTGCGACCGGTCGCGCATCAGCGCCTTGGCATGCTCGATCCGCTGGTTCAGCAGCCATTGGTAGGGCGTGGTATTGGCGGTGCGCCGGAAGGAGCGGACGAAGTGCCCGACCGACAGCCGGCATTCGGCGGCGAGGTCCGCCAGCCGGATCTCGCCGTCGAGATTGGCGGCGATCATCTCCTTCACCCGCCTTTCCTGCCAGGGGGCCAGCGTGCCGCCGCCCTTGGCCTCGCTCAGCCGGCCATAGGCGGTGACGATGTGCAGCGCCAGCGCAGAGCAGATATGGTCGAGGAACAGCAGGCTGATCCGCTCCGGCAGCGCCAGTGCCGGCAACAGGGCCGACGCCAGGGCCGCGATGGTCGGATCCTCGACCGGACGGCTCGGCCGGATCGCCAGATCCTCCAGCCGGCCGGCCCGCGCGTCGGGACACAGGCCCTCCAGCACCGGCCGCGGCAGATGGAAGGTCAGCGTGTCGAAGGCGGAATGCATGTGACAGGCGATGTCGCGGCGGTAGTCGTGGATGGAGGTCAGCCCGGCGATGTTCCGCGGCTTTTCCACCAGCTCGCCATCGACCCATACGTCGGAGCGGAAATTCGACAGATGGTGGCTGACCAGGAACGCATCCTCGGTGTCCGGGGTGTGGAACCGGCCGACATCGTCGGTGGCGCAGCGAACCCGCGCGATCCCCATCATTCCGCATCCGGACCGGATAACAGTCACATTCGGCTTTTCCGGAATCGTAACGAAACGCAGCTGGAGATTGCTTTGAGCGGCCGAGGCCATGGGTGTCTCCGTGGTCTTGCGTGCGGACATCCGGCCCGATCATCCGGCTGATCCCCGGATCGATGGTCCGTCCTTGGAGGCGGGACGGGACCGCGCGATGCGCGACGGCGGCCGGCTGCCTTCCCACGGAGGGTAAGCGCGGCGACAGGTCGCAGGCCACTAGACACAGATTGACTTCGGCAGTGTTTAGGTAGGGCGACCCTAGACCTTGGTCTAGGATCCGGCCCGCTCGTCGACGGTCGGTCTGCCGGTTTCAGGACAGATGGCAGCGCAGCGCGTCGATCACCACCGCCGGCGCGGACAGGTGCGGCAGATGGCCGGACGCGTCGAGCACCTCCATGACGCTTCCCTGCAGATGGTGGTGCAGATAATCCGCCGCCTCCCGGCTCACCGCGGGGTCGTGACTGGTCTGGAGAACGACCGCCGGCACCCGGATCTCGGCCAGCCGGTGGCGGACGTCGCTTTGCAGGATGGTGATCAGCAGCGACAGCGCCCTATCCGGCCGCATCGCCCGCAGGGTCGCCACGAATTCCCGCACCGCCGGGGCGTCCGCCGGGCCGGAGACGACCATCTCCCCGAAGCTCGCGGTCCATTGCAGATAGTCCCGGGTCGCGCTTTCAATCAGGCCGTCGATGTCGGCACCGTCGAAGCCGCCGCGATAGTCGCCCCGGTTGCGATAGCAGGCGGAGGCCCCCAGCAGCACCAGCTTCCTGAAGGCATAGGGCGCCCTGATCGAGGCGAGCGCCGCGATGGTGCCGGCCACCGAATGGCCGACACAGATGCAATCGACGATCCGCAGGGCGTCGAGGACCGCGGTCAGGTCGCGGACATAGGCATCCAGCGTGCCGTAGCGGACATGGTCGTAGTGGGTCTGGCTGCCCGGTCCGACTCCCGTCAGATCGAACAGGACGATGCGGTAACGGTCCTTGAACGCCTCCACGACATGGCGCCACGCCGACTGGCCGGTGCCGAACCCCGGAACGAGGACCAGGGTCTCCGCCGCCGACCCGATGACGGTGACGTTGTGACGTTCCAGAACCGAGCCACCGCTTTCGATCATCGTGCCGCCCCGCCCACAGGAGTTCCTAATGCAACCATCCTGTGCAGGCACAACGCAAGAGACATCGGCGCAAGAGGCATCCGCGCATGTCCGCCGGCTCAGCGCCGCAGGTGCAGGCGGACGGCGTCGGCAGCCTGGATCACCGCGTCTTCGGCCGCCCGGACATGGCGGGTCATTCCGGCGAAGGAATGAGGCAGCGCGTCATGCAGCACCAGCCGGTGCGGAACATTCGCCTCCTCCAGCCGCCGGGCGAGGCGCAGGCTGTCGTCGCGCAGGCAGTCCAGCCCGGCCGCCGCCACATGCAGCGGCGGCAGCCCGCGCAGGTCGGCGAGCAACGGGGCGGCGCCGGGGTCGCGGGTCATGGCATCCCGGCCGAGATACTGCCGCCAGTACCAGCGCATCCGCCCGGTGGTCAGGCCATAGTCGCCACCGCCGAACAGCCGGTGCGACTCCGTATCGAAATCATGGGCGAACATGCCGTAGAGCAGCATGCCGAAGGACAGCGGCGGTCCCGCCTCGCTCCGGGCGTCGAGCGCCAGTCCGAGCGCCAGGTTGGCCCCGGCCGAATCGCCGCCGACGGCGATCCGCTCCGGGTCCAGCCCGTGATCCGCGCCATGGCGCACCACCCAGCGCAAGGCGGCCAAGGCCTCTCCCCGCTGGTGGGGATAGCGCCTCTCCGGGGCGAGGCTGTAGCCGACGGCACAGACCGCCACGCCGCCATGCCGGGCCAGCAGGCGCAGCAGCCGGTCGTGGGTGTCGATGGAGTTGACCGCGAACCCACCGCCATGGAAGTAGATCAGCACCGGCAGGGGGGCGTCTCCGCCGCCTGCCCCACCATCCACCGGGCGGATCAGGCGCAGGCGCAGCGATCCCGCCGGACCGACGGCCTCGACCTCCCGCACTTCCGCCGGCAGGGCGGGGCCGTTGAGGAAGGCGTGGTAGCGCTCCGCCGCGTCCCGCGCCTCGGCCAGCGGCTGGCGGAGCGGATCGGCCGGCGCCAGCCCGGCGCGGGCGGCCAGGGCGCCCAGTTCGGCAACGCCGGGATCGAGCAGACCGCGGCGAAGGGGCAGGCCATGGCAAAAGGGCAGGATCGTGTCAGGCATCACGGGCGCTCCCGGCGGTCACAGGATGTAGGACATCACCAGATACAGCACCGCCTCGCCGTCGCCGGGATTGCGGTAGCCGTGCGGGACGTCGGCCTCGAACAGGATGGAGTCGCCCTCCTCCAGCCGGTGTTCGCCATCGGCAGTGACGATCTCGACCGGGCCGCGCCCGACCAGGATGTTTTCCACCGTGCCGGGGGAGTGGCCGTCGGACGCCTCGTCGGCACCCGGGGACAGGCGAAGCTCGTAGAACTCGACCTGACGCTCCCCTTTCAGCGGGAACAGCGCGCGGGAGGTGAAACGACCGTCGCGTGAGGTGAGGCTGCGCGATTCCGCCCGCCGGATCACCGTGGTGCCGGCATCGCCGCCGCTGCTGAGCAGGCTGGAGAAGGACAGGTCCAGCGCCTTGGCCACCGTCCACAGCGTGGCGATGTCGGGGCGGTGGCGCCCCTCCTCGATCGCCGCGAGAAGGGAGGGATCGATGCCGGACAGCTGCGCCAGCCCATCGACCGACAGGCCCTGGCGGCGGCGGAAGGCGCGCAGATTGTCGCCGATCACGCCAACGAGCTGGTCGACCGATGCAGGGGGCGATGCAGGGGGCGATGCAGGGGGCGAGGCCGGATCGGAGCCGTCGCCGGGCGTTGCCGCCAGGGCGCGGGGCAGGCGGTCGAATGCGGGGGCTGTGCCGATCGTCATGGATCCCTGCTCCTGCAACGGTGATGATCGGGACGAGGCGAGCTGACAAGACTGGCCGGGCCCGATGGAGGTCGGGAGGATTGAACACCAAATATACCTATCTATCAAGTAGGCAATCTCGTCATTTTGGTGTTATTTACCGGTCATAAATGTTGGCTTTTAACGTTTTTTAATTGTTTAATTTGACCGAAGAGAGGGTGTCAGAGCATGTCGCATGGAAAGCCGGGGGCGTTCACCGTCGGGATCACCGACCACATGATCCCGCCGCCGGATCTGGAAGCCGCGGTGCTGGACGGGGTCGCCGAAATCGACTTCCTCGATACGCGGCGGGAAGAGGATCTTGACCCGGAACGGCTGGCCCGGCTGGACGCGCTGCTGGTGTGGAGCACCAGGATCGGCCCGGCCACGGTGGACAAGCTGAAACGCTGCCGTGTCGTCGTGCGGTTCGGGGTCGGCTACGACCGGGTTGACGTCGCGGCGCTGGAGGCGGCCGGCATCCCCTTCGCCAACAATCCCGATTACGGAACGGAGGAGGTGGCCGACCATGCGGTCGCCATGATCCTGTCGCTGCAACGCCGGCTGTGGGAGCATGACGGGCGTGCCCGCGGCTATGGCACGACGTGGCAGGCCAACACGCTGACGCCGCTGCATCGTTCCAGTGCCGCAACGGTCGGCGTCGTCGGGGTCGGGCGGATCGGTACCGCGGTGGTGAACCGGTTGAAGGGCTTCGGCTACCGCATCCTGGGCTACGACCCGCTCCAGCCGGCCGGACACGAGAAGGCGGTGGGCTACCGCCGCGTCCGCCGGCTGGAGGATCTCCTGGCCGAATCGGACATCGTCACCTTCCACTGCCCGCTGACGGGCGAGACGCGCGGCCTGCTGGACGAGGCGACGCTGGCGGCGATGAAGCCGGGCGCCATCCTGGTCAACACCGCCCGCGGCGAGCTGTTCGCCGGGCTGGACCCGGTGGAGGCGGCGCTGCGCAGCGGCCGGCTGGCGGCATTGGGCACCGACGTGCTGCCGGTCGAGCCGCCGGCCCCGCACCCGCTGCTCGACGCTTGGCGGGCGCGGGAGGACTGGCTGGCCGGCCGGCTGGTGGTAACGCCGCACAACGCCTTCCACTCCGATCAGGCGGCGGTGGAGATGCGTCGGAACGCTGCCGAAACGGTGCGGATCTTCCTGGAGGACGGCGTGCTGCGGAACAGGATCCGGGGGTAGAGGGCCGGGAGGAGGTCTGGCAGCGGTTGCCCCCTCCCCGACCCTCCCCCTCTTCGAGGGAGAGGGTGCATTCTGGGAAGCAGTCGAGGGGTGGAGAGGGCAAGTGCCGTCGAAGCTCCTTCCGCTACCCACTCCTCTACCCGGCCAGCAGCCCGGCCACGTCCAGCCCCAGCCTACCGCCGATGCGGTAAAGCGCCGCCTCCGGCTCGCCGGGGATGCTGACGCCGCTGTTGGCGGGGGCCGGCGGCGTGTCGGCGACATGGTCGAGCATGGCCGCGGGCATCGGCCTCCATCAGATTGGCGGCGACGATGGCCGCCTCCTCCCCCGAGCTGCCGCTGCGGCGGAGGATGGCGTCGAGCGTGGCGACCAGCCGCACCGGACGATGGAGGGTGCCGCTCATGCCAAGGTCGCATAGTCGATGGGCGTCGTCCGGTCCAGCATACGATGGACCCGCGGCAGCGGGTATTCGAGATGGCGAAGCCGCCGTTCTCGCGCACCGCGCGCAGGATCAGGAAGTCGCCCACCGCCTGCGGCACGCGGATGCCGGACGCGATGGTGTGCGCATCCTCCCAGCGTGGGGCATGCTCCTCCCCCTGTTCCCAGGCGCGGACCATCGACGCGCAGCCGGCGGCCTGCACCGCCACCATGCACGTGCGCCTGGAGCCGATGAAGCCGATGGCCTCCAGCTCGGCGAAGGCCTTCCACATGCCGATCAGGCCGGTGCCGCCGCCGGTGGGATAGAAGATGACGTCCGGCACCTCCCACCCCAGCTGTTCGGCCAGTTCCAGCCCCATGGTCTTCTTGCCCTCGATCCGGTAGGGCTCCTTGAGGGTCGAGACGTCGAACCAGCCGGCCTTGGCCTTGCCCTCGCCGACGATCTTGCCGCAATCATCGATCAGGCCGTCGACGCGGTAGACGGTGGCGCCCTGCAGCTCGATCTCCGAGACGTTCACCTCGGGCGTGTCGGCCGGGCAGAAGATGGTGGTGCGATGCCGGCGCGGGTGCCGTCCCACAGCGCCGCCACGGTGTCGGTGAAGGTCGGGAACATCAGCGACTTGACCTTGGGGTTGCTGGTGGTGAGGAAAAGCGGCATGTCGTTCAGCGAGGCGATCGCCTTGACCTTGGCGTTGCCCTTGGTGCGATCCCAGATGGTCCGCAGCGGCCCGACGCCGGCGGAGCCGAGGTCGAGGCTGCCGGACAGCAGCGCGTCGTTCATCGCCGCCCCGCCGGACAGTTGGACCCACTCGACGGCGATGTCGAGGCCCAGCGCCTTGCCATGCTTTTCGATCAGCTGGTTCTGGCGCAGCACATGCAAGGGCAGATAGCCCAGACCATATTGCTCGGCGATGCGGATTCGCTCTTCCGCCGCCGCCGGACCGGCCATCGCCATGATGCCGGCTACGGAAACGGCAAGGGTGGCGAGCGGGTGACGAACCGGACGTGCTGGCTGTTAATACTGTTCTTTTATCGGTTCCGAGAAGGGGGTGCAGACGCCTCGAAAGAGTCGGAAGAAGGTTAACCTGGGTTAAGGGACCGCCGCCGCGATGCCGCCTACATCGACGGGACGGGCACCACCCTTTCACTGAAGGGGAACGGTCCGTCCCTTGGAAATGGAACACCAGGAAGGGCCAGGCGATGAATACACCCCAGATGCAGTCCCCGGCGGACGCGATCGGCGCATGGACGGCCGGCACGATGCTGCAGACCACGCTCCTCCAGCGGACCGAGGCGATGCTGCGGATGCAGTCGGGCCTGTTCGAGACTGTCGAAACCATCAGTCAGATGTGGCTGGAGCATCGGCAGGACGACATCCGTTCGGCTCTTGCCACCGTGGAGCGGATGGAAACGGCGGAGAATACGGCGGAGCGCTCCACCCTGTGGAGCGACTGGATGAACGAGCGCTTGAAACGCTGGTCGGGCGAGGCATCGGAAATGGCGGAGCGGGTGCAGACGATGACGCACGTCCTGGCCGACGCGGTTCCGGCCGCGGACAAGCCTGCCACCCAACTGCGGGAAGCGGTGCAGCGGCGCGACCGCAGGAGCGAGGGGACGGCCTGAAAACATCGTCGCCGCGTCCGCCGGGGCTGTGCCGGGCGGACGCGGCGATGGCCGGAACGCCTTGCCACAAGGTTTAAGGTGAACCGGTGACGAAGGACAAGGTTACGCCCGGACGTGGGCCTTCACCTCATGGCGCTGACGCTCCGCATAGCTCTCCAGCGCATGGCGGGCTGCATCGAAGGCGTCGCGGATGGCGGCATCGGCCGTCTCATGACCATGGCCGCCCGGCTTGTCGCTGTGCACGACCAACTCCCCTCCCGGGAGCGTCAGGGCGATCTGGACGGTGTAGTGCTTGCCCTGATGCCGATGGCGATGCGGCACCTCGAAGACCACGCGCGTGGCCAGGATGCGCGTGAAGAAGCGGTCGAGCTTGTCGGCATGCTCACCGATCAGATGCTCCAGCGCGGGAGAGGGGTCGATGTTGCGGAAGGCGATCTGCAACTCTTGACGCATGTCCGTTCTCCTTTTCGGAAGGCGCCCCATCCGCCGGCCAGTAGGAAAAGGGGCCGATGCGGGGCCTGGACGAACCCAGGATCGCACATTGGCGGAATCCTGCCTTAATCTGCGTCAATGCGCTGCCCGCCCGCCGGCTGTAGACTCCGCCGCGTTCAAAATGGCGGCTCAGGACAGCCCCTCAGGACAGCCCGATGGCATGGATGAGCGCGAGGCTGAGCGCGCCCAGCGTGAGCAGGCAGAGAACCACCGCCGCCGTCACCCGCCCGCCCGCCCGCGCCACCGTCCGGACATCGACGCCCAGCCCGAGCGCCGCCATCGACACCACGGTCAGCAGGGTCGCCGCATGCTCCATCGGCACCAGCGCCGCCTGCGGAACGAGGCCGAAGGAGCGCAGCGCGACCATCGCCAGGAAGCCCAGGATGAACCACGGCACCAGATGGTGGACCGGCGGGTATCCCGGATGGGCGCGCTCGTCACTGTCCTCACGCAGGCAGGGCGCCAGGACCGACAGCAGCAGGCAGACCGGCCCCAGCATCAGCACGCGCACCAGCTTCACCAGTGTCCCGACCTGCACGGCGGCGGCCCCCAGCGGCGCGGCGGCGGCGATCACCTGCGGCACCGCATAGACCGTCAGCCCCGCCAGCGCGCCATACTGCACGCCGCTCAACCGGAGCCCCATCCCGACCAGCGGCAGGCCGAGCACGACGACGACGCCCAGCACGGCGGTGAAGGCGATGGAGGCGGCGACGTCGTCGCCGTCTGCCCCGATCACCGGCGCCACCGCGGCGATGGCCGAGTTGCCGCAGATCGCGTTGCCGCAGGCCACCAGCAGCGCCATGCGCACCGGCAGGCCGAGCAGCCGGCCGATGCCGTATCCCGCCGCCAGCGCCAGCGCCACCACCCCGGCGATGCCGAGCAGGAGCACCGGCCCGGCCGACAGGATGGTGGCGGCGCTGACCGACGCGCCGAGCAGCACGACGGCGATCTCCAGCAGGAACTTCGCCGAGAAGCCGATGCCCGGAACCCAGCGGGCCGACGGCGTCCAGGCCGTGCGGATGGCGGTGCCGGCCAGGATCGCCAGCACCAGCGCCTCGATCCAGCTGTCGCCGAACAGCCTGCGCTCGCCCCAGGCGGCGGCGAAGGCAAGCGCGGTGACCGCGATGCACAGAGCCAGGCCGGGCAGGACGGCGCGAAAACGGGCAAGGACGTACCGTCCCGGCGCCGCGATTGCAGCGGCCATGGTGTCGGGAGGCAAGGGGCGGATCTCCACTGGCGATCGGACGGGCGGACTGCCGTCGACGCGATCCGGGACCGGAGCACCGGCCATGCCGGGCACCGGCGGTCGCATCCGTTCCGATGCAGGAACTATGGAGACCGATATCGATCACATCCAACACAAAGAAATGATACGTTCGATAAACTGGCTTTATGGAACAGGACGGGTGCGCGGGGTGCGTGACGAGCCCCGTGCCTCGATGCGTTCCCGGATCCAGCGCTCCACATCGTCGCCGAACTCCGGGGGGGCCTTGCGCCCGAAGCCGGCGGCGACGCTCGCCAGCGTTTCCTGGGCCAGCGTGGCGCGCATCGCCTTTTCCGCCCGCAGCATCACCGCATGCACCGCGCAGACGCCGGCCGTCGACCATGCCGGCGGACTGCCGTCGAACACCGCGCAGCGCCCGCGGATCTCCTGGCAGTCGAACAGCGGCTTGTCTCCTTCGATGGCGTCGACGATGTCGAGGAAGCTGATCTGCTCCGGCGGCCGGGCCAGCCGGTAGCCGCCGCGCACCCCTTCGCTCGCCGCCACGATCCCCGCCTTCTCCAGCTTGGGAAAGATCTTGGCGAGGAAGGAGGGCGAGATGCCCTGCAATTCGGCAAGGTCACGGCTGCTCAGCGGCGTATCCCCGGACGACACCAGCCAGAGCAGGCAGTGGATGCCGTATTCGACGCTGACGGTGAGATGTGCCATGACAGGTCTGGACCGCTTTCCGGTGAGAGGCGTGATCGCGGCGACAATAGATCGGATCGCGTAAGATCGGCATCGATTTGGAGCGTGAATCCGATCGCCAAATATAAGGCTGGAGTTTCGTGCGTTTCATATTGAACGCACGAAACTCCAGCCATCCGCGTTCCGCCCCCCGCAAGCGCCCGCCCCGGATCAGCGCCGGTCCGGGATGGTGAGCTCGGTTTCGGCGGTATCCACCACGAAGACCGCCAGCAGCTTCGACGGCTCGGTGTCGCTGGCGTTGGCGCTGACGCCATGGTGGTCGCCCGGCAGTTCGGTGAAGCTCTCGCCCACCCGATAGGTTCTGACCGGCCCGTCATTGGCCTTGCTGCGCACCGCCCCTTCCAGGACGGTGGCATAGATCAGCGCCGATTTCGCATGGGTGTGGGCGGGCGAATAACCGCCCGGCCCATATTCGACCAGCACCCCCTTCAGGCTCTTGCCGGGAACGTCCGGCAAGGCGTGCTCATAGACCAGCGTCACCTTGGCGTTCCTGGCCGCCGGCGCATCGGCCAGCGCGGAGGCCGGAGCCATGGCAAGCGTGCCGGCGACGGACAGGACGGCAAGCGTCGCCATGGGGAGAAAGCGCGTCATCGGTCTGCTCCTTATCATTTGGAGGGAATAGGGTCAGGCGGCCGCCTGCGAGCGGTGCAGCCAGTCGTCGAGGCCGATGCGGCCAAGCCGCGCGTCACCGGTGGGGACCAGCGAGAGACCCTCCACCCGGCCGCCGAAGTAGCGGGCCTCCGGATCGGCCACGACCGCACGCGGATCGCCCACCGCCTTCAGGTAACGGCCGATCATCAGGTCGAACCGGGCGCGCTCGGGTCCGGCGATGTCGACGATGCCGTTCAGCGGCGGCGCCACCGCCACGTCGGCGACGAGGGCCGCCACATCCTCGGCGGCGATCGGCTGGAACAGCCCGGGCGCCAGCCGCACCGTGCCGCCCTCCGTGCCGGACGCGGCGATGCCGCCGAGGAATTCGAGGAACTGGGTCGAGCGGACGATGCTGTAGGGAATGCCGGACTCCACGATCAGCGCCTCCTGCGCCACCTTGGCGCGGAAATAGCCGTTGTCCGGCATCCGGTCGGTGCCGACGATGGACAGGGCGACATGGTGCCGGACGCCCGCATCGGCTTCGGCGGCGAGCAGGTTGCGCCCGGCGGTCTGGAAGAACTCCATCACCGCCCGTTCCTCGAAGGACGGGGAATTGGCGACGTCGACGACGACATCCGTGCCGGCCAGCGCCTCCGCGAGTCCCTTGCCGGTGAGCGCGTCGATGCCCGTGCTGGGAGCCGCGGCGACGGCGTCATGGCCGCCGGCACGCAGAAGCGCGACGAGCTTCGATCCGATCAGTCCCGTGCCGCCGATAACGACGATTTTCATGATGCGATCTCCCATCCGGCAGGTCGTGCCGGTTCGATGAAGGGGAATGAGAAGCGGTTCGGAGGGCCGCATTCCGGTGCGCCCGCCCTATAACAAGGACAATATCAGTCCGTGTTTTGAGGCGCAAGCATAAACTCAGACCGATTAAGTCTGCGTTATCTGGACGGAACGGCCGGCGGATCCCCCCTCACCGGGAAATGGGCCGATCGGATCGCCGGTTCCGGAGATGTCGAAGCAACTGGCGTCTTGTCGCATCGCCAGGTAGCGGAAGCCACGCCCGTCCCGCCGCCCAGCCATGGCGAAGGCCGCGATGGTGTTCGGGAATGAGGGAGACGGGCATTCCCTTGTGCCTTCGGTTGGAAGATGTCGGGCAGCCTCAGCCGGTGCGGACATGGGCGAGGAATTCGCTCACGGCGTCCTGCAACTGCGCCGCTTGGTAGGAGAGCCCTTCCGAGGCCGAAAGCACCTGACTGGTGGCGGCGCCCGTCTGCGTGGCCGCCCGCGCCACGGTGCCGATGCTGCGCCCGACCGCCGTGACCCGGGTCGCGGCACCGGCCATGTGCCGTGCGATCTCCGCCATGGTCGCCGTCTGATCCTGGATGGTTGTGGAGATGGTGATGTTGACCTCGTCGATGGTCCGCACCGAGGTGGCGATGCTGCGCATGGCCGAGACCGACCGGCCGATCACCGCCTGCATCTCACCGATTTCGATCTGGATGTTCTGCGTTGCCCGGGCCGTCTGGCCGGCCAACCCCTTGACCTCCGACGCGACCACGGCGAAGCCCTTGCCGGCCTCGCCGGCACGGGCCGCTTCGATGGTGGCGTTCAGCGCCAGCAGGTTGGTCTGTTCCGCGATCTGGTTGATCAGGCCGATCACCTGGTTGATGCGGTCGGAAGTTTCCATCAGGCGGTCGACCAGCTCCGTCGTGCCGGCGGCCTCGGCTGCCGCCCGCCGCGCGACGCCGGCAGCCTCCTCCACCCGTGACAGCACCGCTGCCGACAGGCCGTTCAGGTCTTCGGCCGCCATGGCGACCCGGCGGATTTCCTCCGTGGCCGTGCCGGCGTCGGTCTCCGCGGTCGAAGCCTCGTGCGAGGAGGCCTCCGCGGTTCGGGACACCGCGCTCGCCGTCTCGACCAGTCCGTTCGCGGCGCTGCTGACGGACTGAACGATGCTGCCGGCCACCTCCTCGAAGCGTTGTGCCATCTCCTGCACCGCGCGCTTGCGGCCCTCCTCGGCCAGGAGCTTCTCATGCTCATGCTCCCCGGCCAGTCGTTTGGCCTCCAGCGCATTGCTGCGGAACACCTGCAACCCTTCGATCATCTCACCGATCTCGTCGCGACGCCGCGCCGGAAGAACGATGGCGAGATTGCCGGCCGCCAACTCATGGGTGGCCCGGGCAACCCCGATCAGCGGACGCAGTACGCCGCGCACGAGGAAGACGGAGGCGATGGCGCAGACGATCAGCCCCACCAGGGTGGTGCCGCCGATCGTGCGCAGGAGAAATCCCGTGGTTTCCCGGGCTGCCGCATTGGCCTGGGTCACCATCTCCTGATCCTCGGTGGCGATCAGCTTCGTCGCTTCGGCCATACGGTCGAGATGCTCGAATTGCCCCTCCACCTGGGCGCTGAGCCGCAGCATGAGGTCGGGCGGCGCCGCGCCGCCGGAGGCCTGGGCCTGACGGAGAATGGCGTTTGCCGTCTCCTCGATCGCCACGAAGGTGGTCTTGGCGACCTGGATGCGTCCTTCGATGTCGGTCAACGTCCCCTTCTGACCCAGATCATGCTCCCTGGAGATGTCCTCCACGGACTTGGCGGAGGCTGCGAAATTCCGGGCGATGGAGCGGAACTCATTGGCCAGTCCTGCCGGTTCCTGGACGGACAGGCTGCCGATCAGGCTCGGAATCAGCAGCGTCTGGACCTGCAGGTTCTTGATGTGGCCGGACAGGTCGAAATCCAGCATCGCATTGTCCATCTGCAGGGCACTGGTTTCCGCCAAATCCTTGTTGCGCGTGGCGATGAGGACACCCACGGCGCTTTGCGCCAGGAACAGCCCCAGCATGACGACGATGAAAATGGCGAACCTGGTGCGCAGGCTGGTCGGCCGCACCATCGACAGTGCGAATGCAGGGAAGCGGGCAAGCATGGGGATCCTCGTGTGGACGCGGGGATGCTCGGCGGACAGCCGTGACCAGGGCGGATAACCGACCGCCTTCCTTCGATAATCTCACGATCATCGAAATAACTCCGGCGCGTGACACGCGATTGACGGCTTGATGACATTCGTTCGTTCACCGGTCATGTCCCCGGCGACCGGCGATGAACCGGCTTCACCTCGGCCTTCGGCCGACAGCCACGACGCCGATGACAGCCGCTTGCCACGGCTCTATATTTCGATTATGGTCGAAACATGGAAAATAAGATTGCCATCGACGCCTTTGCCGCCCTTGCCCAGGAAACCCGTCTGGCCGTGTTCCGCCTGCTGATCACGGTGGGGCCGAACGGACTGACGGCCGGCGAGGTTGCCCAGCAGGTGGGGGTTCCGGCCTCCACCCTGTCCCATCATCTGGCGACGCTGGAGCGCGCCGGACTGCTCCGCTCCTGGCGGGTGCAGCGGCAGATCTTCTACGCGTCCGACTATGAGGGCACCCGCCGGCTGATCGCCTACCTGATGGAGGACTGCTGCCAGGGGCGCCCCGAACTCTGCTCCACCGACCTGACCCAGGCCGTCCTGTGTGGTCCCGACGGATGCGACCACGACGCCTGAGACCCGACACCAACCGCCGCGCCCCCTGCGGCCTGGAAAGGCAATCCAGCGATGACCGACCGCGTCTACAATGTCCTGTTCCTGTGCACCCACAACAGCGCCCGCAGCGTCATGGCGGAGTGCCTGCTGAACCGGGAGGGCAAGGGCCGCTTCCGCGGCTTCAGCGCCGGCAGCCAGCCGTCCGGCCGGATCAACCCCCATGTCCATGGCCTGCTGGAGCGGCTTGGCTTCCCGACCGCGGAACTGCGCTCCAAGACCTGGGACGAGTTCGCGGCACCGGGCGCCCCGCACATGGATTTCGTCTTCACCGTCTGCGACAACGCCGCCGGCGAGGTCTGCCCCATCTGGCCCGGCCAGCCGATGACCGCGCATTGGGGCTTCCCCGACCCGTCGAGCGCCCAGGGCACCGATGCGGAAAAGGCCGCCTTCACCGCCACGGTGTTCGGGCAGATCCAGCGCCGCATCCAGGCCTTCGTCAGCCTGCCCATCGCCTCGCTCGACCGTCTGGCGCTGAAGCGCAGGCTGGACGACATGGGCCGGGTGTCCACCGCCGAAGAGGCGGCGCGATGACACCGGTCACCATCTATCACAACCCGGCTTGCGGCACCTCGCGCAACACGCTGGCGCTGATCCGCAACAGCGGCGTCGAGCCGACGGTGATCGAATATCTGAAGACGCCGCCGACGCGCGACGAGCTGGCCGGCCTGATCCGCCGGATGGGCGTGCCGGTGCGCACCCTGCTGCGCGAGAAGGGCACGCCCTATGCCGAGCTCGGGCTCGGCGACCCGGGCTTGAGCGACGACCGGTTGCTCGACGCCATGATGGCCCATCCGATCCTGATCAACCGGCCGATCGTGGTGACGCCGCTCGGCGTGCGGCTGTGCCGCCCGTCCGAGGCGGTGCTCGACATCCTTCCCGATGCCCAGCGCGGCGCCTTCGCCAAGGAAGACGGCGAGGCCGTCATCGACGCCGCCGGACACCGCATCGACAAAGCCTCCTGACGGACACCGATCATGACCACCGACATCCACGCCGCTCCGGCGGCCCGCCCCGCCATGGGGCTTTTCGAGCGCTATCTCAGCGTCTGGGTCGCGCTGTGCATCGTCGCCGGGATCGCGCTGGGCCATCTGGTTCCGGGGGTCTTCCACGCCATCGCCGCGGCGGAGGTGGCAAAGGTCAACCTGCCGGTGGCGGTGCTGATCTGGCTGATGATCGTGCCGATGCTGCTGAAGATCGACCTCGGCGCGCTTTCGCGGGTCGGGGAGCATTGGCGCGGCGTGGGGGTGACGCTGTTCATCAACTGGGCGGTCAAGCCCTTCTCGATGGCGCTGCTGGGCACGCTGTTCATCGGAAACCTGTTCGTCCCGCTGCTGCCGCAGGACCAGATTTCCTCCTACATCGCCGGCCTGATCCTGCTGGCGGCCGCCCCCTGCACCGCCATGGTGTTCGTCTGGTCGAACCTGTGCGAGGGCGAGCCGCACTACACGCTGAGCCAGGTGGCGCTGAACGACATCATCATGGTCTTCGCCTTCGCGCCGCTGGTCGGGCTGCTGCTCGGCGTCGCGTCGATCACCGTGCCCTGGGAGACGCTGCTGCTGTCCGTCCTGCTCTACATCGTCATCCCGGTGGCCGGCGCCCAGTTGTGGCGCCGCGGCCTGCTGGCCACCGGCGGCGAACCGGCGCTGAAGCGCACCCTGGACCTCATCCAGCCGGTCTCGCTGGTGGCGCTGCTGACCACGCTGGTGCTGCTGTTCGGCTTCCAGGGCGAGCAGATCCTGGCACAGCCGCTGGTCATCCTGCTGCTGGCGGTGCCGATCCTGATCCAGGTCTATTTCAACGCCGGCCTTGCCTATTGGCTGTCGCGGCGCTTCGGGGTGGCGTGGTGCGTGGCGGCGCCGGCGGCGCTGATCGGTGCCTCCAACTTCTTCGAACTGGCCGTGGCCGCCGCCATCAGCCTGTTCGGCCTCGGCTCCGGCGCGGCGCTCGCCACCGTGGTGGGCGTGCTGGTCGAGGTGCCGGTGATGCTGTCGGTGGTGAAGATCGTCAAGGCGACCAAGCCCTGGTACGAGGGACGCACCCATGCATGATATCGAGACGATCGGACCCGACACCTTGCCGAGCCTGGACGAGCCCTATTTCGAGGTGCCCGACCTCGACGCGCTGACGCCGGACCATCCGTCGACCCACCCGCCGCGCATTCTGCTGCTCTACGGTTCGCTGCGGGAGCGGTCCTACAGCCGCTTCCTGGCCGAGGAAGCCGCCCGTCTGCTTCAGCGCATGGGTGCCGAGACGAGGATCTTCGACCCGCGTGACCTGCCGCTGCCGGACAGCGTGCCGGCCGACCACCCCAAGGTGGCGGAGCTGCGCACCCTGTCGCAATGGTCCGAAGGCCAGGTCTGGGTCAGCCCGGAGCGCCACGGCACCATCACCGGCATCCTGAAGTGCCAGATCGACTGGCTGCCGCTGGAAAGCGCCGGCATCCGGCCGACGCAGGGGCGGACGCTGGCGGTGATGCAGGTCTCCGGCGGCTCGCAGTCCTTCAACGCGGTCAACGCGATGCGGGTGCTGGGGCGCTGGATGCGGATGGTGACCATCCCCAACCAATCCTCCGTCGCCAAGGCCTACCAGGAGTTCGACGAGGCCGGACGGATGAAGCCGTCGCCCTATTACGACCGCGTGGTGGACGTGATGGAGGAGCTGGTCAAATTCACCCTGCTGGTGCGCGACCGCAGCGACTATCTCACCAGCCGCTACAGCGAGCGCCGCGAGGCCGGACTGAAGGCCGAAACCGAGGCGCAGGCCCTGGCCGCTGCGGCGATGAGCGGTGAAAGGACAGCGTAACGGCGGCCCGGCAGCGGGCTCGCCACATGACCCTGGAAACCATCGCTCCCCTCGGCGATGATGCCGCGTCGGCTTGCCCGCGCTGGCCGCCTGACGGCAGGAGACGCCTTTTTGGACACGCCACGCGACCGCTTCCTGAACGGCGAGGAACCGCCGCCTGGGTGTCTGGACGAGGCGGTGCTGTCTTCCTGGCGGCGTCTGCGCGACCGGGCGACGGAAAACGCCGCCCCTGCGGTTCGGACGGAGCGGCTTTCGGCGGACCCGCGGGCGAACCGGCTGCTTGGCAGCATAGCCGCCACCGGTGCCCTGATCCTCGGCTCGATCCGCCTGATCCTGGGCCGCGATCATCCGGTCGCCATCGTCTTGGCCGATGCCGGCCTGATCATCCACAGCGTGGCCGGAGACCGCCCATTCGTCGGGCAACTGGACGCGGCCGGTATGGGCGAAGGACGGTCGGCGGCGGAGGATGCCATAGGCACCAATGCCATCGACCTGTGCCTGCGGGAACGGCGGCCCATGGTCACGTCCGGCTGGCAGCATGTCCGCCCCGGCTTGACGAACTCCGCGATCGCCGCCGCGCCCCTGTTCGGCTTGAACAGCGCCTTGCACGGCGCCATCGCGCTGGTGTCGGACGCCTCGGTCGGCACGGACACGCTGAGCGGCCTTGCCCTGCTGTGCGCGGAGAGCACCAGCGCCCAGATGGGGGCATTGGAGACCAGCGGCAACCTCGACCGCATGCTGGGCGAGCAGCGTGCCATCGTCGACAGCATTTCCGACGGGCTGCTGGTGGTGGACGAGGATGGCCGGGTCCGCCACATGAATGCGCCGGCCGGGCACATCCTGACCCTGAACCCGGAGCAGAGCGTCGGCCGCCGCTTCGCCGAACTTCTCGATTTCGAGCCGATCATCGCGCCGATCTTCCGGAGCGGAATCGGCTATTACGACCGTGAACTCATCATCGATTCCGGCCGTCGCCACCTGCACCTGATCGATACCGCCATTCCCATCAAGGATGCCCAAGGCAAGGTCCAGTCGGTCGTCAACACCTTCCGCGAGTTCAACCGGGCCAAGCGGATCGCCCAGCAGATCGCCGGCAGTCCGGCACGCTACACCTTCGACGATATCATCGGCACATCGGATTGCCTGCGGCAGGCCGTCGGCGACGCCCGCAAGGCGGCACTCGGCACCGCGAACATCCTGCTGAACGGACCGAGCGGCACCGGCAAGGAAGTCTTTGCCCAAGCGATCCACGCCTATGGCGACCGCCGCGACGCCCCCTTCATCGCCGTCAATTGCGCCGCCTTGCCGCGCGAACTGATCGAGAGCGAGCTGTTCGGCTACGTCGCCGGCAGCTTCACCGGAGCGCAGAAGGGCGGGCGGCCGGGCAAGTTCGAAATGGCGTCCGGCGGGACGATCTTCCTCGACGAGATCACCGAGATGCCGCTCGACCTCCAGGCGAAACTGCTGCGCGTTCTCCAGGAGCGCGAGGTCACCCGCATCGGCGCCACCCGGCCCATTCCGGTCGACGTCCGGGTCATCGCCGCGTCCAATCGCAACCTGAAGGACGCCATCGCCCGGCGGGAGTTCCGCGACGACCTCTATTATCGTCTGCATGTCGTCTCGATCGCCATTCCGGCTCTGAAGGAGCGCAGAAGCGACATCCCGATGCTGGCGACCCACTTCCTGCGCAAATACGCCGCCGCCGCGGGCAAGCCGGTCTTCACCATTTCCGACGCGGCCCTGCGGGCAATGACCGGGTACGATTGGCCGGGCAACGTGCGTGAACTGGAAAACACCCTGGAACGCCTCGTCGTGCTGTCCGACGGAACGGAGATCCAACGTTTCGACCCGCCCGGCGACGCACGGGTACCGCCCCCGGCTCCGACCGTGGCTCCTGCCCTGAAGTCGCTGCGCGAGCACGAACGCGACGTCATCGCCGCGACGCTGATCCATGTCGATCACAACGTGACGAAGGCGGCGGAGATCCTCGGCATCGCCCGGCCGACGCTCTACAGCAAGATCCGCGATTACGGCATCGCCCTGCAACGCGCCGGAGCGGGCAAGCCGTCTTGATTCCGAACGATCGTAAAATTTCATAACGTTCTATTTTCTTACGCTTCCTGCTCGATGCGATGACCCTCGAGGTTCGCGCCCCTCCCCTGTTCCAGGCAAGTAGCTCATTTCATTTGATTTTGTCCCTGCTTCTCCGGTTCGGAGAAGCTTGGCACGGGCGTTGCGATGTGACGGGCGAGCCCCCTGAACAGGAGACAGCCCGCATGACAAGCCCTTTGGATCCGGAGCGTGTCGAGACGGTGCACCTCGTCGTCGATCCGTCGATGACGGCCGACGCCTTCGCCCGCGACCCGGACGAACACTATCCGCAGGTCCTCGCCACGCCGGTGATGATCGCCGAGATGGAGCGCGCCTGTGCCGCCCTGCTGCGCCCCTTGCTCCAGTCCGGAGACCTGTCGGTCGGGGCCAGGCTCGAGGTGTCGCATGTCGCGCCGACGCCGGTCGGCGGCCAGGTGAGGACCAGTGCCCGCTTCACCGGCCGCGAGGGCGCCCTCTACTGGTTCGACGTCTGGTCCGAGGATGACGGCGGCAAGATCGGCCAGGGCCGGCACGCCCGCGCCATCCTGCCGCAATCCGCCATCGAATCCCGTGCCGCCGCACGCCCCGGTTCCTGACCGGTGCTTCCACCATCCAGCCCGAGGCACTGATGCCGACCTCCGATCTTCTCCATCCCGATTTCGAAAGTCTGGGCGACGGCGAGGTCCGCGCCCTCCAGGACCGCCTTTGGGCCGGGCAATGGGCCTATGTGTCCGGCCGGTCGGCGATGTACCGGCGCATGCTGCCCGCCGGCATCGGACGGCCGGTGACGCTCGACGACCTCCAGGATCTGCCGCTGACCGACAAGGAGGATCTGCGCACCGGCCAGGAAGCCGCCTATCCCTTCGGCGACTACGTGGCCTGCCCGGAGGAAAGCATCGTCCGCCTGCACCGAACCTCCGGCACCACCGGCCGTGCGCTCAACCTCGCAAACAGCCGGCAGGATTGCGATCGCATCGCCACCATCGGCGGCCGGGCGATGCATGCCTCCGGACTGCGGTCGACCGACCGCGTGGTGCATTGCCTGAACTATTGCATGTGGACCGGCGGCGTGACCGACCACATGACGCTGGAGGCGGCCGGCGCGACGGTGGTGCCGTTCGGCGTCGGCAACACCAGGCAGCTTCTCCAGACCATCGTCGACCTGAAGATCACCGCCATCTCCTGCACGCCGTCCTATCCGGCCCTGCTGGAGAAGCTTCTGCGTGACGAGGGCGGGCCGGCACCGCGCGACCTCGGGCTTCGGCTCGGCCTGTTCGGCGGCGAGGCCGGACTGGACAATGCGGCCTTCCGCGCGACGATGGAGGAAAGCTGGGGCTTCGGCGTGCGCAACGCCAATTACGGCCTCAGCGAGGTGCTGAGCACGCTGGGCAGCCAGTGCGAGGCGACCACCGACCTGCATTTCCACGGCAGCGATTACCTGTTCGCCGAGATCCTCGACGCGGAGGGCAACCGCCTGCCGATCCGCGAGGGCACGATGGGCGAGCTGGTCTGCACCCACATCGAAAAGGAATGCCAGCCGCTGATCCGCTACCGCACCCGCGACGTCATCACCGTGACCGGCACCGGGCGTTGCGACTGCGGCCGCACGTCCTGGCGGTTCCGCGTCAGCGGTCGCACCGACGACATGTTCAATGTCCGCGGAATCAACGTCTTCCCCAGCGCGGTCCGCAAGGCGGTCAGCAGCCTGCCGGCCCTGTCGTCCGGGCATTTCCGCATCCGGCTGGTCGGGCCGGGACCGTACGACCGCATCCAGCTGCGCGTGGAGGCCGCCGAGGGGCTGCCCGAGACGGCATGGCCCGCGGCTGCGGCGGACCTGGAAAAGGCGGTGCGTGAGCAGGCCGGGGCGACCGCCATGGTCACCATGATTTCGCATGACTCGCTGCCGCGCACCGCCGGCAAGACCGACTGGATCGAAAGGGTTGGGTCATGAGCACGGTCGATCTCGATGTGACGGCCGGCATCGGCCGCGTGACGCTGAACCGGCCGGAGCGGATGAACGCCATCGGCACCGTCCTGCTGCATGACCTTCACGCCGCGCTGACCGAAGCGGCGGAGCGCCCGGACGTGGCGGTGATCCTGCTGTGCGGCGCCGGGCGGGCCTTCTGCGCGGGCGACGACCTGAAGGAGTTCGACCAGCAGACCCGCGACGATGCCGCGATCCGCGCCCATATCGCCGGCATCCAGCAGATCACCCACGACCTGATGTTCGGGTCGAAGATCGTCGTGGGGGCGGTGCACGGCTTCGCCGTGGGCGGCGGGTTCGAGTGGTTGCTGAACTGCGATCTCGTGGTCGCCTCCGACGACCTTCAGGCCTTCTTTCCCGAAATGGACTGGGCCCAGTTCGTGACCGGCGGGGTGACGCATCTGCTTCCGCTGGCGGTCGGCTATCAGCGGGCCATGGAGCTGATGCTGCTGGGCGAACGGCAATCGGCGGCGCGGCTGGCCGAACTCGGGCTGGTCAACCGGGTGGTCCCGCGCGAGGCGCTGCTCGACACCGCCCTCACGCTGGCGACGACGGTCGCCGGCAAGTCGCACTTTTCCACCGGCCGGCTGAAGCGCCTGATGACCGTCGACCTCTCCGACACGCTGCGCCGCGCGCTGGACCTGGAGGCTGCGGCGGCTGTCGAGGCGTTCGGCAATCCCGAAGCCGCCGAACGCGTCGCCCGCTTCGCGACGCGCAAGTCGTCCTGAGAGAGGGAATGGGAATGGACGCGATCAAGGCCGTCACCTTCGATTATTTCGGCACGCTGGTGGACGTCGATGCCGGCGGCACCGCCGGCATGGCGGAGCTGCTGTCCAGGCTGGGACGCGGCGACCTGGACGCCGCCGCGCTCTATCTCGACTGGGACATGCGCAACGTCCAGCTCTACCGGTCGTCCGCCTATCGCCGCTACCGCGAGGTCGCCGCCGAAGCGCTCGCCGCCACGCTGGCCGGAGCCGGAATCGCCGGGCTGGATGCTGACCGGCTTCCGCCCCTGACCGACACGCTGCTGACCGGCCTGGTCGAGCAGGCGCCTCCGCACCCCGAGGTGCCGGAGATCCTCGCCCTTCTGGCGGCCAAGTACCCGCTGATGCCGATCACCAACATGGACAGCGACCTGTTCGCGCGCAGCCGGCTGGCCTCCTTCTTCCCGAGCGTCACCACCGCCGAGATGGCCGGGGCCTACAAGCCGTCGGAGCGCATCTTCCGTCTCGCTCTCGACCGGCTGGCGCTGGCTCCCGGCGAGGTTCTGCACGCGTCGCTGGCCTCCTGGGCGGACATCGACGGAGCCAAGCCGCTGGGGATGCGGGTGGCCTGGATCAACCGCACGCAGGACAGGCTGGGGCCATGGCAGCCCCGGCCGGACCACGAGTTCGCCGATCTCACTGGATTGCGCAAGGTGCTGGCCTTCTGACACCGGGGGCGCCGCAAGGCAGCTCCTGCCAAGACACGTCCGCCGCATGCGGTTCGGCGGACGGATGCAGCGACACGACAACATGCCGCTTCAACGAATGGGGAAGTTCCATGTCTCGATCCGACACGTTCATCCAAAAGTTGTTTCGCAGCAACCTTCTTCGTTTCGGCATCTCCCTTGCGGCGCTGGTGCCGACGGCAGCGGCGGCCGACGTCAAACTGGGCCTTGCCGGGCCAGTCACCGGGCAATACGCCTCCTTCATGGAACAGATGCGGCGTGGCGCCGATCTCGCCGTCGCCGATCTCAACGCCGCCGGCGGCATCAATGGGGAGAAGGTCGTCCTGCAGGTGGCCGACGATGCCTGCGATCCCAAGCAGGCGGTGGCCGTCGCCAACCGCTTCGTCGCCGACGGCGTGCAGGCGGTGGTCGGGCACTTCTGTTCCAGCTCCACCATTCCGGCGTCGAGCGTCTATGCGGAATCCGGGCTGGTGATCGTAACGCCGGCCTCGACCAACCCGACCATCACCGAGCGTGGTTTGACCAACATGTTCCGTGTCTGCGGACGCGACGATCAGGCCGCCGGAGTCGCAGCGAAACAGATCGTCGGCCGCAACCTCGGCCGGACCATCGCCATCGTCCACGACAAATCCACCTATGGCCAGGGCATCGCCGAGGGGGTGCGGACGGAGCTGGCGCAGCAGGGCCGCAACGTCGTTCTGTTCGAAGGCATCACCCAGGGAGAGCGCGATTTCTCGTCGCTGGTCGCCCGGATGAAGGCCTTGAACGTCGATGTCGTCTTCTTCGGCGGCTATCATACCGAGGCCGGGCTGCTGGTGCGGCAGGCGTCCGAACAGGGGCTCAAGACCCGGTTCGTTGCCGGCGACGGTTTGGCAACCACCGAATTCGCCTCCATCGCCGGGCCGGCCAGCGATGGGGTGATGTTCACCTTCTACCCGGATCCGCGCGCCAATGCCGGCACCGCCGATCTGGTCCGGCGCTTCCGCACCGCCGGTTTCGAGCCGGAAGGCTTCACCCTCTACACCTATGCAGCCGTCAGGGTGCTGGCCGACGCAGCCAAAGCGGCGAAGACGATGAAGGGCGACAGGCTGGCCGACGCGCTGCGTGCGGGCACCTATCACACCGTGCTGGGCGATATCCGGTTCGACCGGAAGGGCGATCCCAACTCCGAGCCCTTCGTGCTCTATGCCTGGAACAACGGCACCTACGCTCCCCTGAAGTGATCCCGGCAGTACGCCTGCCCTGACGAAGGTCCCCGTTACCCGGACCGATTTGCGGCTGGTGCCAGCAATGACCCTGTTGGCAATGCGGTCACCGCATGGGCTATGCTGGCGGTTATGTTCAAACGCCTGATTGTTTCATGTGCGATGATGGTGTGGACGGCGGCCGCGCGGGCGGAGCCGGAAACCGTGCGCATCGGCGTGCTCGCCTATCTGGGCTCGGAGCGGGCGGCGCGCGACTGGGAACCGACGCTTGCCCATCTTGAGCACGCGATCCCGGATCGCCGCTTCTTTGCGCTGCCGCTCGACCTCCCGGGCATGGTGCTGGCGGTCGCCGACCGGCGGGTCGATTTCGTCATCACCAACCCCGGCAACTACGTCACGCTGGAGGCCCGGTTCGCGGTGACGCGGATCGCCACGCTGGAATCCGGCCTGCCGGCCTTCCCCATCGCGGCGGTCGGCTCCACCATCATCCGCCGGGCCGACCGCCAGGGGATCCACACGCTCGCCGACCTCAAGGGCAAGCGGCTGGCGGTGGTGTCGACCGATGCCTTCGGCGGCTTCCAGATCGCATGGCGCGAGATGGAGGATGCCGGCGTCCACCCCTTCACGGATCTGGCCGCGCTGATCCCGGTCGGCTTTCCGATGGAGGGCGTGGCGGATGCGGTGCGCGACGGCACGGCCGACGCCGGCGTGTTGCGTGCCTGCCTGCTGGAGGAGCTGGAAGCGCAGGGCCGGGTCGCGCCCGGCACCTTCGCGGTGGTCGGAGAGCGGCAGACCGACGCGCTGCAACCCGACACGCCGCCTTGCCGGGTGTCGTCGCGGCTCTATCCCGACTGGCCGTTCGCCCGGCTGGCGCACACCCCGCGCGACCTTGCCCGGCAGGTCGCCGCCGCGCTGCTGACCATGCCGGCAACCGACGGGCGGGCCTGGACCGCCTCGCTCGACTACACGACGGTGCACGAGCTGTTCCGCACGCTGCACATCGGCCCCTATCCGAAAACCCCGCCGACGCTGGAGGATCTCCTGCGCCGGAACTGGCACTGGCTGGCGGTCGCCGGCGCGGCGGTGCTGTGGTGGGTGATCCACGCGGCGCGGGTCGAGGTGCTGGTCCGCCGCCGCACCGCCGAGTTGGTCCACGAGATCGCCGAGCGCGAGCGCGCCGAAGCCGCGGCGCTCCGCCTGCGCGAGGAGCGTGATCAGCTCTCGCGGCTCGGCATCGTCGGCGAGATGGCAAGCACCATCGCCCATGAACTGAACCAGCCGCTGGCGGCGATCGGCAATTTCGCCGGGGGCATGACCCGGCTGCTCGACGCGCCTGTTCCCGACCTCGACCGGCTGCGCGCCGGGGCGCGGTCGGTGGCCGAACAGGCCGAACGCGCCGCCGCGATCATCCAGCGCACCCGTGGCTTCGTCAGCCGTCGCGGCGCCCAGCGCTCCACCCTGGCGGTCGGTGCCGTGGTGGAGGAGACGCTGTCGCTGTTCGGCACGCCGTCCGACCTGCAGCTGTCCATCGTCGCCGAAGCGGCGTCGGACCTGCCGCCGGTGCAGGCCGACAAGGTGGAATTGCAGCAGGTGGTGTTGAACCTGTTGCAGAACGCCGTCGACGCGATGCGGCCGGCCGACGGCGGCACCATCGCCGTGCGCGCCGCCCTGTCCGACGGCATGGTGATGATCGAGGTCCGCGATTCCGGGTCGGGTGTGTCCGACGATGCCAGGATGCGGATGTTCGAACCCTTCTTCACCACCAAGCCCGACGGGCTGGGGCTGGGGCTGTCGATCTGCCGGACCATCGTCGAGCGGCATGGCGGGCGCATCTGGGCCGAGCCCTCGCTGCCCCACGGCCTGGCCGTCCGCTTCACGTTGCCACCCTCTTGCGACCCGTCCATCATCCCATCCATCGAGGATCCCATTCCATGACCGACACGCCCCTGGTTCTGATGGTGGACGATGACGAGGCGATGCGCGGTTCGGTCGGCTATCTGCTGGCGTCCGTCGGAATCGCCTGCGAAACCTTCGCGTCGGCCGAGGCCTTCCTGCGCTCGCCCCATCTGCGTCCGCCGCTGCGCCCGGGCTGCGTCCTGCTGGATGTCCGCATGCCCGGCATGAGCGGGATCGAGTTGCTGCGCCATCTGAGGGAGCAGGGCTGCAAACGGCCCGTCATCATGATCACCGGCCACGGCGACGTGCCGCTTGCCGTCGCCGCGCTGAAGGGCGGGGCCGAAGACTTCATCGAGAAGCCCTGGAAGGATCAGACGCTGCTCGACGCGGTCAACGCCGCGATCCGGAAATGCCGTGACGTGCTGACGCGCAGCGCAGGGCGCGAGGCGGTGGAGGCACGCCTGGCCCAGCTCAGCCGGCGCGAGCGCGAGGTGCTGACCCTCGTCCTCGACGGACGGCAGAACAAGGAGATCGCGGCGGCGATGTCCATCTCCGTCAAGACCGTCGAAGGCCATCGCCAGATGGTGATGGAAAAGATGGGCGCCCGCTCCGTCGCGGAACTGGCGCGGCTGATGCTGGCGCCCGGCGAGCGGATCTGAGGCCGGCGATCCGGTCGCATCCACGGTTCGACCCGGCAGGGGAGGCAAGGGTTTACCCTTGGTCGGCACCGGAATCCACCCGGTGGCGCCAATTGTTCGTCAAGCGTACTGTTTGTGGCGGACAAGAAACCGGCGGCGCGCCGGACTGACATCGGGACAGACATGACCAAGTTGCGGCCAAACGGAGAGGCGACTCTCCGAACCGATCCGCTTGCCCCCGGCAAGGATGTTTCGTCCGGCCGGTTGCGGCAGGCGCCCGAGAATTTCCTGACCCCGGAAGACATCCGGCAGGTCGGCCAGGGCCGGCGCGATTTCCTGCGCGCAAGCTTCCTGACCGCCACCGCAGCGACCGTCGCGGCGACGGCAGGCGGCCGCGCCGCCGCCGCGCCGGCTGCGACCACCGGCATCGGCGATCCCGACATCCTGAACCCGACCCCCTGGGGCAGCAGCCTGGGCCAGCCGGTGGCCGCCACCCCCTACGGCCTGCCGTCCAGGCACGAGCGCGGGCTGGTGCGCCGGCAAAGCCCGGGACTGACCCAGGTGGCCGCCGCCAGCGTGTCCTTCGCGCCCCTGCAGGGGCTGTTCGGCATCATCACCCCGTCCGGCCTGCATTTCGAGCGGCATCATCAGGGCTGGCAGGACATCGACCCGACCCGGCACCGCTTCATGATCGACGGCGCCCGGCCGGAGTTCGTGAAGACGCCCAAGGTCTACACGATGGACGACATCCTGCGCCTGCCCCCGGTGTCGCGCATGCACTTCATCGAGTGCGGCGCCAACACCGGCATGGAATGGGGCAACGTCGCGGTGCCCACGGTGCAGTACACCCACGGCATGCTCTCGTGCAGCGAGTTCACCGGCGTGCCGCTGCGCACGCTGCTGGAGGATTGCGGCGCCGACCTGAAGGCCGCGAAATACGTGCTGGCCGAGGGCGGCGACGGATCGTCGATGACCCGCAGCATCCCGATCGAACCGGTGCTGTCCGGCGAGGTGCTGGTCGCCTACGGCCAGAACGGCGAGATGCTGCGGCCGGAGAACGGCTACCCGCTGCGCCTCGTGGTGCCGGGGGTCCAGGGGGTGTCGTGGGTGAAATGGCTGCGCCGGGTCGAGGTCGGCGACCGTCCCTACGCGACCAAGGACGAGGCGGTGCATTACATCGACCTGATGCCCGACGGCCAGCACCGGCAATACAGCTCGATCCAGGAATGCAAGTCGGTCATCACCACCCCGTCGGGCGGCCAGACCCTGATGGCCAAGGGCTATTTCACCATCAGCGGGTTGGCGTGGTCGGGGCGCGGCAAGATCAAGCGGGTCGACGTCTCCGTCGACGGCGGCGTCACCTGGGTCGAGGCGACCCTGCAGACCCCGATCCTCTCCAAATGCCTGACCCGCTTCTCCCTGCCCTGGAGCTGGGACGGGCAGCCGGCCCTGCTGCAATCGCGCGCCATCGACGAGACCGGCTTCGTCCAGCCCGGTTACGGCCAACTGCGCGCGGCGCGCGGGTCGCGGTCGATCTACCACAACAACGCGATCCAGACCTGGCAGGTCGCCGAAAACGGGGACGTGAACAATGTCCAGATTCTGTAAGGCGGCGCTCGCCGGCCCCGCCCTCGCCGTCCTGCTCGGCCTCACAGCGGGCCTTTTGCCGGGCGGGACCGCCCTGGCGGACGGCTTTCCCGGCGTCGGGCGTCCGGCCACCCCGGCGGAGGTGAAGGCCTGGGACATCGACGTCGGCCCCGACTTCGCCGGCCTGCCGCCCGGCTCCGGCACCGTGTCGCGCGGCATGGACATCTGGGAGGCCAAATGCAGCAGCTGCCACGGCACCTTCGGTGAAAGCAACAGCGTCTTCAACCCGCTGATCGGCGGCACCACCGCCGAGGACATCAAGTCCGGCCATGTCGCCACCCTGAAGCGGACCGACTTCCCGGCGCGGACGACCGTCATGAAGGTCGCCACCGTGTCCACCCTCTACGACTACATCCGCCGGGCCATGCCGTGGAACGCGCCGAAGTCGCTGAGCGACGACGACGTCTATGCCGTGCTCGCCTACATGCTGAACCTCGCGGAGATCGTGCCCGACGATTTCGTCCTGACCGACAGGACGATCCGCGAGGTCCAGGCGCGGATGCCGAACCGCAACGGCATGACCACCGCGCACGCCCTGTGGCCCGGCCCCGGCCTGCCCGATGCGGCGGCCAAGCCGGACACCGCCAACACCGCCTGCATGACCAAGTGCAAGCCGTCGGTCCAGCTGGCCTCCCATCTACCCGACCATGCCCTTGGCGCGCACGGCAACCTCGCCGCGCAGAACCGGATCTTCGGCCCGGTCCGCGGCCAGCGCACCGGCCCGGACGAGGCGGCGGCCGACAAGCCGCCCCCCGCCCTGACGCTGGCGGAGGAGTCCGGGTGCCTGTCCTGCCACGCGGTGGACACGCGGATCGTCGGGCCGAGCTACAGCGAGATCGCCGCCCGCTATCGCGGGAGCGACAGCACCGACGCGCTGGTGTCCAAGGTCAAGGCCGGCGGCGAAGGCGTCTGGGGCGCGGTGCCGATGCCGCCGCAACCGGACCTGAACGACGACCAGGTGAAGACCCTGGTCGCCTGGATCCTGGCCGGCGCGCCGGCGAAATGACGTGATCGAGAAGGAACCCCAGTCATGACACCGAGACTATTGGAACGACGCCAGGTCCTGACCTTCCTGGGAACATTGGCGGCGGCCGGGTTCGTCCTGCCGCGGATGGCCTTCGCCAACTGGGACAAGGCGGCCTTCGACGCCAGGACGATGGACGAGGCGCTGAAGGCGCTGGGCGCCGGCACGCCGGGACAGAGCGGCGACGTCCAGATCGTCGCCTCCGACATCGCGGAGAACGGGGCGGTGGTGCCGGTCCAGGCGATCAGCAAGCTGCCCAACACCGAACGCATCGCCATCCTGGTCGACAAGAACCCCAGCATGCTGGCGGCCTCCTTCGACCTGATGCCCGACACGATCCCCGAGGTCACCGCGCGCATCAAGATGGGCCAGACCTCGAACGTCGTCGTCCTGGTCAAGGCGGACGGCAAGTTCTACGCCGCATCCAAGGAAATCAAGGTGACGCTCGGCGGCTGCGGCGGCTGAGCGGACAGGAAGGGAGCACGAGCATGGGCAGTCCGATGAAGATCCGCGCCTCCGTCAAGGAGGGCGTCACCGAGATCAAGGTCCTGATGGGCCACGAGATGGAAACCGGCCAACGCAAGGACGCCAACGGCGCGGTCATTCCCGCCTGGTTCATCAACGAGGTCACCGCCAAGCTCGACGGCAAGACGGTGATGCAGGCGCAATGGGGGCCGTCGATCTCCAAGAATCCCTACCTCGCCTTCAAGGTGAAGGGCGGCAAGGCCGGCGACAAGGTGTCCGTTACCTGGGTCGACAACAAGGGCGACACCCGCACCGACGAAGCCACCGTGACGTAACCGGGCTCTCGAACCGGAAGCGGGGGCGCGTCCGGCACACAAGAACAAGGACGGGAGGGGACAGGGATGGACCGGGCAAGCGTTGGGATCATGGCGTTCCTCGCGGTGTCGGCGGCCGCCGCGACGGCGGCCTACGCCCAGAAGGATGCGGCGCAGGAAGGCATCGAGGCCTACCGCGAGGCCTTGCAGGATGGCAACCCCGCCGAACTGTACGAGGCCAGTGGGGAGGAGCTGTGGAAGACACCCGGCGGACCGAAGGCGGCGTCGCTGGAACGCTGCGACCTCGGCCTCGGCCCCGGTGTGGTCCGGGGCGCCTACGCCCTGCTTCCGCGCTATTTCGCGGACACCGACCGGGTCCAGGACCTGGAATCGCGCCTGCTGACCTGCATGCAGACCCTCCAGGGCAAGGATCCCAAACCCTATGTCGAAGCGTCCTTCACCGCTCCGCCCAAGGAGGAGATGAACGCCCTGGCCGCCTACATCTCCGGCCAGTCCAGGGATGCGCCCATCGCGGCGACGCCCAGGCATCCCAAGGAACAGGCGATGTACGAGCTGGGCAAGCGGATGTTCAATTACCAGGGCGGCCCGTACGACTTCTCCTGCGCCACCTGCCACGGCCAGGAGGGCACGCGGATCCGTCTCCAGGATCTGCCCTACATCCCGGGAGCCAAAGGGGCGGCGGCGGGCTGGGGCAGCTGGCCGGCCTACCGGGTCAGCTCCGGCCAGATGTGGTCGATGCAGTGGCGCCTCAACGACTGCTTCCGCCAGCAGCGTTTCCCCGAACCCGTCTACACCTCCGACGCGACCATCGCGCTGTCGATGTACATGGCGGTCAACGCCAGCGGGGCAACGATGAAGACACCCGGAATCAAGCGCTGACGGAGGCCGCCATGAAACATATCGCTCTGCTCGCCGCCGCCCTGCTGCCGCTGGCCGGCCCGGCCCTCTCCCAGACGGCTCCGGTACAGACGGCGAGCTGGGGGCCGGGGGCCGACGACGCCGCCTTCTCCCGCATGCTGGCCGCCAGCTTCAAGGACAAGGGCATCGCCAGGATCGACCGCCTGACCCAGGACGAGACGCAGGCCTTCTGCTCCGATCCGGAGGCCGCCGCCAGCCCGGCCGCCGCCGCAAGGCGCGAGCGGATCGAGGCCGCCAACATGGCGACGGTCAAATGGCCGTCCGACGGCCAATGGCTGGGCGACTGGAAACAGGGCGAGGCGATCGCCCAGAGCGGGCGCGGCAACACCTGGACGGACAAGCCGGACGGGGCCAACGGCGGCAACTGCTACAACTGCCACCAGATCAGCCCGGCCGAGATCTCCTACGGCACCATCGGCCCCAGCCTGAGCCAGTACGGCACGCTGCGCGGGCGGGACGAGGAGACGCTGAAGGCCGCCTGGGCCAAGATCTATAACGCCAAGGCCAGCAACGCCTGCTCCAACATGCCGCGCGCCGGTCACATGGGCATCCTGGGCGAGACGCAGATCAAGCATCTGATGGCCTTGCTGTTCGATCCCAAATCGCCCGTCAACGCATCGCCCGCCAATACCCAGCCGGGGCCGGCCAAATGAACCGCCGCGAGTTCCTCAACGTCCTGGCCGCCGCGAACGCCGCCGGACTGCTGCTGCCCGCCGGTTTCGCCCGCGCCCAAACGGCGGCCGATACCATCTACGACGCGCCGGCCTTCGGCACGGTGTCGCTGCTGCACATCACCGATTGCCACGCCCAGCTCAAGCCGATCCATTTCCGCGAGCCGAGCGTCAATCTCGGCATCGGCGGCATGGCCGGGCGGGCGCCGCATCTGGTGGGAAGCCGGCTGCTGGAGCATTTCCGCATCCCTCCCGGCAGCCGGGAGGCGCATGCCTTCTCCTGCCTCGATTTCGAGCGGATGGCCGGACTCTACGGCAAGGTCGGCGGCTTCGCCCATCTGGCGACGCTGGTCAAGCGGGTGCGGGCGAACCGTCCGGGCGCCCTGCTGCTCGACGGCGGCGACACCTGGCAGGGCTCGGGCACCGCGCTGTGGACCAAGGGGCAGGACATGGTGGAGGCGGCCAAGCTGCTGGGCGTCGACGTCATGACCCTGCATTGGGAATGCACCTACGGCCAGGACCGGGTGCGCGAGGTCGCGGAAAAGGACTTCGCCGGGCACATCGAGATCGTCGCCCAGAACATCAAGAGCGCCGATTTCGGCGACGACGTGTTCAAGCCCTACACCATGCGCGCGGTGAACGGCGTCAAGGTGGCGGTGATCGGCCAGGCCTTCCCCTACACGCCGATCGCCAACCCGCGCTACATGGTCGCCGACTGGACCTTCGGCATCCGCGAGGAGGACATGCAGAAGACGGTCGACGACGCCCGTGCCGCCGGGGCGGCGGTGGTGGTCGTGCTGTCGCACAACGGCATGGACGTCGACCTGAAGATGGCCTCGCGGGTCGCCGGCATCGACGCCATCCTCGGTGGCCACACCCATGACGGCATGCCGGCCCCCAGCATCGTCGCCAACCCCGGCGGCAGGACGCTGGTCACCAACGCCGGCTCCAACGGCAAGTTCCTCGGCGTGCTCGACCTCGAGGTGACCGGCGGCCGGGTCGCCGACTTCCGCTACCGGCTGCTGCCGGTCTTCGCCGACCTGCTGCCCGCCGACCCGGAGATGGACGCGCTGATCACCCGCGTGCGCGCACCCTACGAGGCGGCGCTGGGCGAGACGCTGGCGGTGACGGACGGCACGCTGTACCGGCGCGGCAACTTCAACGGCAGCTTCGACCAGCTGATCCTCGACGCGCTGATGGCGGAGAAGGATGCCGAGATCGCTTTCTCGCCCGGCTTCCGCTGGGGAACCAGCCTGCTGCCCGGCCAGCCCATCACCATGGAGAACCTGCTGGACCAGACCGCCATCACCTACCCCTACGTGACGCTCAGCAGCCTGTCGGGCGCACAGATCAAGACGGTGCTGGAGGATGTCTGCGACAACCTGTTCAACCCCGATCCCTATTACCAGCAGGGCGGCGACATGGTGCGCGTCGGCGGCCTGTCCTACGCCTGCGATCCCATGGCGCCGGCCGGGCAGCGCATCCAGGACATGACGCTGAACGGCAAGCCGCTGGAGGCGTCGAAGACCTACAAGGTCGCCGGCTGGGCCCCCGTCGCGGAGGAGGCCAGGACCGCGGGCGGCGAGGCGATCTGGGATCTGGTCGCCCGCAACCTGCGCGCCCGCAAGACCGTGGCGCCGCCCCGCCTCAACCTGCCGGTCCTGAAGGGCATGGACGGCAACCCCGGCCTCGCCGCCTGACGGCGATCCTTTCCCGACGCCGCCCCCCGAACCGAAAGACCGCCGCCATGAGCCTCCGCCGCCTCCTCGCCCCTCTGCTCCTTCCCGTGCTCCTGCTGTTCGGCGCGGCGGCATCCATGCCGGCGCTGGCCCAGGACAAGGTGGTCTATCACATCGACAACGCCGCCGAGCAGGGCACCAAAGCCCTGCGCAACATCCGCAACCATCTGGACGTCGCGCCGAAGACCGAGATCCGTGTCGTCACCCACGCCGAGGGGGTGGATCTGTTGCTGGAAGGCGCCCAGGACAAGAAGAACAACATCGACTACGGCCCGCTTATCTCCGACCTCAAGGGGCGCGGCGTCCGCTTCGAGGTGTGCGAGATCACCATGAAGCGGCGCAACCTGACCAAGGACCAGTTCGTGATGGAGGCGGAATTCACCCAATCCGGCGTCGTGCGCATCACCGAATTGCAGGCCCGCGACCATTACGCCTACATCAAGCCCTGAGGACGCCGCCGCCATGGGTGTCGCCATCACCATCGACGGCCTGATGGAAACGCTGGGCGAGGACCGCTTCCTGGCGCTGGGCGGGCTGCTGATCGGCACGCTGTTCGGGATTCTCGCCCAGCGCTCCCGTTTCTGCCTGCGCGCCTCGACGCTGGAGGTGGCGCACGGACGGTTGGGCGAACGGCTGGCCGTGTGGCTGCTCGCCTTCTCCACCGCGCTGATCGCGACGCAGGGCTTGATCCTGCTCGGCCTGTTCGACACCGGCAGCGTCCGCCAACTCAACAACCCTGGCAGCCTGTCGGGTGCGGTGATCGGCGGGCTGATGTTCGGCTGCGGCATGACACTGACCCGCGCCTGCGCCAGCCGCATGCTGGTGCTGGCGGCCACCGGCAACCTGCGGGCGCTGTTGTCGGGGCTGGTGTTCGCGGTGGTGGCCCAGGCGGCGTTGCGCGGCGTGCTGTCGCCGGCGCGCGAGGCGATCAACGGATGGTGGACGGTCGGCAGTGCGCAGCGCGACCTGCTGGCGCTGGCCGGCGTCGGGCATGACGGGGCGTTGCTGTTCGCGCTGGGCTGGTTGGCCGCCGGTGCAATGATCGCCCGGCGCAACCGCCTGTCGGGCTGGTCCTGGCTGGGGGCGGCGGGCGTCGGCCTGACCGTCGCTGCCGCCTGGTGGTTCACATGGCGCAGCGCCGCCGCCGCCTTCGAGCCGGTGGCGATCCATTCCCTGAGCTTCACCGCGCCGTCCGCCGATTTCCTGATGCTGGTGCTGTCGCCGCCGGGCGCGACCTGGGGATTCGATACCGGGCTGATCCCCGGCGTGGCGCTGGGCGCCTTCCTGGCCGGGCTGGCCGGGCGCGACCTGAAGCTGGAGGGCTTCAGCGACGGCTCCACCATGCGGCGCTACATCGTCGGCGGCTGCCTGATGGGGTTCGGCAGCGTCCTTGCCGGCGGCTGCGCCATCGGTGCCGGCGTATCCGGCGCCTCGATCTTCGTGCTGACCGCCTGGCTCGTGCTGTGGTCGATGTGGATCGGCGCCGTGCTGACCGACCGGGCGATCGACCGGAAGACCGGCCGGCCGGCGCGCGCGCGCTCGGCCGACGCCCCCGCCATCCCGCCGGTCGCGGCGCAATGACCGTCCAGGAGGTCCCGAATGTTTCGCCTGCCACGCCGCCGCCTGCTCGCCGGTGGAACCACCGCCTTCACCGCCCTGGCAGCCCTGGCAGCCCTGCCGGGACTCGCGGCTGTCCGCGCCTTCGCCGCCGGGGTCGAGGCCTTCGTCAAGGGGCCCCCGGTGCCCGACCGGCCCCTGGTCCAGGTCAGCCCGCATGTCTGGATCATCCAGGCCCCGGACGGCTTCCCGACGCCGCAGAACCAGGGGATGATGGCGAACATCACCTTCGTCGTCGGGCACGAGGGCGTGATCGTCGTCGATTCCGGGGCCTCGCTCCAGATCGGCGAGATGGCGATCCGCATGCTGCGCACGGTCACGAACAGGCCGGTGGTCGGCATCGTCAACACGCACTACCACGGCGACCATTGGCTTGGTAACCACGCCTTCGCCGAAGCATTCGGCGAGGATCTGCCACGCTACGCCCTGCCGGAGACACGCACGGCGATCCTCGGGCTGGAAGGCAGCGCCTGGCAGAGCGCGATGGTAAAATGGACGGCCCAGGCCTCCGCCGGCACCCGGATCGTCGCTCCCAACCGCGACGCGGCCCATGGGGACGAGTTGTCGCTCGGCGACGTCCGGTTGCGCCTGCACCATTACGGGCGCGCCCACACGCCGTCGGATCTGTCGGTGGCGGTGGTCGAGGACGGGGTGATGTGCGTCGGCGACGTGATGATGGACCGGCGGATCGCCAACATGGACGACGGCTCCTACCTCGGGACGTTCGAGACCATGGACCGGCTGCGGACCGACAGCGACACCCGCATCTGGCTGCCGGCCCATGGCGAGCCCGGTCCCGGCGTGCCGGTCTGGCAGCGTACCCTGTTCGAAGGCATCTATGAACCCTGCGCCGCCGCCGTAAAGGCCGGCCGTTCCATCGAGGAGGCGAAGGTGATGGTGCTCGCCGACCCGCGCGTCGCCTCCCGCGCCGCCGAGACCAAGGGGTGGGACAGCAACATCGGCAAATACATCAGCCTCGCCTATCTGGAGGCCGAACAGGCCGATTTCTGAACAAGCCCCTCTGGTCGGAGTGTTCGCCATCCTGCACGGCCATTCCCATGGCACCGAAATGCCGCAGGCCGCGGCCCCGCTCCTCTACAGCCTGGGCTTCATCCTCTCGACTGCGACGCTGCATGCCGCCGGCATCGCCATCGGGCTGGCCCGCCACATCCCGCGCCTGCTGTTCGCCTCGCGTGCGATCCGGTGTAAGCATCCGCTGAGTGCCGCGGTTAGGCAGCTTTCGTCTGCTCGCGGATTGCCTTCCACTCCCAGGGCAGGAGTTCGCGCAAGCGGGTTTGGGGCATGTCGTTGATGCGGGCCAGCACGTCGGCGAGCCACGCCTGGGGATCGACGTCGTTGAGCTTCGCCGTGTTGATCAGGCCGTACATGATCGCTGCCCGCTGCCCGCCGCGATCGGAGCCGCAAAACAGCCATGCTTTCCTCCCGAGTGCAATCCCGCGCAGGCTGCGTTCGGCGGCGTTGTTTGTGAGACACAGCCGGCCATCGGCGAGGAAACGGGTGAAGCCGTCCCAACGGGTCAGCATGTAGTCCATCGCCTTGGCCACTGGGGCATGGCGGGAGAGCCGGGCGCGCTCTGTCCGCAACCAGTTCTCCAGCGCGGCTACGAGGGCGACGCCGTGCTCCTGGCGGGCCGCCAGCCGCTCGGCCGCCGGCTTGCCGTTCAAGGCGCGCTCGAGTTCGAAGAGGGCGTCGATGCGCTTCACGGCCTCCAGCGCCAGCGGTGAGATCGGCGGGGCGTCCTTGCCGCGCCTGATGTTCGCGGCAATGTCGGCCAGCTTGAAGAAGCCCCGCCGGGCATGCGCCCAGCACAGCGCGGCATGGATCGGTCCCGGCTGGCGGTCGGGTTCGTACAACCGGTTATAGCCGGCGAACGCATCGGCCTGCAGCCAGCCCGTGAAGCCGGCCAGGTGCCGTTCGGGATGCTCGCCCTTGCGGTCGCGCGAATAGTGGAACAGCGCTGCCGGTGGGGCTTGGCCGGCGAACGGCCGGTCATCACGCACATACACCCACAGCCGCCCGGTGTCGGTCTTGCTCTTGGCCAGCACGGGCACTGGTGTATCGTCTCCATGCAGCCGCTCGGCCGCCAGCACATGCACGGCGATCAGGTCGTGCAGCGGCTTCAGCACCGCGGCGGCGGTGCCCACTTGATCGGCCAGAGTGGACAGGCTGAGCGGCACGCCCTCGCGCGCGAAGCGTTCGGCCTGCCGGTTCAGCGGCTGATGCTGGCCGAACTTCTCGAACAGCAGGGTGGCCAGCAGGTTGGGGCCGGCCCAGCCCCGCGGGGTGGTGTGGAACGGCGCCGGCGGCTGGCTGATCGTCTCGCAGGCCCGGCAGGAGAATCGCTCGCGCACCGTCTGGATCACCTTCCACTGGCGCGGGATTACCTCCAGCGTCTCGGTGATCGTCTCGCCCAGCTTGCACAGCTTGTCCGAGCCGCAGCACGGGCAGCTCGCCGGGGCCGCCACAACGACGCGCTCGCGCGGCAGGTGGTCGGGAAAGGGTTGGCGCGATGGCCGCTTGCGGGTGAAGGCCGCCACCGCGGTGGTTTTGGCAGCGGCCTGCTCGGCCGCCAGCTCGTCCTCGCTGGCTGTCGCTTCCAGCTCTTCGAGCTGGAACTCCAACTGGTCCAGCAGGCGCGCCTTGCGTTCGGAACGCGTGCCGTAGAGTTCGCGCCGGAGCTTCTCGATTTCCAGCTTCAGGCTGGCGATCAGCGCCTCGGTATTCGACGCCATCGCCTTGGCCCGCGCCGCTTCGGCTTCGGCCGCGTCCGCCCGCGCCTCGG